>NZ_CAMZMZ010000007.1:0-152815 GCF_947311905.1 Alteromonas sp. CyTr2 | reverse complement strand
TCTGATCAGAGTCTGGAGGAATAGTTCAAAAAAATCCCCACTAATTACTTAGTAGGGATTTGTGTATAAGAGACAGGTCTTTAGACTGGCTTTATAATTGTAACTCGTTGTAGCTATTAGAATTCAGTTGAGAATCTAACACCAAACTCGCTTGCGTCGTTGCTTAGAATTTGCAGGATGTAGTCACCTGTATTCAAGCGTGCATTGTCGTAACGCTCATCAAAAATATTGCGACCGTAAAGTGCAACAGTATACGCATCATTCGCTGGCGTATAAGCGATGTCGAAGTTAACAAGCTCACGGCTATCAAGTTTAGTCATACGCTCAGGTGCTGAAGTAGGCTCACCATACATTTCTGCACGATATGAGTAATCTGCACGTACGCGAATTGAATCACCACCATCAAGCTCAAAGGTATACTGCGGACCAATTGCAAGGGTTAGGTCTGGAGTAAGTGGCGCTACAGGATTGAATCCATCTTGCTCTTCAACATCAACATCCATATAACCAACGCTGGTCATCATGCTGAAGTTGCCATAGGTAAACGTAGCATCAGCTTCAACACCACGTGATGTTTGCTCTACCACAAGGTTTGCGGTGTCGAAACCACCTTCGCTCACGCGACTTACTTGGTAAGGAAGATCTTCAAACTCAGTGTTAAATACTGCAACGCTAATGTCGAAGTAATCATTCACACGACCTTTAATACCTACTTCATAGTTAGTAGCAGTAATATTGTCAGACGCCGTAAAACAGTTATTTGCGCGAACCGCCGCTTGAGCGCCTTCGATATCATCAAAGCCACCTGCACCGAAGAACTCACCAATTAGGCAGTAAGGACGTGCTGGGAATTGACCCGACTGGTAGCCAGACTGAATTGTCGCATAGCCTGTCATGCCATTTTCAAATGTGTAGTTAGTGGCGAGTTCCCACGTCACTTCGTCCCAATCATTTGAATCATAGATAGTACCAAGTGCTGAAAATACGTTCGCTGATGCTTCTTTTTCATCTTTCGTGTAACGAAGGCCACCAGAAAGGCTAAGCTCATCAGTTAAGTCACGGCGAACGTTAACGTAAACCGCTTTTGAAGTGGTTTCTTGATCGAGTTCTAGCAGGTTAGCCCCACCGTCAAAACTAGAGTCGTCACCTTGACGGTTGCTACCTTCTTCGTTGAAGTAGTAAACACCAGCAACAAAGTCAGTGTATTCGTTGATATAGCCGTTAAGCTGAAGTTCGATTGATGTTTGATCGGCTTCGCCACGCTCAGGGAACTGATCTAACGAGTAAATTGTACCGTCATCATCAAGACCTGCTTTGTACTTAGATGTACGCTGGCTTGCAACAACCTTTGCAGTGTAGTCTTCGTTAATGTCCCACTCAGTAGTGAGTGAAAGACCACGCGCTTCGTTCGACACGCCAGTTACTGCTTCAGTACCTGTTGCATTGTCGTAGATATCAGCGCCTTCAGGTGTCACATCTGTGTTACGTAACGGTACACCAACACCATTCTGACCACCGAAATAGCGATCTGAACCCACTTCATCAATTAGCACAGTGTAAGGACGCAGACCGCCGTCGCCATTGTTAGCATCTGCAGTTAATACCATGCGGAAGTCATTTGATGGCTCCCACTTAAGAGAAACGCGGCCAGAAACATCTTCAGTCTCACCAACATCGTACTCGGCGTTAGGTACGTTGATGAACTCACCAAGACCATCGCGCTTGTTAAATGACAGGTTCATGTTAAACGCTACGGTTTCTGAAAGACCGTGGTTAACAAAAAGATCAGCTTTAACGCGACCACGTGTACCAAATTCAGTGTTGATTTTGGTTACATCACCTTGGTCTGGCTCTTTTGTGATGATGTTAATTGCACCACCAATCGAGTTACGACCATATAGCGTACCTTGAGGGCCACGAAGTACCTCAATACGCTCAATATTATTTAGGCTCCAGTTTTGACCAACCTGACGGCCCAGATAAACACCGTCTACATAAACACTCACACCCGGATCGGTTGTGATTAGGTGATCTTGAAGACCAATACCACGAATAAATGGGTTTACAGACGATGTGTGGCCGGCAGAGAAACCAGTAACATTTAGGTTTGGAACGAATTTACCAACGTCAGTCAGGTCAGTAATACCTTGGTCAGCTAACTTGTCGCCATCGAAGGCGCTAATAGCAATTGGAACTTCATAGATAACTTGAGGGCGTTTTGTTGCGGTAACGGTAATGGCTTCAAATTGTTGCTCTTCAGTTGCTTCTGCTTCTTGGGCAACGGCAATATTTGAAATTGCTGGAACGGTCATCGCTACTGCTAGTGCGACAGGTGAAAGCTTACTGGCGAGTGCCTTAGACACGTCAGTATTGGTTTTCATGGTATAACCCCTTTGCGTGAGTGTTAGGTGTAATAATATTTTTAGGCCGCTTCAAGTTCTTCTTTGGAACTTTGAAAGACTAAACTCACTAGGGCCTGTTGACCTTTGTTGTACATTTTTGCAGCGGTCTGTGTGCCATCTAGACAAGGCGAATGTTTGACGGTTTAGTGGTTCTAAATCGAGAACATTCAACGCAGTATAGATGGCACAAAGGCGCTGCCCGAAGGGGTCGTTATGGAAGCCTTTTACTCTTTGTCACAGTCCTTTAACTTAGCCCGCTAGGCTTGCAGGACTGTTTCGCGATTAAAAGGCTTCCATTTAGACCAAAATTCGTACACCAAAGGTCAACAGGCCCTAATTTAAGAGGCGCACATAACCTTGTGCTTATACTGGATTACAGGCAATAAAAAAGTAAGTCGCAATAAAACATTACAAACTTACTTTCAATGAAACGCTGCTTTAAAAGTAGAACTTACTTTTCCAGCCCTCTAAAATTCAGTACGAAGAATTTAGGCTTGAAGACTGGAACGATATGTTACCGTTAGATTACGATCTTGCAAAGTAAAATATTACACTTTTACTAAAATAAGACTTCAAAATTAGACTAATTGGTTAGGTTAAGCATCAAACAAAAAGTATATATAAATTCCATAAAAACAATTAGATATCATAAAGATAATTTACTCTATCTCTTCACAACACCTAAGCGAATAAAGTAAAGAAGACCTAGACCAAATGGACAAACTTTAAACAAATCACCATTGGCTTGAATCATTCTTTAGCTCAGAACCTCTGTATGTAACTTTCGTTACCAAATTCCCTCTTCCGTCCGGCAGTAGCAATCAATATGGTTGCGCAAGGTTCGCCTAATAGACGTAAGCTGACACATGGCTCTGTTTGCGTATCGCATTAAACCATTGCACAATTGTCAACACAGGCCGCTAAACAAGACTATCAGACTAATATCTTACTCTCGTTGTCGACAATCCAAACCTTTTAAGGTTGAAAAAACGCCAAAATGGGCATATATTGTCGACATTAGTCATTTTAAGATTCTATACAGTGTTAGTAAAAAGCGAACAAGCCATCACCAATGCCGACCGCACTTTCTTTCAATTAAGAAAGGATATTGTTGAGGGTATCATTCCAGCAGGCAGTAAGCTGAGTGAAATGGAATTGTCGACAAAGTATGAAGTCAGTCGCGCCGTTATTCGTGAAGCCATCAATCGTCTCGCTACCTGTCACTTGGTGGAACGTAAAGCTAACGTGGGTGCCCGTGTGGTTGCACTGTCCCCCGAAGGCCTTATTCAGCTATACCAAGTGCGCGAAGCATTAGAGGGTATGGCCGCCCGCTTGGCTGCACGCTACATGAGCGATGAAGAAATTGCCGACATGCAGGCGTTGCTTGATAGCCACTTCGATAAAGTAAAAGACGGTCAAAGCTATTATCAAGAAGCCGGCGATGTAGACTTTCACTACAGAATTGTAACCGGCAGTAAAAACGATCATCTCATCAGCGTACTTGTAGACGGGCTTTACCATCTTGTTCGTATGTATCGCGTACAGCTCGGTATGGCTGGCCCTCGCGTAAGTACCGCCTTTGATGAACACAGACACATCGTTAACGCTATTGCCAATCGCGACGAGGAACTGGCTGAAATGCTAATGCGTCGCCATATTCTTTATTCAAAAAATAATATTGAGAAGAAGCTTAATCATGGTTAACACCACTCAGTCTTCTTCATACCTAATTCACCTCTACCCTACTTTCAAATAAGCGAGTGATTATCATGAGTGCAGGAAAGAAATTCAGAACCGCATTAGAGAACAACAAACCGCTACAAATTGTCGGCACCATTAACGCCTATACTGCAATGATGGCAAAGGCTATTGGGCACCAAGCGATTTATCTTTCAGGTGGAGGCGTAGCGAATGCGTCTTACGGCCTACCGGACTTAGGCATGACGTCACTTAATGATGTGATTGCAGACGTTCAACGCATTACCAGCGCGTGCGATCTTCCGCTAATGGTAGACATCGACACCGGTTGGGGCGGAGCATTTAACATTGCCAAAACTATTCGCGACATGGAAAAAGCAGGCGCGGCGGCAGTTCATATGGAAGACCAGGTTGCGCAAAAGCGCTGTGGTCACCGTCCTAACAAAGAAATTGTTAGCACAGAAGAAATGGTAGACCGCATAAAAGCTGCAGTTGACGCCAGAACTGACGCAGACTTTTTCATTATGGCGCGCACCGACGCGTTCGCACAAGAAGGTTTAGACAAAGCCATTGAACGTGCAAAAGCCTATGTTGCAGCAGGTGCTGACGGTATTTTTGCCGAAGCAGTGCAAACCGAAGAACATTACCGTGCATTTGCTGAAGCGCTAGACGTTCCGATCCTTGCCAATATCACTGAGTTCGGCAAAACCGAACTATGGAATAAAGAAGAGCTTGGTGAATGGGGTGCCGACATGGTGCTTTACCCACTAAGTGCATTCCGTGCGATGAATAAAGCAGCAGAAATGGTTTACAAATCTATACTTGAAAACGGCGACCAAAAAGACGTTGTCGACAGCATGCAGACACGCATGGAACTGTACGATTATCTTGGCTACCACGAGTACGAGCAAAAACTAGATGCTCTATTCGCAGAAGGTAAGAACTAACACGAATACGAAACAGCAGGAAGCGAGTGAGGTGCGAGGCACCATTGAAGCTGGAACGGTACACAGGGCGTTACCACGCCGTGAACCCATCCATGGGGGCTCCGTTTCGGCATCCATGCCTCAAAGGGGTAACGCCCTGTGCACCGCCCCTACTCTCTCGGTGCCTCGCACCCCACTCGCCTGATGAGTTCAATGTAATTTTATTTATAAATTTTTAAAAAAGTACCTTACAAATTTTACAAGACCGGAGACAACAAGATGGCTAAACAGTTAAGTGGCGCGGGTTTACGCGGCCAAGTTGCAGGCAAAACAGAATTATCAACCGTAGGTAAATCAGGTTCTGGTTTAACGTATCGTGGCTACGACGTAAAAGACTTAGCGCAAAACTGTCAATTTGAAGAAGTGGCGTACCTTATTCTTAAGGGCAAGCTACCTAATCAGTCTGAACTTGACGCATATAAAACAAAACTTCGCGGCATGCGCGGCCTTCCATCAGCACTTAAAGAAGTGCTAGAGCGCATTCCAAAAAATGCCCACCCAATGGACGTACTTCGCACGGGCTGTTCAATGCTAGGTAACCTTGAAATGGAAACCAGCTTCGACCAGCAACAAGATGTTACGGATCGTATGTTAGCATGCTTCCCAAGTATCATTTGTTACTGGTACCGCTTCTCGCACGACGGCGTGCGCGTAGACGTTGAAACCGATGACGACTCAATTGGAGGTCACTTCCTTCACATGCTTCACGGCGAAAAGCCACGTGAACTTCATGAACAGGTTATGCATGTATCGTTAATTCTTTATGCAGAGCATGAATTTAACGCGTCTACCTTCACTGCACGTGTTTGCGCTTCAACCTTATCTGATATGCATTCTTGTGTAACGGGTGCTATCGGCTCACTTCGCGGCCCGCTTCACGGTGGTGCTAACGAAGCCGCCATGGAAATGATCGAGGGCTTTACCTCTGCTGATGACGCAGAAGAAAAAATGATGGGCATGCTTGAGCGCAAAGAGAAGATCATGGGCTTTGGCCATGCTATTTACTCAGACTCTGACCCGCGTAACGAAATCATCAAGCAATGGTCTGAAAAACTGGCTGCAGATGTGGGTGACGACGTACTTTACCCTGTGTCTGTTCGCTGTGAAGAAGTGATGTGGCGCGAGAAGAAGCTTTTCTGTAACGCCGATTTCTTCCACGCCTCTGCGTACAACTTCATGGGTATTCCTACGCCGCTATTTACGCCAATCTTCGTAATGTCACGCCTAACCGGTTGGGCGGCACACGTTATGGAACAGCGCGCTGACAACCGTATTATTCGCCCGTCAGCAGAATATACAGGCGAAGAACTACGCCCAGTGCCAGCTATTAGCGAACGCGCTTAAGATTAAGGTTGGGGTTTTATGAATATTGATTACCGTAAACCGCTTCCAAACGCGGGTATCGATTTTTTCGATACCCGTGAAGCGGTAGATGCTATTGAGCCTGGCGCCTACGCCAAGCTGCCTTACACCTCACGTGTACTGGCTGAGAACTTGGTGCGTAAATGCGCCCCTGAAATGCTTACCGACTCACTTAAACAGCTGATTTATCGCAAGCGCGACTTGGACTTTCCGTGGTTTCCTGCTCGTGTGGTGTGTCATGATATCTTGGGGCAAACGGCACTGGTAGACTTAGCGGGCCTTCGCGATGCTATTGCAGCAAAAGGCGGCGATCCGGCTAAAGTAAACCCGGTTGTGCCAACCCAACTGATTGTTGATCACTCGTTAGCCGTTGAACACGCTGGTTTTGAAAAAGATGCGTTTGAGAAAAACCGTGCTATCGAAGACAGACGTAACGACGACCGTTTCCACTTCATAAACTGGACAAAAACCGCGTTTAAAAACGTGGATGTCATCCCTCCGGGTAACGGCATTATGCACCAAATTAACTTGGAGCGTATGTCACCGGTTATTCAAGCTCGTGACGGCGTTGCATTCCCTGATACGCTAGTGGGTACAGACAGCCATACGCCGCATGTTGATGCTCTTGGCGTTATTGCCGTAGGTGTGGGCGGTCTTGAAGCGGAAAGCGTAATGCTGGGCCGCGCGTCTTACATGCGTTTGCCCGACATTGTAGGTGTTGAACTTACCGGCAAACCACAGCCAGGTATTACGGCTACCGACATTGTATTAGCGCTTACTGAATTCTTGCGTAAAGAGCGCGTAGTCTCTGCTTACCTTGAATTCTATGGTGAAGGTGCATCGCACCTGACGCTGGGCGACCGTGCTACTATTTCGAACATGACACCGGAGTATGGCGCCACTGCAGCCATGTTCTACATTGACCAGCAAACCATCGATTACTTACGCTTAACAGGGCGTGAGGAAAAGCAAATTGCACTTGTTGAGCAATATGCTAAGCACACAGGTTTATGGGCTGATGACTTAGAAACCGCCGAGTACGAGCGGGTGCTTACGTTCGACCTTTCTGCTGTTGGCCGTAACATGGCTGGCCCTTCTAACCCACACGCACGTTTACCTACCAGCGATTTAGAAAGTCGCGGTATAGCAGCGAAGTGGACCGAGGAGGAAGGCAAAATGCCTGATGGCGCGGTTATTATCGCGGCAATCACAAGCTGTACTAATACATCGAACCCACGCAATGTAATTGCTGCAGGTTTACTTGCTCGAAATGCCAACGCGCGCGGTTTAACCCGTAAGCCGTGGGTTAAGAGCTCACTAGCACCAGGCTCTAAGGCCGTTAAGCTGTATCTTGAAGAAGCTAACCTGATGAGCGAGCTGGAAGATTTAGGCTTTGGCGTGGTTGCCTTTGCGTGCACTACCTGTAACGGTATGAGCGGCGCGCTAGACCCTAAAATTCAGCAAGAGATCATCGACCGCGATCTTTACTCAACAGCAGTATTGTCGGGTAACCGTAACTTCGACGGCCGTATTCACCCTTACGCAAAGCAAGCATTCTTAGCATCGCCACCACTGGTTGTAGCTTACGCCATCGCCGGTACCGTGCGCTTTGATATTGAAAAAGACATATTGGGCACCGACAAAGAAGGCAACCCAGTAACGCTTAAAGATATTTGGCCAAGCGATGAAGAAATTGACGCTATTGTAGCGAAATCGGTTAAACCAGAGCACTTCAGAAAAGTGTACGAGCCAATGTTCGATTTAAGCGTGGACTACGGAAAAGACATTAACCCGCTTTATGACTGGCGTGAAATGAGCACCTACATTCGTCGCCCGCCCTATTGGGAAGGCGCGATGGATGCTGAGCGCACCATGAAAGGTATGCGTCCACTGGCTATTTTGGGAGATAACATCACCACCGATCACTTGTCGCCTTCAAACGCTATTTTAGCCAGCAGCGCGGCAGGTGAATACCTCCACAAAATGGGCTTACCGGAAGAAGACTTTAACTCGTATGCCACACACCGTGGTGACCACTTAACCGCACAGCGCGCTACCCTTGCGAACCCGAAAGTGTTCAACGAGATGGTGCTTGAAAACGGTGAAGTGAAGCAAGGTTCACTGGCGCGCGTTGAGCCAGAAGGACAAGTTATGCGCATGTGGGAAGCTATTGAAACCTACATGAACCGCAGACAGCCGCTGATTATTGTAGCCGGCGCTGACTACGGTCAGGGCTCGTCACGTGACTGGGCAGCCAAAGGCGTGCGCCTTGCGGGTGTTGAAGTGATTGTAGCTGAAGGTTTCGAACGTATTCACCGTACTAACCTTATTGGTATGGGCGTATTACCGCTTGAGTTTAAACCGGGAACTACGCGTAAAACACTAGAGCTAGATGGCACAGAAACTTACGACGTTAGCGGCGAACCGTCACCAGGTGCAACGCTAACACTGGTAGTGAACCGTCAAAACGGCGAGCAATTAGAAGTACCGGTAACCTGTCGCTTAGACACAGCAGAAGAAGTCTCTATTTACAGCGCAGGCGGGGTATTACAGCGCTTCGCCAAGGACTTCTTAGAAGCTGAAGCTAGCTGATTGTGATAGGAAGACCTTTCAGTGGGAGGAGGTGAATCAGTTACAGGGCACGCCGTGAATACGTCCTTGTAGGCTCCCAACTCGCATCCTTGCGAGTTGAGGGCCCTGAAACTGACCCACCTCCCCCACTTAAGTTCGGCCAATATTGCATCGGTTTACTTAGCTGGGAGATAAGTTAGTCATAGGGCACGCCCTAAATACGTCCCTATAGGCTCCCAACTCGCATCCTTGCGAGTTGAGGGCCCTGAAACTAATCCACCTCCTCCGTAGCTAGTATCAGCTAGTTTGGTTGGAAGTTGTTTGTGATTTGAAACCCTCCAGCCGCAAGGATGCGGCTGGGGAGCGCACATGGATGTGTTCACAGCGTATTTCAAATCACGAACAACCTTACTTCTCTCCAGATAAAATAGTTTTTAGTTTAAGAGTGCGTTGAGGCACGGTTGAAACCTTCGGGGCGCATGGACGCGCCCCGAGAGCCTACAAGGATGTATTTACGGCGTGTTTCAACTGTGCCTCAACGCACTCATACCGACGAAAGGAAAAAACATGACAAAGTATGCGCCACAACTTCGAGTACCGGCTACCTACATGCGTGGCGGTACCAGTAAGGGTGTGTTTTTCAATTTAACCGATTTGCCAGAAGCCGCGCAAAAGCCAGGTTCGGCGCGCGATGCCCTGCTTCTGCGCGTTATCGGAAGCCCCGATCCATACGGTAAACAAACTGACGGTATGGGTGGTGCTACATCAAGTACCAGCAAAACCGTTATCTTAAGCAAAAGTGAACGTGAAGGTTACGATGTCGACTACCTATTTGGTCAAGTAGCCATAGACAAGCCATTCGTAGACTGGAGTGGTAACTGCGGAAACCTAACGGCAGCCGTAGGCGCATTTGCGATAACCAATGGGCTGGTAGATAGAAGTAAATTACCAGAAAACGGCATTGCCACCGTCAATATTTGGCAAGCCAATATCAACAAAGCCATTATCGCTAAGGTGCCAATGACTAACGGGGAAGTACAGGAAACGGGTGATTTTGAACTAGACGGTGTCACCTTCCCTGCCGCAGAAGTAGAAGTAGCCTTCGTAGACCCAGCTGACGGTGAAGGGGCAATCTTCCCGACAGGACGATTAGTCGACACACTTGAAGTTCCAGGCGTAGGCTCACTTCAGGCGACCATGATAAACGCGGGTATTCCTACTATTTTCATCAACGCAGAAGATATTGGCTACACAGGCACTGAACTGCAGGATGACATAAACAGCGACGCCGAGGCGCTGTCCAAGTTCGAAGCTATTCGTGCACACGGCGCGGTTCAGATGGGGCTCATCAATGATGTGGGTGAAGCTGCAAACAGGCAACACACACCAAAAGTCGCGTTCGTTGCACCTCCAAGAGGTTACCAAGCATCCAGTGGCAAAGATATTTTGGGTTCAGACATTGATGTATTGGTTCGCGCACTGTCTATGGGGAAACTTCATCATGCTATGATGGGCACGGCAGCTGTAGCTATTGCCGCCGCAGCCGCCATTCCAGGAACCTTGGTGAATCTTGCAGCAGGCGGCAGTGACAGAGACTCAGTTACTTTTGGGCATCCATCAGGAACGCTAAGAGTAGGTGCTAAAGCGACGTTTGAAGATAACAAATGGCAAATTAAGCAAGCTGTAATGAGCAGAAGTGCGCGTGTTTTGATGGAAGGCTCTGTGCGTATTCCGGTTGAACAAAGTTAATACAACACAGTGTTACATAAGATAAAAGTTATTTAGACATTAGTTTAAAAAGCCCTCTTGCAGAGGGCTTTTTCGTCTGCAATTGGTTATTATCGAAGCCTAAGTGCCGAGAGTAAATCACATGTATAAAGTTCTTGTAGTAGAAGACAGTCTCACTGTCCGAAAGATTGTAAACAAACTTATTGAGGATAATCCTCACTTTACGTGTGATCTGTGCGAAGATCTTGCGGAAGCTAAAAGTGCCCTCGAGAGCGATACCGACTACTTGGCAGCTATCGTCGACTTAAACCTTCCCGACGCGCCCAACGGCGAGAGCGTTGAACTTGCACTTTCCTACAACGTTCCAACAATCGTGCTTACTGGGAATTTCGACGAATTTACTCGTGCTCAGCTACTCGATCAGGGCGTACTGGATTACATCACAAAAGAGTCTCGCTATTCATACCTTCAAGTGTCTAAACTTGTAGACCGCTTAAGAAAGAACCTCACTACCAAAGTGTTGGTAGTGGAAGATTCTAGAACGAGCCGAAATCACATTTGCTCATTACTTCGCAAATTCCAATTTCAGGTGCATG
Organism: Alteromonas sp. CyTr2; assembly: GCF_947311905.1. NCBI lineage: Bacteria > Pseudomonadati > Pseudomonadota > Gammaproteobacteria > Alteromonadales > Alteromonadaceae > Alteromonas > Alteromonas sp. CyTr2. The sequence continues at coordinate 141,472 of NZ_CAMZMZ010000007.1, read as the reverse complement.
AAGCGAACGATGGCTTAGAAGCGTTGGAAGAGCTTGATAATCACCGCGATATTAAAATGGTTATTGCCGATCACCGTATGCCCAATATGGACGGTTATGAACTGGTTAAAGCAATACGCCACGAAAAACGCATGCAAGACTTGGTATTTATCGGTTTATCGGCAAACGGCGATAGCGTGTTGACCTCGAAATTCATTAAAAGCGGCGCCAATGACTTCTTGTCCAAACCGTTTTATCACGAAGAATTCTACTGCAGAATTATGCAAAACCTTGAATCACAAGAAATGATTCAAACTATTAGAAATTCAGCAAACTTAGACCCGCTAACTAAGGTATATAATCGCCGTTTTCTCTACGAAAGAGCAGAAGAGTTATTTGCCAATAAAGCGTCGAGAAAGGATGTCATTGTGTCTATGATCGATGCTGACAACTTCAAGAGCGTAAACGATACGTACGGCCATAAAACGGGTGACATGTTATTGCAGGAATTTGCTGCATTGTTAAAAGATTACTTCCCTGACGACCTAATTGTGCGCTACGGTGGCGAAGAATTTACCGTAGTATCGGTAAGGCCGCCCAAGGTTTACTTATCTGCGCTTTCAGCGTTTATGGATGCAGTGCGCTCTACTATTTTTACCAATCACAAGTTTAATATTACGTGCAGTATCGGTGTATGTACCGAGGAACACAAGTGCTTGGAGTCGCAGTTAGAAGTGGCTGATGCGCGCTTATACGAAGCTAAGCACGCGGGCAAAGATCAGATTATTCTGAGAGACTCAGTCGCCAAAACAGTAGAGGCGTAAATCACGGAGTCTACTGCAGCCAACGCGGCATTAAGTAGCAAACAACGACCAATAAGCAAAAATAGCCAAGCAATAGGGTTGCAATCGGCTTATCAATCAGTAAGCGTCGTTGACCAGAGGTGGTGATCGTCGCTGTATCGTTTTCATCATTAGCTGACAAAGCAGACAAGATAATAGCGGGTATCACTGTGCTCGCAAACCCCGTTACATTCCACCAAAACCAAAACACGTCCTCGACAAAAAATGCGAACGACAAATTAGTCAGCACGCCACACATCAGGGCGGTATTGACCTGTGTGGCATTTATCTTCTTCGTTAGCATGCCAAGTAGAAACACAGCCAAGACAGGACCAAAAAAAACAGAGCCCACTTTGTTCACCGCTTCTATTACGGTAGGCGCTATATCGCCAGCATTGAGCGAAAGCAGCAAAATAATCCCTCCCCAAAGCAAGCCCGCAAACTTAGCATGACTCAAGTAGCCTTCAGGTTTTGCGCGTTTCCGAGTGAGCTTGAAATAATCTTCAAGCGAAACAGCGGCAAGAGAGTTTATTGCTGAGCTCAGTGATGACATGGCTGCAGCAAGAATAGCGACCACAAGCAAGCCGATAAGCCCATGAGGTAAATAATTAAGAATAAAGACCGGCATAAGCCAGTCAGGATTATCTTTAGGAATTTGCGAAAGCAAGTTGGCGTCGTTAAACGCTAGTGTGCCGACCACCAAGCCTGCTAAACAATATAGAAGTGTTATAGGGAACCTAAAAATGCCATTGGCTAACATCATCTTTTTAAGATCGCTTTCCGATTTCGCTGACAATGCCCTCTGTGCTTCTGATTGATCACAACCGTAGTATGAGGCGTAAAGGATCACGCCACCTAGCACCATAGGAAAAAAGCCGAAGCCGTCACCATCAAAACCCAGAGATGAAAAATTAAGGGTAGAGACCCGCTCGCTTGGAAGTAACTGTAAAAAATGCTCCCAACCGCCTAATGCGTTAAGACCAAAAGCAATGCAGATAGCTGTGCCCAAAACGATGACAACCATTTGTACCGCGTCACCATATACAACTGCTTTCATGCCTCCTTGTAAGGAGTACAAAACGGTAATCACACCAATGAGTAATATTGCCTGCGTGGATGAAACCTGCATGGTTCCTTGCAATATAATGGATAGCGCGTAAACCATTATGCCGGTAGCGAAGGCTCTGCTAAATTGAAATACAACACTGATACAAATACGGGTAGAGGTAGAGAAACGTCGCTCAAGATAGTCATAAATACTCACCACACCGCTTCGGTATAATGTAGGCAACACGGTGGTAATGAGTAAAAGCATGGCTAACGGAACTGCTAGTTCATAAGAGAGCCAAATCAGCCCTCCACCCTCACGGAAGCCGACAAATGCAGGAGCGGAAACGAAACTGACCGCCGAGAGTTGCGTCGCCATCACTGAAAGTAACAGCGGTTTCCAACTTAAGCTTCTTCCAGCGAGAAAATAATCTTTCTTTGACTGCTGTCCACGCAAGCTAAAGCCGATGACGAGTAACGTGATGAGGTAAATCGCGATGACACTGTAATCAAGAATATCCATATAGACGCAAGGTTAAGCAACTAAATACCTACCATTACATAAACTCGGTCTATTTGCATAAAAAACGTATAAAAAAACAGCGCTCAAAGAAACAGTGTACGTTACATCCAAGACCTTCTGGTTGACTCCACCTCGAATAGCACACTATCTGCTAGTTTATTAACGTAGTCTTCTGGTAGAAACGGCACAGTCACCGCCCCCGAAGCCAGTACAAACTTAACGGTGGCCTGTTTTCTTCGCTTCATAAACACGCTTTGCTTAACGATAACTTGCTGCGCTTTATAGGGCTCAAAGCATTGATAGTCGATGCCTATTCTACCTCGCCTTATATAAACGTACTTACTGTCGTAGGCTATACCCCATCGCCACCACCTAAGCGTGAGTAACAGCGATACCGCACTAAAGACAACGAGTGAACCTAGCATAATATCTAGATGGGATGACACAGCGCCAATAGTGAAAAAGGTAATAAAAGGCAACGTCCAGCCCGCAAGCAACCAAAAAGTAATAAATCGCTTACTAATGGTTTGATAATCTTGACCTCGCAGGTCACATCCAGGCATCACTTCTTGACTAAGCGCGAAGGCTTCATCTTCGGTTACCGATGGCACAATAAGCTTATTTGGCGACATCAGTTCTTGCATTTGCTGCCCAGCCGTTGAGTTCTGCTCAAAATACAAATTCACCCGCTTTAGTATTTTATCCAGCCAGTCTTGCTTCGCCGTAATCATTTGGATGCGTGAAGCTCGCATGCTGACTTCCAGTTTATTAAGCAAGCCGCTGCGACGGATATAGCGATCACCTGTTCGTGAAAGTGTGTAGCCGTAAAAAGTGAAAAGCGCGCCACCAACACTCAGCAGTGCCACTAACGCCATAAGCATCATGAGAATGACAAAGGCATACAATCCAAATTGCCACCACGCAACCGTTTGTTCACCAACCAGCTGATTAAGCTGCAAGCCTTTATCGGCTAACCACTCTGAAACCAGACCGAACACATCGTCATAGAAAGGTGCCGCAGCACCCAGTATGATCCACACGCGATTGTTGGTGATACCGTGAATAATAATGTCTTTCACGGACCGTCGATTTAATACTTCTTCATTTGAATGGGAAGAATCTACCGCTTTAGCGCGCGTTCGTGGCGTGGGGAAAGATGAACTCTGCTCGTCGGATAAATCTTCATTTGGCAAACAATCCAGGTCACCCTCATCGTGCAGAGCTTTTTCATACAACACCTGCTTTTTTAGCGCTTCAGCATAATCTTCAGGAACCGCTACAATTTTAGCTTCTTCTTTCCCACTTCCTGCGGTATCAAGCACCACTAGCGCGTACCCAAAAGGTCGGTAATAAAAAGGGCGTTCTATCTTAACGTTTTGAATGCGCCACAAAGGCAAGTTGGTATAGCGGCGTTGAAACACGCCATGATGAATCTCAACGTGCTGGTTGTGCACGCGAAACTTGTACATTAAAAAGCTTATTACGCCGCTGACACTGGTAGATAGAAAGAGGATTCCAGCACCGATTAGTACTTCAGGCGACAGCAGGTTATCCCAAATATTGAACGATATGGCTAAGGCGGGAATGGTATAAATAAGCACTTGAGCCGAGTTGGTAAAATTGCGAATAGTAAAATACAAAATAGAAATTAGAGAGAGGCGCTGCCACTCATCACCCGTTTCTACTTTAAGTTTCGGTTCTTCCATATTAGCATCTTGCCCATGGGACTTGAGCGCAGCATCTTCTTTCAGCTCTTTTGACTGATTAAGTGTAGGCGCTTGGTGTGAGGGCGTTTCTGATACCGTCATTAGCGTGCACCTATGTCTTTATGAGCAAGAATGAACTCACGCAACTGCTCTGCCCTTTCAATGCTTAACCCAGGTATTTCAAACGTGTGCATTTCACCACCAGCCGAAAACACCTGAAGTGAGGCAAGACCCGCCCACCTGTCCAATGGACCGCGATTAACCTCTACATGCTGAACACGCAAAATAGGTTGGCACGAAAGTTTTCTAAAAATTAGCCCTGACTGCTTACTGATGTCTTGCTCTCGAATCGCATAAAATATGCGTACATCAGCAAAAAAGTGGTACAGCGCCCATAGAGAGCCTACAGCGACGATACCAGCAACAACATACGGGTAGGCTTGCTGCAGACCTTCTGGCAATGACCAAAAGCTTTGGAGTCGTAACGCAGAAGCAATACCGATTAGCACTAAGGCTATCAATCCAATGGAGAGGATATTTAGTGTCCGGTACTTTTTGGATATAGGAAGTAATGCGAGCGTTTGAAGTGAGGGAATTTCCTCAACACTGAGCTGATTATTTGAAAACACGGTTTCTTGTTGTGCGCTAATTGTCATCGCATTAATTCCTTTTACCACTGTATAAATAAGTTCAGCCTGCCGCTTTTTTTAAGGAGAGGCTTAGCTACTTAGCAACGCAGCTCTGACCGCTTTATCTAGCGCAGTTTTTATAACAAAAAAGAGGGCAAGCCCTCTTTTTTACGTTACCTATTAAAGAGCGCGTTATGCTAACTAGTCATCAACCTGCTGTTCATTCAGCCAATCGTGTAGTGCCTTCATGTCGTGCTGAACGGCCATTTGTAGCTCTTCCACCCAATCATGCACGTTCTCCCACCAAGTCGGATGGTCGCCTTGCTGAATTTGATTAGCAATACGCTGTACACGAGCCAAACCAACAGAGCCAGCGGCGCCTTTAATTTTGTGAGCCTGTGAGCACACTTCTGACTTTTCGTCCGCACTTAAGCTTAGCTGCAGTATTTCCATGTATTCAGGCATTTTTTCTTGGAATACTTTAACGCTAGCGCGCACCATTTCATCCCCTATGGTATCAACTAACATCTGTAACAAGTCCATATCTAAAATGTTACTTAATGTTTTGTTAGGTTCAGGGCGCTCTACTTCGCCATCAATTTCAAGCGGTGCAGGTGGTGCATGGAACAGCTCGTTAAACACCTCGATAACGCGAGATTTTTTAATCGGCTTCGCAATAACGTCATCCATACCGTTTTCTAAGTATTCATCACGCTTTTTAATGACGTTTGCCGTTAGCGCCACGATGGGCGTTTGCATAACCAGATCTTCTTCAATAATCGTACTTGCCACATCGAATCCTGTCATGTCAGGCAATTGAATATCAAGCAAGATAAGGTCGTATTGGTTTTCCCTGACTTTGTCTATGGCTTCTTGACCGGTCATTGCTACATCGACTTTCTGGCCAAGCTTCTCGAGCAAGGCTTTAGCGACCATGACGTTCAATTCAATATCTTCTACTAACAAGATATTGAGCCCTGTCACTTGAAGCTGCGCGACTTTCATCGGGCTATTAGAAATTTGAACTGGCAACACAATTTCAAAACGGGTGCCTTTACCCACTTTACTTGAAACGTGAATTTCACCTTTCATCAAGTCGACCATTTGCTTACAAATTGCCAATCCAATACCGGTACCTGTGGCCGATTGGTGGTCAGGGTGATCAACCTGATAGTACATGGCAAAAATCTTATCAATTTCGCTTTCAGGAATACCTACGCCCGTGTCTTCAATCACAAATGTTACATACGCCTTATCACCATCAGGTTTTGTCGATGAAACCGTTAAACTTACGTGACCTTTTTGTGTGAACTTCACTGCGTTAAACAGGATGTTCCATAATATCTGACGAAGGCGCGTACCATCTATTTCAACAAGACGGGGAAGCGGCTCGTTAATTGTCGTTTTAAGCTCTAGCTGTTTGTCGGCTGCAAGTAGACGAATAATGCTGCTAAGTTCTTCGGTAAAGTCTTTCAACGATATGGTTTTTAGACTCAGCTCAAGCTTATCTCTGTCTAACTTATCAAGGTCGATAATATCGTTAAAAATATTACCTAATGTTATAGCGCTGGCGTATATCGTACTTACCCAGTTAAATTGTTCTTCACTCAACTCGGTATCACGCAGCATACGGCTTAAGCCCACAATACCGTTTAGCGGTGTGCGTAGCTCATGACTTATGGTTGCGATAAAGCGAGTTTTGTCGGTACTTGCTTTTGCAGCAGCATTTTCAGCTTGCTTACGCTCAGTCATGTCTCGACCGAACGACAACAAGCCGAGGCGATTACCGTCTTTATCGAAGAAAGGTACACGCTTCATTTCGAAGTAACGACGACGTCCATCAGCAAAGCGAAGCCACAGCTCTTCTGTGATACTGGCGTTGGTTTCTAGAACTTCGTGATCACTCGCTACAATTTGGCGGGCAAGCTCTTCCTCATATACGTCTTTTGGCGTTAAGCCAAGCAGCTCTTGCTCGGTTTTGCCCGTCATAAGCTCCGCTATACGGTTACAACCAGCAAACCTGCCTTCTTCATTTCGGTAATATATTAAGTCTGGTGAGGCATCGATGATTGAACGTAACAAGGTTGATAAGCGGCGTGCTTGTGCTTCTTGTTCTGATTTATCCTGAATTTCTTTTTCTAAGTCTTTAAACAGCGCCTCACGCTCTTCTTGTGCTTGCTTGCGCTGCTCTATCTCGTGATTAAGCTGTCTGATGTTGCTTTGAAGTTCGCGGTTAAGAAAGACATCTTCTTCACGCAAACTTTCCAACTGGCTTACCACTTCCTTTAAGTTGGTACGTGAGTTTTCTAATTGCTTGATTAACTCACTAAAGAAATAAAGTACCCAAGGCGCAGATAACATGGTCAGTACTACAGCACTGATGAAGTCATCGGGCTGAACCTGGCTTCCCATGCTCACGCGAATTACGTATGAGCCCCCTAGCGTAAACACAAGCGAAAGAACAACAAACAATATGCTGAGCTTTAGAGTGCCAAAACGCTGAACAAATTGGGCAAAGCGAATTGCCCAAGAATCGTTTGGTGAATCTGAATGCATGTACGTCTAATTTAAGCTTATTTTGCGGTTATCCTATCAGGCTTTCCTCTTTTCGGGAATGCGGTTTGTCAAAGCATAACTCTGTGGCCCTGCTCAGAATTAGGATTTGAAAGGCGACTTTTCAGTAATTTCATTAATGTATTTGGTATTCACCCATCCCACCTTCGTGTAAGACACTTTCGCCCACTCCCCTCGCTTTTCCAGTATTTTTAGCACTTCGCCCTTATTCAAACCGTTCTCGACAGTTGGGTACGAAACATCTGGCCCTTTTCTCACATTCAGCGAATTGACACTTACATTGGCCACCCTCTTTACAGGGCTAGCGAGATCCCGCTGAATTTGATCATGCGCCTCTCGCTGTGAATTCGAATCACTTGACTCAGTTGCCCACCTTTCACTATCACTTTGCAAAACAGCGGCTTTGAGTCTTTGAAGGGGAAAAGCGGGGCCAGGATCGACCTTTCGTGACGGCGCTATTTCTTCGTGCCCGACGATAGTAGAGATGTTGTAGTGGCTACACAACGCTTTACACAGCGATAGCGTCCTAACAATTTGTACGTCGGTGTACTTGTGCCAATAGCCCATAGACTGTTGGTTAATGTGCTGGGCAGCTAATACTTCATTCTCGCCAAAAATTTCGCCAAACCAACTTTCAAAGGTGCCGTCTCCTCTAGCCTTAAGCTGGCCGGCATTGTCTAATTCAATGCCGATAGAGTACTGATTCAAGCCACTACGCCCCTCGTAATAACTTTCTCCTGCGTGCCACGCTATTTTATTAGTCGGAAGCATTTGGACAATGTCACCATTGCGTCCAACGGCAAAATGAGCTGACACACCGCTATCGGCATTGGTCAAGACATTCACCGAAGATGAAAGGCTACTACCGGCGGTAAAATGAATAACAATAGTATCGGGAGATCCAGATTGAAAACGCCCAGATGTATTAGGAGAAAGCCTGAAGGTGATATTGTCGCCAGTTAGAATATGATCATCTATACTAAATATAGGCAGTGGTGAAGCATGTAGTGTATTCATACAATAATCCTTATTGTCTTAACAGCACGCCACCACAGTGAATTTTTATTCTTCGCCTTTCACATAAGCGTACACTCAATTCCCACACAGGGCTCTCTATCAACATCCTTCAGCGCACCACGAGCCTTACCTGTGGTTAATTTTCAACCAATATAGCAAACTACTTATATTAGTGGAACCATAGCTTTACAAATTAATAAAAATACACCGCAAACCGCTACTGACAACATAAAACATCAATTTCAAAGCATATTTATTCATTAATAAAACGCAAATGAGAAGTAATATCATTTATAAGGGGTGAGTTATTCACTTTGCAATACTGATAACATTTTTGTTACAAACATAAATGACGACACGTAAGCAACTGATTAATAAACATTTAATTATATTTATACTAATTCACTATAAAGCTTATACTTTTAGCGTTTGATTTTAGTTTTTAATGTGGGTATTTTGTACGGCCCGCATCGCAATAATGCATAAAAATGCGGAAACGACTGGAATCCTCTAATAATAAAATAACGACAAGAAAGGCGCACGCCGCGAGCAATACCGCTCGCAGGCATAAAAGACGTCTAATAATGTTGTGATACGCAAACCTAGGCGCATCTACACGCAACGCATACCTTGCCCAGTCAAAAGGTTGAAGGAGTTAAGAGATGAGTTTATATAATCCCAATGATTCCCGGGACAACTGTGGGTTTGGCTTAATCGCTCACACTCATGGGGAAGCCAGTCATGAATTGGTAACTACTGCAATACACGGTCTTGACCGTATGCAGCATCGTGGCGGTATCGCCGCCGACGGGAAAACCGGTGACGGCTGTGGTTTATTACTACAGAAACCGGATGCGTTCTTCCATGCAATCGCCGAAGAAAATGGCTGGAAACTCAGCAAAAAATACGGCGTGGGCATGATTTTCTTAAGTCAGGACCCGGTACTTGCGCAAGCCGCGCGTGAAGTACTTAATGAAGAACTAGAAAAAGAAACACTTTCAGTAGTGGGTTGGCGCGAAGTGCCTGTCGACCACTCAGTACTGGGTGAATTAGCGCTAACGGGTGTTCCACAAATTGAACAGGTATTTGTGAACGCGCCAGCAGGTTGGAGAAAACGCGACCTTGAGCGTCGTTTGTATATGATCCGCCGCCGCGCTGAGAAACGTCTTGAGAAAGATCCCGATTTTTACGTAGCTTGTTTGTCAGGCTTGGTAACGATCTACAAAGGCTTGGTAATGCCAAAAGACTTACCTGCCTTTTATCACGATCTTGCCGATGAGCGTATGCAAAGCGCAATTTGCGTTTTCCACCAACGCTTTTCAACAAATACACTACCACGCTGGCCGCTTGCTCAGCCTTTCCGCTTCCTTGCGCACAACGGTGAGATTAACACCATTAAAGGAAACCGCGACTGGGCCATGGCACGTGCTGCTAAATTCGCAACGCCACTTATTCCAGATCTTAAAGATGCAGCCCCTTTCGTTAATACTGAAGGATCAGACTCATCCTCGCTGGATAACATGCTGGAGCTATTCTTAGCCGGCGGTATGGATTTATTCCGTGCTATGCGGTTACTTGTTCCACCCGCCTATCAAAACAACAAGACCATGGACGATGATCTTCGTGCATTTTACGAGTTTAACTCTATGCACATGGAACCATGGGACGGCCCAGCGGGTATCGTTTTGACTAACGGTCGCCACGTTGCCTGTAACCTTGATAGAAATGGTCTACGTCCTGCTCGTTACGTTATTACTAAGAACGGTTTCATTACCCTAGCCTCAGAAGTAGGTATCTGGGATTACGAGCAAGCTGACGTAATTGAAAAAGGCCGTGTAGGCCCAGGTGAAATGCTTGCTGTAGACACATACACAGGCAAAATCTGGCGCTCTACTGAAATTGATGAAGACTTAAAAGCACGTCACCCTTATAAAGAGTGGCTAGATAAGCATATTCGTCGACTTACACCAATTGAAAAGCTTGATGCGTCATTAATTGGTAAACGCGTGTTTGACGACGATGCCATGGCGGTGTACCACAAGCTACACGCCTACAGCTATGAAGAAATTCAACAAGTTGTAAAAGTACTCGCGAAAGACGGTCAAGAAGCTGTTGGTTCAATGGGTGATGACACGCCAATGGCGGTTATGTCCTCGCGCCAACGTACGGTTTACGACTATTTCCGTCAGCAATTCGCACAGGTTACTAACCCGCCTATCGACCCGCTACGTGAAAACCACGTTATGTCGTTGGCAACCTGTATTGGCCGCGAGCAAAACGTATTTAGCGAAACCTCAGGTTACGCTGACCGCGTATTGTTTGACTCGCCAGTGCTAATGTATACCGACCTTAAGCAACTGCGCGAATTTAACCCAGACAACTACTACTCAGAAGTCGTTGAGCTTCAATATGCGCCGCAAGAAGGTTTGAAGAAAGCCATCGAGCGCGTGTGTAACGAAGTCGAGATGCTGGTTAAAAACAAGCGTGCTGCGTTCGTTATTCTGTCTGACAGAAACATTAAACAAAATCGCTTGGTTATCCCTGCAGCGATGGCAGTTGGTGCGGTACAACGTCGCTTAGTTGAAAAGTCATTACGCTGCGATGCTAACGTTGTTGTTGAGACAGCAAGTGCCCGCGATCCACACCATTTCGCGGTGTTGATTGGCTTAGGTGCCACTGCGGTTTACCCATTCCTAGCATATGAAACTATTGAGCAGCTTTGTGAAAAAGGCGAGCTAGATATTTCTCCTATGCAGGCCACGTTGAACTACCGTAAGGGTATCAACAAAGGCTTGTACAAGATCATGTCGAAAATGGGTATTAGCACTGTTGCTAGCTACCGTAGCTCTAAACTGTTTGAAGCAGTGGGTATTAACAACGAAGTGATGAAGTTATGCTTTAAAGGTGTGACCTCACGCATTCAAGGTGCGGGCTTCGATGATTTCCAGCAAGATCTTATCAACCTAAACCGTATTGCTTGGCTTAAGCGTAAATCTGTCGATCACGGCGGCTTGCTTAAATACGTGCACGGTGGCGAATATCACGCCTATAACCCAGACGTAGTCAGTACGCTTCAAAAGGCTGTGGTGTCTGGTAACTACGACGACTACCAGCAATATGCAAAGCTTGTTAACGAGCGTGCGCCTGCGCACATTCGCGACTTGCTAGCTATAAACCCTGATTGCGACCCTATTGATATTAGTAAAGTAGAAGCACCGGAAAACTTATTCCCACGCTTTGATACTGCGGCAATGTCAATTGGTGCACTAAGCCCTGAAGCGCACGAAGCACTAGCAATTGCCATGAACCGCCTGGGCGGTCAGTCTAACTCTGGGGAAGGTGGCGAACACCCTTCTCGCTTTGGAACTGAAAAGAACTCTAAAATTAAGCAGGTGGCTTCAGGTCGCTTTGGTGTAACGCCTCACTATTTGGTTAACGCAAACGTTATTCAAATTAAAGTGGCGCAGGGAGCAAAACCGGGTGAAGGCGGTCAGCTTCCCGGCGATAAGGTAAATAAATACATCGCACAGCTACGTTTCTCTGTGCCAGGTGTAACCCTTATTTCACCACCTCCACACCACGATATTTACTCAATTGAAGATTTGGCACAGCTAATTTTCGATTTGAAACAGGTTAATCCAACGGCACTTATATCCGTTAAGCTAGTATCTGAGCCGGGTGTTGGCACCATTGCAACAGGTGTAGCGAAAGCCTATGCCGACCTTATCACCGTTTCAGGTTACGACGGCGGTACAGGTGCAAGCCCGCTAACATCAGTTAAGTATGCGGGTAGCCCATTTGAGCTTGGTTTATCTGAAACTCAGCAAGCGCTTATTGAAAACGGCTTACGTCACAAAGTACGCGTTCAAACCGACGGTGGTTTGAAAACAGGCTTAGACGTAGTAAAAGCCGGTATTTTAGGCGCTGAGAGCTTTGGTTTTGGTACAGGTCCAATGGTGGCTTTAGGCTGTAAATATCTACGTATTTGCCACTTGAACAACTGTGCGACCGGTGTTGCAACGCAGGATCAAAAACTGCGTGACGACCACTTCATTGGCTTACCTGATATGGTAATGAACTACTTCAAGTTTATTGCTCAAGAAGTGCGTGAAATCATGGCGTCTATGGGTATTGCTAAGTTCGACGACCTTGTTGGTCGCACAGAGCTACTTAAAGTTTTAGATGGCATTACCGCTAAGCAAAACCGTTTAGATTTGTCTCCGTTGCTAGCGCAGCCTAAAGCAGGCGACCATACGCGCTTATTCTGCTCACAAACGACCAACGCACCTATCGATAAAGGTGAATTGAACGCGCAGATGCTTAAAGACGGCCAGCAAGCGGTTGTTGACGGTAAATCTATTACTCTTAAATACCCGATTCGCAATACGGATCGCTCTGTCGGCGCATTGCTATCAGGTGAAATCGCTAAACACCACGGTAACCACGACTTTGAAGATACACCTATCAAAGTTGAACTTACCGGTACAGCGGGTCAGAGCTTCGGTGTGTGGAACGCTGGCGGCCTGCATATGCACCTTGAAGGTGATGCCAACGATTATGTAGGTAAAGGGATGACCGGCGGTAAGCTTGTTATTCACCCACCACGCAATATCTCTTACGACGCCCACGACAGCGCCATTATGGGTAACACCTGCCTTTACGGTGCAACAGGCGGTAAGCTGTTTGCTGCTGGCCGTGCTGGCGAGCGCTTTGGCGTACGTAACTCTGGTGCTATTGCGGTAGTTGAAGGCATTGGCGATAACGGCTGTGAATATATGACAGGCGGTATCGTGGCTGTACTTGGTCCGGTTGGTGTTAACTTCGGTGCAGGTATGACTGGTGGTTTTGCTTATCTTATGGATGATGGCGACGACCTTGATAACCGTGTAAATGCGGAACTGGTCGATGTAATGCCAATTGAAGATAAAGCGATTCTTGCTGAGCACTTACGTGGCTTAATTAATCAGCATTACGAAGAAACAGGAAGCGAGCACTCGTTGTCGTTGCTTACTGACTTCGCCGCAACGCTGAAACGCTTCAAGCTTATTAAGCCAAAAACCAGTGATGTGAAAAACTTGCTTGGTCACATCAGTCGTTCAAGTGCTGAATTACGCATTCAGGCTCAGTAGGAGGATTTAGTTTATGGCAAAGAACGTATATCAATTTGTCGATGTTGAACGTATCGATCCGCCGAAAAAGCCGATCATGGTACGTAAACAAGAGTTCGCGGAAATTTATCAACCGCTGAGCCAATCTCAAACCGAAGGCCAAGCAGATCGCTGCTTGGACTGCGGTAACCCATACTGTGAATGGAAGTGTCCTGTACACAACTATATTCCACAATGGTTAAGCTTGGCGAACGAAGGCCGTATTTTGGAAGCTGCGGAACTCTCTCATAAAACCAACAGTTTGCCGGAAGTATGCGGCCGCGTATGTCCACAGGACAGACTGTGCGAAGGTGCATGTACACTGAATGACGATTTTGGCGCTGTGACTATCGGTAGTATTGAGAAGTACATTACCGATACAGCATTCAAAATGGGCTGGCGCCCAGATATGTCTGACGTGGTATGGACCGACAAGAAAGTGGCGATTGTAGGTGCCGGCCCTGCTGGTCTTGCATGTGCTGATATCCTGGTTCGTAACGGCGTTAAACCTGTTGTTTACGACAAATACGAAGAAATTGGTGGCCTACTTACATTTGGTATCCCGTCTTTTAAATTAGAGAAAGACGTAATCAAACTACGCCGCCAAATTTTTACCGAGATGGGTGTTGAGTTCGTACTTAACACTGAGATTGGTAAAGACATACAGTTCCAGGACTTAATCGATAAGTACGACGCCGTTTTCTTAGGCATGGGTACGTACAAGTCAATGCAAGGCGGCTTTGACAACGAACACGTTGAAGGCGTATATGATGCACTTCCTTTCCTTATAGCCAACACCAACCGCGTAATGGGTCTTGAAAAAGATCCTGCTGATTTTGTTGACATGAAAGGCAAGCGTGTTGTTGTGCTAGGTGGTGGTGATACCACCATGGACTGTGTTCGCACGTCAATCCGCCAAGGCGCTGCCCAAGTTACCTGTGCATACCGCCGTGACGAAGAAAGCATGCCAGGCTCTCGCCGCGAAGTTGTTAATGCGAAAGAAGAAGGGGTTGAGTTTAAATTCAATCTTCAGCCGCTAGACATTGCAGTAGATGAAAACGGTAAGGCATGTGGTGTTAAGCTGGTTAAAACCGAAATGGGGCCACCGGATGCCAATGGTCGCCGCCGCCCTGTTGAAGTGGAAGGTTCAGAGCACGTACTAGAAGCAGACGCGGTAATTATCGCCTTCGGCTTCCAGCCCAGCCCTGCGCCATGGTTTGCTGACTTCGGCATTATGCTTGATGAAAAAGGTCGCGTACGCGCGCCATCTGCTGGCAAATTTGCTTACCAGACCTCTCACCCGCAAGTCTTTGCCGGTGGCGATATGGTACGTGGTAGTGACTTGGTTGTTACTGCTATCGACGAAGGCCGTAAAGCCGCAGAAGGGATTATGGATTATATTGGCGTTTAACCTTCGCTAATTGAGGCCTATTGTCCATTCACGAAAAGCTCGATAGTTCTGCTGTCGAGCTTTTTTTATGCACACTTCGATAATACGGAAAACGCTAAAAGTATACGTTAATAGACCAAGGTTTAGTTGAAGCGCGAGCGTTACGACTCTACTATCGTTTAAGCAATTAAAGACATCGCACATCGGGTGAAGAATCTATCTATGCAGCATTTAAACATTAAGAAACTTACATTTTGTCTAACACTGGCGATAGCAGCGAGCAATGCCAGCTTAGCTGATACCATTGCTGTTGACGCTTCATTAAATGCGCAAGTTAACAACCAAACTAAGAAACAAAGCGTCAACTCTTCACCTAGTAAGCCAAGCATCATGTCTTGCCCTTCTGATTTTCAGCAAGTTAAGATTTCTGATGATGCAAGACAATGCCAAGCATTTGACGAAAGCAAGACAGCAGTAATGGTTTACCACTCTCCTCGCTCCCCGAGTGAATTACTGAATGTTTACCAAACGGCGCACCCCGCTTTAAAAACTCACACGCCAGTTAGCGGCCGCACGTTGTTATCCTCAGAAGATAAAGGGGTCAGAGTAATAATCAGCCCAGATAATACTGGCTCTCAAGTGGATATTCTTGTTACATCCACAACAAAATAAGCCCTTTTAGCAAGACAACTACGAAATCTACTCATGTTGGCATCTGCTTTGCAAAATCATCAACAACTACTCCACGGTAACAGTGAGTGTCATTTTTATGACGCTCAAACTGCAAACGGAGCCCAAGCTTTTTTCGATATAAACACTTTAGCGGGCTTCTTTATTATGCATTCCGTGGGCTTTAACTATTGAAATTTGCGAGGGTTACGATGGAATTGGCAATTATTCTAATGATGTTACTTATTGTCGTTGCACTGGGTGCCATAAAGTTGTCAGACGGCGGTGTCGCATTTCCATTTAGGCGAAAGCCGCAATTGTTCACCCCCGTTGAGCACTCTTTTTTAAACCTTATCGAACAGGCTATGGGAAGAGAGTTTCGCATAGTGTGCCGTGTGCGTCTTAACGATTTAGTGGCGGTTCGCCAGTCTGCAAATAAAAAGACGGCAAGCCAAGCCATCAGCAGAGCTTCTAGCAGACAGCTCGACTTTGTATTAGTAGATAAACACGACATGAGTCCTGTTCTTGCTATCGACTTAGTTCATAGCCAAGGCAAAGATGGTTATAAATCACAAAAAGACTGGTTTGTAACCGGAGCACTTGATGCTGCCGGCCTTCCTCATGCAAGAATTAAAGTGAAATCTGGTTATACCGTTGACGATATTCGCGAGTGTTTGGAAAACAAACTCATTCCATATCGCCGTTTACAGCAAAAAATGGCACAGCTGCCAACGCATAATCCAGAGCCACCAAAGCGCCCGACTCGCCCAGTGCGTTCAAGCAGACCAGCTGCAGCTTAAGACATAAGCCCCACTTCCCCTGGCCTTTGTTGCTTTGCTATTTTCTTACTCTCAAATAGCGGTAACAGAGGCATTTTTCTGTCAGTTTGCCCATTTTCCTTATACAATTAATCCATTCGTTAAACTCCCTCAACACCGTCGGTAAAGTTATGAAAAAAATTGGTATTTTAGGTGCAATGGACGAAGAAGTTGCGCTACTTAAAGCGTCACTTTGGAATGTAAAAGAAACCCAGTGGAAGCACCTGACGTTTTACGAAGGTACACTTAACGACATAGAAGTGGTGCTAGTAAAATGCGGTATTGGTAAAGTGGCTGCAGCAATTGCTACTACTGTACTTATCGAACAGTACGCCCCTGATGCTGTTGTCAATACCGGTTCTGCCGGAGGTTTCGACAAGAATCTAAACATCGGTGATTTAGTGACCGCCAGTCACGTTATTCACCATGATGCCGATTTAACCCATTTTGGCTACAAGCTCGGTCAATGCGCAGGTATGCCTGAAAATTTCCGTTGCGATACAAGGTTAATGGAAGCCGCTCGTAGTGCTGCCACAGGCATTACGTCGCTTCAGTCGACAACAGGTTTAATCTGTACGGGCGATGCGTTTATCGGTAGCGACGAAGCTGTAGCAGAACTGCGTGAAAACTTCCCAGACATGAAAGCGGTTGAGATGGAAGGTGCAGCTATAGGTCAAACTTGCCATATGCTCGACACGCCTTTCCTTGTCATTCGTTCATTGTCGGATATTGCAGGAAAAACGTCGTCAGTGAGCTTTAAAGAGTATCTAGACACTGCCGCTAAACACTCAGCACAATTAGTTATGGCAATGATTAAGGCTCTCGCAAAATAAGATGACAGAGGTAATTAGCGACCCGCAATACCAGTCGCTATTCGTACTTTGGCTGGCTATCGCCGTTGACGCATTATGGCGCTGGCCCCAAAGTACTCATCCATTAACGCTCATGCGCTACCTCGTTCAGCAAATGGGGCGCAAAGTGGTGCCCTCTCGCGAATACGGTAGGTCTCAGCACTATATTTCAGGCTCATTAGCCGCCCTAGTTCTTCTTGCGCCATTGGTAGTATGTGTTGCCATCTTGGTGTACATGGCCCAATACCCCGTATTCTTTGAGGCGATTATTCTTGTCGCACTGCTCGACTACGGTTACCAGCGTCAACAGTACAAAAAAGTGCTGGCGAGTGTGGGAAGAAATAAAAAATCCCTCGCACGTGAAATGGCGCAAACCATTACTGCACGTCAATGCGATTCACTTTCCGATATAGGAATTGCCAAAGCCGCGATAGAATCGCTATGGCTGAAGTTTCTTTATCTTTATTGCGGCGTTATTTTCTACTTTGTAGTGGCAGGCCCCATAGGCGCACTCATTTATCGATTGCTTTTGCTCACATCTTGGCAGTGGCATTACCGAACCCCTGCAATGACTTTCTTTGCCAAACCCGTACGCAATCTTGTTTACTTACTTAATATGCCGCCCGCGGTCATTGGTGGTCTAGCAACACTACTGGTCAGCCATCCTATTAAAGGGTTTCGCGCCATAAAGCGCTCCCCAGTGAAAGATAAAACGTCGCTACTGCTTGCACTTATGGGCGGTGTGCTTGATATTAAACTCGGCGGCCCAGCAATTTATGCCAACAAGAAGATTCGATACACCCGCGTGGGAGGCGCTAACGAGGTAAAGTACTCTCACATGTTGACAGCCAAAAATACGGTTACTCATGCCATGATTGCGGTTAGCGCCTTCGCATCGTTAGCTATGCTGGCAATGGCCGTAGCCTAATGAAAACAGCAGTTATGATGAAAACCATTTTTTTTGTAATTTTAAGCTATTTACCTCTTCTCACATTTGCTAACTCAGAATCAGATGCCGAGACAAAGCACCTAGCTCATTCAGATCAATTTGCTTCTGCCGATGTTGCACCAAGCTCGGAATCAAGCGCCTTATCAAATTCCGTCGAGCTAAAGATAGTCAGCCTTGCGCCCCACCTTACCGAATGGGCATTTAGTTTGGGCTTAGGCCCTAACCTTGTAGGTGTAAGCGACTATAGCGACTATCCTGACGCCGCGAAAAATATTAAGCGGGTGGCGGATTTTCAAGGTGCCGATATCGCTACCATTGTGGCGTTAGAACCTGATTTAATTCTTGCATGGGATGGAGGCAATAAGCCGCAAGATATCCATAAGCTTTCCTCGATGGGTCTAAACGTATTTAGCAGCAAGGTCGAAAATATCACTGATATAGCCAGCGAAATTAAAAGGCTTGGGGCACTTACAAATACGCAAAAGCAGGCGACCCAGCTCTCCAATGATTTTCTCAACGAACTAGCCGAACTTCGAAGTAAATACGACAAATCCTCGCTTATACCAGTATTTTATTATTCGTGGACTGCTCCACTTATGACCATCGGTCCCAACGCGTGGGGTAACCAACTGCTGAATGTGTGTGGTGCTCAAACATTATTTGCAGACAGTCCTGTAGACTATCCTCAAGTCGCATTAAAAGATGTACTTACTCGCCAACCTCATGCACTCATTGCGGCATCTAAAAGTACGCATTCAGAACTTGAGGTATTCTGGCGTGATCATCGCTCTTTCCTCAAAGCCCCCTTAATTGTTGTGGATCCAGACGTCACCAGTCGGTTTTCATTGCGATTAATAAATGAACTAAAAGTACTCTGTAAAGGTATTAAAGAAAGCGCATAAGCGTTATACTTAAGTCTAGACCTGCTGGACTGTTTTCAATTGATACACACCGACTTGGCTCAATTTAAGCGCGTTTGTGTAACAGAATAAGAGCAGGTTCTAATCTTCTATAAAAAGGTAAGAGTTTTTATTCATGCGGATTGTTGTTGCGGGTTTTCTAGTTGTTATCAGTGTTGCATTGTTTGTGTCGCTTCAGTGCACAGCGAAAGCGACCGCGCAAGCCTCTGTTGCCGCATCACCATACCTTATCGAGCGAGTTACAAACAACGACTGGCTCCTTATTGATGTTCGCTCTCCGCAAGAATTCGCCGATGGTCACATTCCTGGCGCAGTAAATATGCCCCATGAAAATATCAATGACTACCTTAGCGAATTAGAAGGCCACAAAAACAAGCCTATTATCATTTATTGTCGTTCAGGCAGAAGAGCCAAACTGGCAATGAAAGTATTGGAAGAACTCGATTTTTCTGAAGTCATGCATTTAGAAGGCGATATGTTAGGCTGGAGTGCCGCTGGCATGACAGTTGACCGAATGTAGACTCAATATTCCGCCTTCTCCTTCGTATTAGTCTTTGGCACTAAAGATGTTGTAAGTTCAACCTCTTGGCTGATTACTGTGTGTAACTGAGCCCCTGTGATACACTCTTTTTACTCGACGATTGTATGAAACACCCATGAAAATAGATATTGCTACTCCGGCCATGTTATTTCCGGCGATTTCCTTATTGCTTCTAGCCTATACCAATCGCTTTTTAACGCTTGCAACTATTATCCGAAACTTTTCAAAAGAAGAGAGAGATGAGAATACTCAAGCACAAATAAAAAACCTTCGATTACGTATTCAACTTATTAAGCGAATGCAAATAGCAGGTGTGGGTAGTTTTTTTCTTTGTGTAGTATCCATGCTAGCGATATACCTCACCTATCAACAGGTAGGAAATTGGGTGTTTGCTGCAAGTTTAGTATCACTTCTGTATTCACTATGGATGTCGGTAAGAGAAATATTGATATCAGTTGAAGCCTTGGATGTGCACCTTGACGGGATGAAAAACGCCCCGCGTAAAGAAAAAGTATGAAGCCCACAAATCATTTGAGCCACATAATTCAAAGTGATATCAGCTACGAGTCTCTAGCGCCTGAGTTTTTTGCAGGGGTGATTGCTCTTGGTAATCACGTGCACGGAGATAACTACCTAACCAACGAGCTACTTGCTGATTACTATGCAAAGAGCTTTGTTGGCAATACTAATGCTAGCTGGGTAGCCCTATACAAAAAAAAGGTTGTTGGTTTCAGGCTAACCTTTGCGCATACACAATGGGAAGCAGATGAGTGGTGCAGCCCTTCCCTTTGGCCAGTAGATCCAAATACCGTATGTTATTTCAAATGTAATACGGTAGACCCCGCAATGCAGGGCTGTGGAATTGGCAGCAGACTATTAAGTAAATCGATTGAATGTGCGCAAATTCAAGGAGCAGAAGCGGGTTTAGCACATATTTGGTTGGCAAGCCCTGGCAACAGCGCATTTAAGTACTTCACTAAAAATGGGGGGCAGCTTATAAAGAAGCACCCCAATAAATGGCGCTACGCATCTATTCACGAAGGCTACGATTGCCCTGTATGCGAGGGTTATTGCGAGTGTGAAGGTGCGGAAATGCTACTTCAATTTCAAGCCCCATAAGTACGCCAAAGGTAAAAACGTTTTTATTCTATGACCTACGATCCTCTTATTTCACGCGGCGTTTCATCAATGTTACCCGCGGCAAACAGCTACTGGCATGCCACACACAAACCACCAACACTGCCGCCTTTAAACAAGAAGGTAAACACTGAGTACCTCGTCATTGGTGGTGGTTATACCGGTCTTTCAGCTGCCATCACACTTGCTCAAGCGAAACAAGAAGTCACGCTACTTGATGCGAATTCACCGGGATTTGGCTGTGCGGGCCGCAACGGAGGCTTTATCCTCTCGGGTAGCGGCCGATTGAGCTTAAGCGCCATAGAGGACAAGTGGGGTCGTGACACCGCCAAAGCTATGCAGGGCGAGTTTGATGGCGCGGTACACCTGCTTAAACAACGTATTGCAGACTTTGATATGCAGGTCGATTTGGTAGAAGGACCCTATTTAAAACTGGCGCGTAACCCAAAGCAAGCCGAACTACTCTGTGCCAGTGCTAAGCATCTTGAGTCACACTTCAATGTGCCGAGCTCTCCACTTAGTGAAAAAGACCTTATTGCGCGCTTTGGTATTGAAGGGGCGTATGGTGGCGTTGAGCTAAAGGGTGCATGCTTACACCCTTTAAAATTAGTAAGCGAATATGCAAGAGTAGCAAAGGAGCTTGGAGCAACGCTTTTTTACGACTCGCCAGCCATTCGCATTGAAAAGCACAAGACCGGATATGTTGTCGCAACACCCAGCGGGTCAGTTTCGGCCAAACACATACTCATTGCTACTAATGCTTATACCCCTAAGCGCTTTCATGACAGCGTAGACAATAAGCAATTTCCTGTTCAGTCGAGCATTTTTGTCACTGCGCCATTGAGTAGCGAACAGCGCGCAAAGTCTGGCCTAACCACGCCAATGAGCTTTATGGATACACGGATGATGAAATACTACTACCGTGTTTTGCCAGATGGCAGATTATTATTCGGCGGTCGTGGTGCCGTAAAAGGTAAAGATGCAGATAACGCGTCAGAGAAACAGCGACTATACCGCGCTATGGTAAAAAGTTTCCCTTCACTTAGCGGTATAGCCATGGATTATTTTTGGAGTGGTTGGGTAAGTGTATCGTTAGACAATATGCCGCGGATTTTCATCGACAATGAGGTAAGCGGCAACAATTTAAACCGCTCTAGCGGTAATATCGGTTACGCCATGGGGTATTGCGGTTCGGGCGTTTCTTTTGCCGCGTTTGCAGGGCAACGACTTGCTCAACGTATGATGGGTAGCAATGACGTCGATTTATCGCTTCCCCTTTATCGTTCTCCTTTGAAAACCTACCCCTTTGCAAAAGCAAAAAGGCTAGCACTGCATGGCTTGTACCAATGGGCGAAAATAGCTGAACGCTAGTAATGGTTATAAATTACGATTCACCTTAAAGTTAAGCATTGCATACTGTCTATAAATTAGGCTATTTTAGGTATCTATTCTTTGACGGAGTCACCTCATGTCATATATCGATGCCTTTGCTGTAGCCGTTCCCACTGAAAATAAAGCGTTATACATTGAGCACGCCAAACTCGCTGGCGATATTTTTAAAGAGTATGGTGCGACTAAAATACTTGAAGCTTGGGGTGACGATGTCCCTGAAGGGGAAGTCACGTCTTTCCCGATGGCTGTTAAAGCCAAAGAAAATGAAACCGTGGTGTTTTCCATTGCATTTTGGCCTTCAAAGGAAGTACGTGATACTGCTTGGAAAAAGGTGATGGAAGATCCAAGAATGCAGGAAAACGAAAACCCCATGCCTTTCGACGGTAAGCGCCTTATTTATGGGGGCTTCGCTCCTATTCTTGAATTATAACGGTATAGCTTTCAGCTATTTCATATCGTCTATTTTCGCTAACGCCGCCACTGAATCTGCGCCCATTAACATAGCGCCAATTTGAAATTGGATCCACGCGATTACTGGCCCGGTCAAACTCCACAAAGCGACATTTGTCCATGAGCGCAGGGTACCGCCCGACAATCTCAGCTTGTTGTTCTCTGCTAAGTTGGCAATGGCCAACCACATCACGGCAGCCAGAAGCGGACCTACCCATTTAGATATGCCTAAGCCAATTGGCCCTGCTAGTGCTTGAATGAGCCCCGCGGCAAATAAAGTAACAAAAGAAAGCCCCAATAATTTGAAAGGTGCTTTTATAAAAAGCTGCCACCCCTCTTTCAGCCATGTGAACGCTTCCTTCGCAGGAAGGCTCTTGTTAGCTTGATGGTATGTTGCACGAGCAGAAGTTACCGTTGTCATGTTTTTATCCTTTGCATTGCGTAAGCGTTAGTATTGAGTTTCACTGTTTTTTCATCCCAGCCTGCTACGCGTTAACTGCTTATCGTACAGTTGGGTTTATTGATTGATTTTTCCCCTATAGACGATAGCGATTGCAAAATCCTGACAAACTTTTTCAAAAAAAAGTAAGAAAAATAAAAAACGTTTAACGACAATTACTTATAAACGTTAAAGCCAATATCCCCCACTTTCAAATTTGGCTTGATGCTTAACTTTGTATGAGTAGTTAGGGCCTTCTAAAAAAATAATCGCCCTACTATCCACTAGTACTTATATTTCAGGCAAAAAAAAGCCCGCTTAACTAAGCGGGCTTTCAAAAACTATCAGAAAAACATTAGGCTAGCGTAATACGCGCAAACTTGCGTTTACCCACCTGATACACATTTTCACCTTTTTCGGTGATTACTAAGCGGGTGTCTTCCACTTTATCGCCGTTAATTTTAACTGCGCCTTGCTTAATCATGCGCATAGCATCTGAAGTCGAACCTACAAGGTTAGCTTCTTTCAACAAATTACCAATGGCAATACCTTCATCACTTAATGCAATTTCAAGCTCGGGCATGTCGTCAGGAATAGCGTTTTTCTGGAAACGTTGAATAAAGTCCTGATGCGCGCCTTCTGCCGCTGCGTCGTCATGGAAGCGTGCAATAATTTCTTTCGCCAGCATGATTTTAATATCACGTGGGTTTTCACCGTTAGCAACGCGAGTTTTAAGCTCAGCAATCTCTTCTAGCGGTCGGAAGCTTAGAAGGTCATAGTAACGCCACATCAAATCATCAGAAATAGACATCACTTTACCAAACATATCGTTTGGCGCATCTGTAATACCAATGTAGTTGTTTAAAGACTTAGACATCTTCTGAACGCCGTCTAGACCTTCTAGAAGCGGAACCATTACAATAGATTGCTGCTTTTGGCCTTGCTCTTTTTGAAGCTCACGACCCATTAGCAAGTTAAAACGCTGATCAGTACCACCTAATTCAACGTCTGACTCTAGCGCAACAGAATCCCAACCTTGCACTAACGGATACAGAAACTCGTGAATAGCAATTGGCTGACCGTTGTTATAGCGCTTTTTAAAGTCGTCACGCTCAAGCATACGTGCAACGGTCTGACTAGCCGCAAGTTTAATCATGCCTGCCGCGCCGAGGCCATCCATCCACTCTGAGTTAAAACGTATTTCCGTTTTATCTTCATCAAGGATCTTGAACACCTGTTCTTGATACGTTTTCGCGTTCTCTAATACCTGTTCTTTACTTAAAGGCTTGCGTGTTACATTTTTACCTGTAGGATCGCCAATTAGGCCAGTAAAATCGCCAATAAGAAAAACAACTTTGTGGCCTAGTTGCTGGAATGTACGCAACTTGTTGATCAACACAGTGTGACCAAGATGCAGATCAGGCGCAGTTGGATCAAAACCCGCTTTGATGGTTAGGGTTTTGCCGGATTTTAGTTTTTCAATTAAATCCTCTTCGGGGAGTATTTCATCAACGCCCCGTTTAATCTCAGCTAGCGCTGTTTGCCAATCTTTCATTTGTACGTCACACTCTAAAAAAAACTGTATATTCAATATTGGCGGGCATTTTACGCGTACAACGGAACCATTAAAAGGTTTGCGCGTCAAAAAACGGATTACAAACAGTCATGTTGTTAAACCCAACAGTTTTTAACGTAGAATTAGAGTGCTGAATTATCGTGGACTGTATTCAGTAATCTCAAGAAATAGTCTTCATGATAAGAGCTATTGGGTGTAACAATTTGCGCTAACAATATAATGAGAAAAGTTGCATTTTTAAGCAACGTATGTGAAATAGTGTTGTGCACATAACATTTCTCAGGTGGGCAGTAGTATGAGAAAGAAATTAGACGCTTCTAAAGCGCTAAATTTATTTAAAAAATTACCGAAACAGCACAGAACTGGGTTAGCAGTAGCTAGCTTATTTCTGGGTGGGCTTATTCTTTTTCCAAGTGAACCAGTAGAAGCCAGTCGCCATCAAGAAGCACACATTCTGGATGCGGGTGTCCGCTATCCGGTGGAGCTTCATATTGCGCCGTCAACCAATGTATTTTCTGGTGAAGAAGAATCTTCATGGCAGACGTACAAGGTGCGCAGTGGCGATACATTAGCAAAGCTATTTAAGCGTGCTGGCTTCACTTCGCGTGACGTATATAACGTAACGCAGGCAGGAGAGCTAACAAAAACGCTGGTTACTTTATTGCCCGGCGATGAACTATCGTTTAAAGCGAATAAAGACGGCAGCTTCGGCGAGCTAAAGTACAAATTGTCTTCGACTGAAACCCTGTTTGTACGTCCAGAATCGTCGGATGAGAACAGCGCCTTAACCGCTGAGCTTGAAAAGCGAGATGTAGACATTCGCTACAACTTCGCCCAAGGTGAAATTCACTCAAGCTTTTGGAACGCCGCCAGTGATGCAGGCTTAACCAGCAACCAAATTATGAATTTGGCGGGTATTTTCGGCTGGGATATCGACTTCGCCATTGAGATCCGTTCTGGCGATACGTTCAACGTAGTATTCGAAGAGCAATACATCGACGGTGAATTTGTCGGTTACGGCGACATCGTTGCAGCGGAGTTTACCAACCAAGGCGAGCATTTTAGCGCTATTCTTCACGAAGATGGCACATACTACACGCCTGAAGGGCGCAGTATGCGTAAGAGCTTCCTGCGTGCGCCAGTGAATTTTAGATATGTAAGCTCTAACTTCACAAAAGCTCGCTTCCACCCCGTGCAAAAGCGTTGGAAAGCGCACCGCGGTACAGATTATGTTGCTGCGGTTGGTACGCCAATTATGGCTGCGGGTGACGGTAAGGTAATTAAAGCCGGATACGATAAATATAACGGTCACCATGTTTTCATTCAGCATGGCGAGAAATACACAACCAAATATCTTCACTTTAAAAAGCGTGCAGTGAAAGTGGGAGATACGGTTAAGCAAGGCCAAACCGTGGGCTATTTAGGTAGTTCAGGTATGGTTACTGGCGCCCATCTTCACTATGAGTTTTTAGTGGATGGTGTTCACCGAAACCCACGAACGGTAGAACTACCGAAGGCGCTTCCTATTGCTAAGGAAGAGAAAGAAAGGTTTATGGAAATTGCCGCAATACGCCAAGAGCAGCTAGATAATAACAAGCGCATTATGCTTGCAATGAAATAGCGACGACTAAATGGCAAAATATATTGGCCTGATGTCAGGTACTAGCATGGACGGCGTCGACGCCGTCCTGTGCGACATCTCGCAAACGTCTTGCACCACCCTCGCCGCCCATTCAATTCCTTATTCTGCCGAATTACTTACTGCACTCAATGCACTTTGTAGTGAAGGTCCTGATGAACTTAACAGTTTGGCCATCGCTGATAGACTGGTTGCTGAAACCTTTGCAAAGGTCACCTTAGCGCTGCTTGAGAAAAACAACCTACATCCTTCGGATATTACGGCTATTGGCTCGCACGGCCAAACCGTACGTCATCATCCGAATTCCGATGTATTGTCAGCACACTTTGCAGAATCATCCATACGCGGCTTCACCTGTCAAATAGGCGATCCTAATACCATCGCTGTTCTTACCGGCATTGATGTTATTGCCGACTTTAGGCGCAAAGATATTGCCCTTGGTGGTCAAGGAGCTCCCTTAGTGCCCGCTTTTCACAATGCAGTATTTGCCAGTGATGATAAACACCGAGCACTCGTTAACATTGGCGGTATAGCAAACGTTTCACTGCTTGCGCCAAAACAAGATGCTTCGCCACCTAAAGGGTTTGATACCGGACCCGGTAACACCTTGATGGATCAGTGGATAAGTCTTCATTTAAATAAAAGCTTTGATAAAGATGGAGCATGGGCTGCGTCAGGGCATTGTCACTCAGGTCTGTTAGACAGGCTCTTACTGGATGATTACTTCGCTTTGCCTGCGCCTAAAAGTACTGGCAGAGAGTATTTCAATATTAATTGGTTAAGCAATGCGCTCGCCGATTACTTCCCTTCTAGTGCAGAGCTGCAAAGCGAAGAAAAGAACAATAATTTAGCCCCTAAAGACGTGCAAGCATCCTTACTTTCGCTAACAGGTAGCACTATCGCTCAGGAAATTGTGAAGCATTTTCCTAAAACAAATAAAGAAGGCGCAAAAAGCGAAGTTATAGTGTGTGGCGGTGGCGCTTTCAATAAAGCATTAATGCATAACTTGAGCAATGCTTTAAGTGATTATGTAGTAACAGACAGCCATGCTCTGGGCATCCATCCACAGCACGTTGAAGGCGCAGCATTTGCGTGGTTTGCACATGCGTATATGAATGATATTCCAGGCAACGTGCCTGAAGTCACAGGGGCTTCGAAAGCCACGGTACTCGGAGCGTTATATAAAAAAGCATAAGGGCGACAGGCTATCACCCTCAAACGCTTTATTGGTTCTGTTTATAAAAGCAACGTCACCACCTTAACTTGCCGTAACAAACATATTCGCCATTACCAATACCAACGCGTAACCCACGCTATACGCTGCAAGAAGAAGCAACACGAACTTGCCGTATTTGGCGAACGTCAGGCCCTTAACCTTACTCATGGTAACAATACCTGCTGATGAGCCAATAATAAGTAACGAGCCCCCCACACCTACTGCATACGTGAACGCCATCCACTCAGCTGTCGACATGGCAATGTCCGCTTTTAACAACGCAGCTGTTAATGGCACATTATCTATCATGGAAGACAACACCCCCATCACAAAGTTGGCCCCTGTTGAAGGCATTACGCTATATACATGTAAAAGTGCGCCCAATGCGTCAATGTGATCGAGCATTCCGACAAGCAGCAACACCCCAAGGAAAAACAGAAGCGTGTCGAATTCTATTAGGCGAATATAGTCCAAGATAGGATCATCATATTTTTCTTCTCCCATAAAGGTTGCCACTAAAAACATAACCGCCATACCCGCTAAAAACGAAAGCATAGGTGGAATAGCAAAAAGCACATTGGCAATTAACGTCAGTACAATAGTGGACAGGAATATTCCCGCAATTACGTAATCAACCGGCCTAAGTTCATGGCGTGTTTTTTTTATTTTAACCTCCCCCTTCATACCTATACTCAACAGTAACGCTAGAAATAGTACTGCTGTGAGTGAAGGAATAATAAGTAAGAGCAGCTGAGTTATAGTGACCTTATCATCCAAGAAAATCATAAGAGTGGTGACATCCCCGGTTATTAGCGACACGCCCCCAGAGTTCACCGCAAATACCACTAGCACGGCAAATCGCATGGTTTGGTTAAAGGGCAAACCCAAGGATAAAACCATGGCAATAGACACCAAGGTCGCTGTGATGTTGTCAGCTAGCGAGGAGAAGCAAAAACTAAAAATAGCGGTAAAGAATATGAGTTTTTTGAGGGTTATTTTTTGCGGCATGATAATGTTTAACATGTTTTCAATCATGCCTTTGCGGTTAAGGTAAGCAACGAAAGTCATTGCCGCTACAAGGAATAACCAGAGGGTGGATATTTCGCTTATGTTTTCTATGAGGTGTTCATTGAGCTCTGCTAGGTGAGGGCCCCTATTCGCATCTATGAAAAGAAGGATCCATGCGAATGTTCCGAAAAATAATGTGGTTTTGGCTTTATTCACGTGTAGCACTTCTTCAAATACCACACCCAATAATGCCATTACCGCTATGCCAATGAGCACATAGTCCAGCATACGTTTTACTCCCAAATTGTCAGGGGTGAATTATACGATTGCTGTTCATGCTTTAGCAGGTGTTCTGCGCTATACAAGGGGAAAAATCAGTTATATTCAACATGCACTAAACTGATGAAAATACGGTGAAAAAATGCTGTTAACTAATTGAGTGCATTCATCAAAAAAGTGGAATACATAACGTATTCAATATACAAAAAAGGCCAGTGATAGAATCACTGGCCCCGTACACGTTTCTGAAGAAATACTATTTAGCTATTCCCATTTCCATCTTTTTAAGGGCATCTGCGTCTATATCGGACTGAGGCTTAGCGCTGCTCTTTTTAGCGCGCATATCGAAGTAGCCGTAGCCACCTACAAGCAAGAAGCAAATAGCTGGAACAATATATGATACAACAACACCTGCGCTATCAATAATGGCGGCTTGGAAGAGCGGCATAATGGCACCGCCGAGAATCGCCATCACAAGACCTGCTGCGCCTAGCTTGGTGTCTTCCCCCAGACCTTCAAGCGCAATGCCGTAAATCGTTGGAAACATGAGTGACAAACAGGCAGAGATAGATACCAATGCGATTACGCCTGCTAAATTAGGAGACTGTGTCATGAAGATACATAGCGCCATGGCAATCAGTGACATGATCATTAGCAGTCTAGCTGGATAGAGGTACTGCATAACCCACGTCATCACGAAGCGAGAAATTAGAAATACAATCATGCTGTATTGTAAAATTTCACCACCACTCACTTCGTTGCCACCTGTCGCTTTCATTGCATATTGGATGGTGAAGGTCCACACGCACGTTTGTGCTCCGACATTAAAAAACTGAGCCAAAACGCCAAAACGATAATGCTTGTTGGCTACTAACCGCTTAAGCGAAGCGCCCAACTTAACGTCTTCCACACTAGACTCAACCGATTCTTGAATTGGCGCTTTGATCAGGAAGATTGCAACCCAAACCAAAACGAGTACACATGCCATACCTACATAAGGAAGCATTACCGCATCAAGCTCAGCCCCTATCACGTTTTTAAGCTCGCTTACCGACATGGCGGCACGCTCTTGTGCAGATGCCTGATTCAGGTTTGGTAATATAAGCGTTGCAGCCAAAAACACACCTAAATTAGTACCAACGGGATTAAATGCTTGAGCTAGATTTAAACGGCGTGTCGCACTTTTTTGATTTCCCATCGCCATGACGTAAGGGTTCGCCGACGTTTCCAGAATGGATAATCCACCAGCCAATACAAAAAGTGCAGCAAGGAAAAAACCGTAAGTCATGGTTTGACTGGCTGGATAAAACAGAAATGCCCCCGCGGCCGCGCAGCCCAGTCCGGTCAATACACCTGTTTTATAAGAAAAGCGCTTGTTGATAAAAGCAGCAGGAATGGCTAAGCAAAAATACGCGCCATAATAGGCAAATTGAACCAATGCCGATTGCAAAGACGACATGGTAAATATTTTACTAAATACCTTTACCAAAGGGTCTGTCATGTTCGCAGCCACACCCCATGCAGCAAAGCAAATCGTTAACAATACAAAGGGAATCAATGTGTCTTTGGAAACCAAAGGGGCGTTGTTTTTCATAAGAACGGCCTTTCGCTTGTAAAAAATTAGTTAACCAATTTAAGCATTGCTCTTTACCCCTGTCAATAAATCAATTTGATTTACTTATTTCAAATTGCGTTAAAAATTAGACTTTATATGTAGACGACCGATAACAGACAATGCGTGACTGTTATTAAACGGATAAAACGTCCTTTGAAAATTTCTTAATAGACAATAATATAACCAAGATAGCAAGCCTCACTGAGCGCTTTCTACTCACCTTGAAATATTGCCATCGCACCTCCCCACTATTAACGAAAAACACACAAATGTAGCAAAAGAAATAAATAAACAAGGTTGATTTAATAACAAAGGTTAGTTAGATTTCGTTCAAAACAAGCATATGTTAACGCGTTGTAACGTTAGCTAACTCTGATTTATCTCGCGTCAACAAGGAGTTAGCAACAAATGCATAGATGTCATCAGTCACACGCTCATAACAAGCTGCGGTTGATAAACATTTTTAATTGAGAGAATAATGATGAAAACACCTACAATTACCCGTCGCTTTTCTGGATGTAAGACAGGCTTGCAAACAGCGCTCCTCGCAAGCACCGCCATTGTTGCCGCCACTGCGTCAGCATCACAAAGTAAGTTTCAAGACGCGTTTGACTTTCAAGCAAGTTATACGGGTGAGTCAGCCACCAATATTGACGGTGGTGAACGCAGAGGCAGTGCCTATGCTGGTCAGCTCTTTGTAGGTGGGGAATTAGATTTAAATACGCTAGCGGGCTGGAAAGACACCAAAATCCATATTGCCATGACAAACCGACACGGCAAAAACTTAGCCGAGCACTACATTGGGAACAGTACGTCCGTACAAGAAATCTTTGGCGGCCAAAATACCCGTCTTGCACGATTTACGATTTCTTCCTCGTTTTTAGATGGCGATTTAGAACTGGAAGGTGGCCGCACAGTAGCGAATATCAGCTTTTTAGGCTCTGAACTTTGTCAATATTTTCAAACCAATGCTGCTTGTGGGAACCCAACCTTTGTATTTAGAACCAGTAACTTTACTTGGTGGCCGGTTTCGAGTTGGGGTGGCCATGCGAAATACTGGCTTTCGCCAAAAACATATTTTCATACCGGCGTCTATGAAGATAACACCAGTCATCAAGACTTAGGCGATCACGGCTTCGATTGGGCGACTAATGAGGCTACAGGTGTTGTTGTGCCCTTCACTCTGGGCTATCAAACTACGTGGGACAATGACGAACTTCCAAGACGCTACGAAATTGGCGGTTGGTACGATGGCGCAGACTACACCGACCCAGTCTTTGATGAGGACGGCAACTATGCGGCGCAGTCAGGCAATGATTACGCTGTTAGAAACGGTCGTTCGGGTATATTCGCACGTTTTGAACAAACTGTTACTCGTCCTAACCCACTTACGAAAGAAGGGTTAACACTATTCGGTGCCGTGCTAACCGGTACTTCGGGCGAGCTGATTGAAGACTACTATATAAAAGCGGGCTTTGTATTGCGAGGCACACTGGCCTCACGCCCTGACGATACCATTGGCTTCGTATTTACCCGTCAACAGTACAGTGACGAAGCGCTAGAGGATCAGCGTATATTAAGAAGCATAAACGGCGGGGTTGGTACACCAGCAAGCAGCCAAACCATGTTAGAGCTAAGTTATGGTTATCAACTCAATGACCACGTAAGAATTCAGCCGAACGTTCACTACATTATCAACCCCGACCAATTCGCACAGCGCGACAGAGTCATGGCACTTGATGATGCGATTGTTCTGGGCCTAAGGTTCGACGTAAACCTAGCGGCTTTGATACTTTAAATCTCCCTGCAATACACTTTACAGCGCCTTCGGGCGCTTTTTTTCAAACCGATGCCATTCCCTGCCGTTGTGTTTAATTAGTTTCAAGGACAACTTTCCACAAATCCTACTTCTCGCTATCTCTGTATTCACTACTATCTTATAGCGTTTTGAGCACCAATACGCTTAGCGCTTCAACATCAATCTATTCTACGTTGAATAAGGAATAAGAATGACAGACTCAGTACTTTTTAGCTCGTTTGATTGGGCAGAGAATACATTGCAAAACCGCATGGTATTAGCCCCTATGACGAGAGGTAGAGCTGGCGCCGACCGCATACCCAATAAAATTATGGGCGATCACTATGTACAACGCGCAGATGCAGGGCTCATTATTACTGAAGCAACGGCCATTTCAGAAGAAGGCATAGGCTGGGTTGATACCCCTGGAATTTATACCGACAAAATGGTCGAGGGCTGGCGCTCGGTGGTCAATAGAGTGCACGAGGCAGGGGGAAAAATCGTTTTGCAGCTCTGGCATACTGGACGCGCATCACACAGCGATTTCCACAATGGAAATTTGCCCCTGTCTGCATCAGCAATAAAAATTGAAGGGGACGAAATTCACACGCCTAAAGGCAAGAAGCCCTACGAAGTGCCGAAGGCGATGACCTTTGACGATATAAAACGCACAGTGCAAGACTACAAAGAAGCGGCCGTTAACGCCAAGGCAGCCGGATTCGACGGTGTGGAAGTTCATGCTGCAAATGGCTATCTCATCAATCAATTTTTGGATAGCCGCAGCAATCAGCGCACCGATAATTATGGTGGTAGTGTCGATAACCGCTACCGCTTTTTGGCCGAGGTGATGGACGCAGTATTGAGCGTGTGGGATAAAGAGCACGTTGGCGTGAGATTATCGCCAAACGGGGTGTTTAACGATATGGGGGCCGATGATTTTCGTGAAACCTTTACCTTTGTTGCCCAACAGCTAAACAAATTGGAGATAGGTTATTTACACGTAATGGATGGCTTGGCCTTTGGCTTCCATGAACGAGGCGAAGCCATGACCCTTGCTGAATTTAGAGCACTATTCGACGGTATGATCATTGGAAACTGTGGCTACACCAAAGAAGAAGCCGAGAAACGTTTATCTGATGGCGATGGTGACATGATTGCGTTTGGAAGACCTTGGATCACGAATCCAGATCTTCCGACACGATTTAAGCATAATTACCCTCTCGAGTCCTTTGACGATCCATCATCGTGGTACGGAGGTGGTGTTGAAGGCTACAACGATTTTGAAACCTACCGCGAGAAGAGTGGGAAGGACGCGATGACTTCGCTGACCTGATTGTCTTTGGGCAGAGCCTAGCGCTCTGCCCTTTTCAAAAGCGTTATTTGAAATAACACGATGCGTAATGCTAACGCGTTCTCACTATTTAAATATGGCCTTAGTTAAACGACTTTTTCTTAGCGGCTAATACGGCAAGTTTTTCTAGGCACGACATCCACGCGTAGTTGTGCTGATCGCACTCTTGCTTATTGAGAAATCCTTGCTGAATGAGAACCAACCTTACATTCCCCTCTTCAGTCTTTTCGAAGTGAATGTCCACTGATGTCATCACCGACTCTTCCATATCATCTTCCCACGCCCAAGAGAACGACAGCTGCTCGTTCGCTAAAATAGTCACGTACTCACCAGTCAATGACATTTCAATACCGCTGGGATCCATCATCTTTATGCGATAGCGACCGCCTTCCTTGAAATCACTCATGATTTGTGTGACCGAACAATCGCCCGGCGCAAACCACTCACTAAGATATTCAGGCTCGTGAAATGCTGCAAAAACAAAGGGCAATGATGCATCTAGCGTTACATCAATTTTAAACTCGTGCATAAGGCTGCCTTAGATATTCTTTGACGTTAAAGATCTGTGTCTATCTTACCTTATAACAAAAGTTAGGCGCTCTAGCGTCATTTACCTTTGCTATAAATAAAAAAATCCCGAGCCCGCGTAAGGAAAGGCCCGGGAGAAGGAGAACATCCTCAGTATTTTTTATCGACAGCTCAAAGCAACTTCTTGAGCTAAAAAATGAACCTACGCACCTTTCATCAGTGAATCCATACTGGCCTTGCTGCCAAAGTGCTGTGAACTTACTCTTTCACTTACCGACAAATACAGATTGTCGATGTCGGCATTTGCCATAAACTTTTCACAAATTCCTGGAACATGAGGCTCGATAAAATGTTTGGCGGCTAGCATAAAGTGGGCAATGAGCTGTTTAACGTTGTCGGTACCCATGGCGATACGCATAGTGGTCAGTTCTATCCCTGCTTTCTTCTGCTCGTCTGAGCTGAGCTCAGAGTGAGAGGTCAGCGCCGGGCATAAAATTATCGTATTATTCTGGCCAATACTCACTTGGTGGCTGAATGCAGGCTCTAGGGCATCGAAGAACCGCACAAATACATCGCGAGGAAGGTTTGCCGGCGCCATATCAACCGTGAATAAAGTACACGGCCAGCCGTGTGTATGCTGCTTTTCACGCAAACCGGCATTACTGTGTTCAGGCAGTGCGTGACAGTTAACGCGAATTTGATCGTGGGCATTCAAAAATGCAGTAAACACTTGCGTATTGATGACCTTGGTCATCATGCGCTGCTCTAAGGTCTTCATGCCGTTTAATACATCAAAGGCCTTTTCAGAATCTAAGAACGCACCTTTGATGTAGTACACATCCCAAAACATGGTCTGTGACCAATCAACACCATTTGCTGAACTGCCTTTTGGCTGGAACATGCGGTGCCCTTCGCCAATAACTACGCCTGCTGTGGTAGCACCGCTACCACACAAATCTTTAGTGTAGCTGTGGATCACATAGTCAGGTCGTGCAGCTTTGTTTTTATGCTGAAGTGGCTGGTGCAGTACAGGTGTCGCAAGGGTGGAGTCCAACATTACCAACGCATCTTGTGCATGCGCTAATTCACAGATCCCAGGCACATCCAATACGTAACCATGTGGGTTACAAGGCGACTCTAAATACACGTGCATTTTCGCACCATTGCTTAAGCGTGATGCATGCTCGGCTTTAGTTTGCTGCATGAAAGCTGCAAAGCTCTGCACATCATAATCGTCAAACCACGCAATCTGTATGTCCATTCGGTTGCTGCGGGCGAAATAATCATGAAGTAGCTGGTACACTCCGCCGTACACGTTCCTCGAAACAATCAGTACATCGCCATGGCTAAGAACATTTGATAAACACGCATCAATGGCAGCCATGCCCGAGTTGAAGTTCCACGCTAGATATTCGGCGGCATACGGACCCGCTTCCATATCCACAATGGCGTTAGCAAGGGATATATTCGTAGGGTTTAATAGGCGCGAATAAATTTGGTGGGTAAATTCTTTGCCTTGAAACGCGTCGTCGACCCATTCAGTACAGGCATACACATAAGTCGCTGTTCTTACCACCACCGGTGTTGCAGAAAAAAGTGCCGTAACATTGTCGAACAGTGGATAGTGTCCTTGCGAGCCATTGCCACTCGACAAACTTTGGTACGTGGCACGAAATGGGTTTTGCAACGTATCCAGTATCTTGGCAATTTGAAAAGACAGAAACTTTTTAGCGTTGAAATAAGCCAGTCTGTCTTCTTTATCAAGTCCTTGTAGCGTATTACTCGTAATATCCCATAGCTGCATGACGCTGGCTTGAGCACCATATAAGTGATGAGCGGTGTTGGCGAGTGCCCTACCGTAGTCGCTCTCAGCATTTATACCGAAATGAGATAATTGTTCCTCAACCAAAGCTTGCGTGGTTTCCGCTTGGGTCGTGTTACGCTTAGGTGAAAGTACCTTGGCGTGCGTTACATCAACATCTGTTGAGTTTTGGAATTTGTTTTCTGACTGCATAGCGATTCCGTTGCAAATTGACTTCTGGTGCATGCACATGACACCAACACCGTTTGCAAAAATGTAAAACTTAAATCACATTTTTAGAACAATTAGCATTACAATTGTGCAGTCAGACAGAGGAAAGAAAAGTTTACTTTAGGAGTGTTAAGCGAATGACAATAAGGAGTTCAAAGAGAATTGAACTGACTATTTTAAGCGATGAGGCGAATGATATTGCCGAAGCGATTCGCCAAAGAATAGCGGATAACAACGACTTCATAGGCGCTGATGGTCTCCCGCTTTTAACGCTTAAACAAATTGCTCAATGCCCTGAAGATGTAAATTCAGAAGCCGTTACGGTACTGCTTGCAGACCCCGACCTTGCGTCTCGTATTATTGATACATGTTCAGCACTCACCTGGTGTCAGTCTACCTGGGCAGGCAATGCTCCCCTTCTAAATGCCGATAAGAAGAACTACGTACTTACCGGACTAAAGGGAATTTTTGGTAAGTTAATGCGGGAATATGTTTTTGCTTACTTGCTTGGGCATGCCAGAAACGTAAAGGCTTTTGAGCAAAACCAGCGTACCGCTCCGCCAATATGGGAAGCATCAAAGAGAATGCCGCTAAATAGTCAGACGCTTGGCATTGCTGGACTGGGCAGTATTGGGCAAGCATTGATCCCCGTTGCTCACGCATTGGGAATGAGCGTTGTGGGTTTAACCCGAAGCGGGCAAGCAGTGGAAGGTGCCGATGCTGTTTATACACCCGATACTATCGAAGCGTTTGCCAGAGCATGTGACCACGTGGTGAATTTAATGCCCGACACGCCATCTACGCAAAACATGCTTTCTCACGAATTTTTTAGTGCGCTGAAACCCCACAGTGTATTTATTAACGCAGGGCGAGGCAGTGCAGTTGACGACGATGCGCTCTTGCAAGCTTTAGACAACGGCGCATTGGCTCATGCAGTATTGGACGTCTTTCGTGACGAGCCTCTCGACCCAGCTCATTCGTTTTGGCAACACCCTCGTATTTCAGTAACCGCTCACACTGCCGCGGAATCACAGCCAAACGACGTAGCTGACGTGTTTTTAGAAAATGCGCTGCGTTACATCAACGGTGAATCGCTTAATTACCAGTTTGATTTTACAAAGGGCTATTAGCGTTTAAATAGCCCTTCTCGTCATCCATTCAAGGCTAAAATACAGCCTGTCTGTAGCGGGTTACGCTGACGCTTAAATTCTAGGGTCAGTTGCCGTTATCTCAATGCGATCATGGTGCTTTTCATGAAACGATAACAGCTGAGGATAATCCTTCATGCTGTGTAGCTCACGGAAAAGTACCCAGTCAATCATACTGTACAAACAGATTTCGGGATAAGTCCAACCACTAAATCCCCCCGCATCAAGCTGGTTTGACAGCGCATCTAACACAGCTTCAATTCGCTCGTTTTGAAGACGGTAATACATTTTGTCTTCGCTAATATCAAAGTCTGAACGTTTCAGCAGCATAAGCTGAACAAAGGAGTCGTTAGCTGCATCAATCAGCGTTAGTTGATTCTCTTCTTCCCAACTTAACCCTTCGTGATCAAGCTTATCGGCAAGGTAGCTATAAATAATGCGAGAGTCGAAAATCATTTGGCCGTCATCTTCAAGACAAGGCACTTTAAGCGTCGGGTTGCGAGAGGCGAGCAACTCGCGATCTTCACTTGAAAAAATTTGAAGATTCAGAAATTTATGTTCTGTAGACGCAAGTACGATGCGAATGCGGCGCACGTAGGGAGAAGTAGTTGAGCCATATAATTTCATAAACGCTGTCCTAAATCTTAGTCGTTCTATGAAATTAGTGTAGCCGGAATTTGAAAATAAAAGGAAGTGTTGAGAACAAGACAACCGACAGGCATACAAAATGATGCGATGTATGCCTATCGTATTAACATCAAGCGCTCAAAGCTGAGCGTTCAATGCTTAAAAAGCGTAGTAGCGCTTAGCTCAAGCCCTTAAACGCTAAAGCTTGCACCACAGCCACAAGTCGTCGTGGCATTTGGGTTTTGAACTAAAAACCGTGAACCTTCCAGACCATCTACATAATCGACAATGCCACCGACCAAGTATTGTAAGCTCATCGGGTCGACAACCATAGTTACGCTGTCTTTTTCAATGGTCATATCGCCTTCGTTCACCTTCTCATCAAACGTGAAACCATATTGGAAGCCAGAACAACCACCACCTGTTACGTATACACGTAATTTCAAATCAGGATTTTCTTCTTCTGAAACAAGGGCTTTCACTTTCGCTGCTGCAGCGTCTGAAAACTCAATTGGCAACGCCGTTTCTACAGACATACCCACCTCTACATTAACCTCGTGCTTTCGCACTTTGTGCTTGGTCGCAATTATCTAATACTTGCGGATAGTTAGCAATTATTGGGGCAAAACTTAACGATTCAAGTTACTGCACATTAACGGCATTTCTGTTAAGTGACACGTTGAGATAGAAAAGTTAAGTAAACTAGTTAACACTAACAGATAGAAAATAGCAGTGTGGTCAACGTATCTAAAATATTGACGATACACGAATAAAGGGGCGGCATATGAGTACAACCGACAACTCCCAATTACCTTCTTCTACCCCAGTGCTGTTTGACGATTTCGGACAGTCTCGCTTTACGAGCAAAGAAGAATACAAAGACGCGTTAGTGAAACAGCAAGAAAAACTCTTTCACGTTCAGCAATCTTACTTTCATCAGAAAAAACGAGCACTTATTGTGTTTGAAGGATGGGATGCGTCAGGGAAAGGCGGCGCTATAAGGCGTATTACTGAGAAATTAGACCCTCGTGGCGTGAGTGTATTTCCTGTGGCAAAGCCCGCAAAAGAAGACCAAGACAAACACTTTCTCTATCGCTTTTGGCAACACATCCCCTCCCCTGGCACACTTAAAATATTTGACCGCTCACATTACGGAAGAGTGCTTGTAGAAAGAGTAGATAAGTTGGTTGATGAAGAGGTATGGCAGCGCGGTTATGAAGAAATAAACGCATTTGAGAAAACGCTCAGTGACAGCGGGGTTCGTATTATCAAACTCTTTATGCATATTTCGTCAAGCGAGCAGCGCGAGCGATTTGAAGAGCGGCTGCACAATCCTTTCAAGCGCTGGAAGTTAACCGAAGAAGACTTGCATAACCGCAAGATGCGAAACGCCTACGTAGAAGCTACAAATGACATGTTCAAGCACACCCACACGCGTTATGCGCCATGGCATGTAATTAACGGAGAGTTTAAGTGGCAAGCAAGGGTTAACGTACTTGACGCCGTTATCGACAAACTCAGTGAAGGCGTAGATATCTCTCCGCCTCCACTTGATGAGCGTTTAATCGCGCTAGCCTCCAAACAACTAGATGTCGATGAAGATCTAATGAGCGGCTAAAGTGAAAGAACGCTGGCAGGCAGCCATAACTAATTAAGCGATTAAGCCTTAGTTATTGCTGTCTGGCAAAGTCACGTTCAATTCAAGTACGCTGCAATCATCGTTATTGTCTAGCTGTACTGATACTTGATCGTCAGCAATCGTCACGTATTTGCGAATTACCTGAATAATTTCCTGCTGCATCATTGGCAAGTAATCAGGCTCTGTCCGCTTTTTACGTTCGTGCGCAACAATGATTTGTAACCGCTCTTTGGCGACCGCTGCGGTGCTTGGCTTTTGCTTCTTTTTGAGCAGGTCGAAAATTCCCATTACTTCCCTCCTAGCAGACGCTTAAAGAACCCTTTCTTCTCTGCTTCTAGGAAACGATGTGGAACAGTTTCGCCTAGCAGACGTTTTACAGCGTCAGCATAAGCTTGTCCTGCATTAGCTTCTTCGTCAAGAATAACCGGCTGACCTTGGTTAGATGCTTTCAGCACCGATTCAGATTCTGGAATAACACCCAATAGTGGAATCGCCAAAATTTCTTCAACGTCTGCAACACTTAGCATTTCAGCACTTTCAACACGACTTGGGTTGTATCGGGTTAATAAAAGGTGTTCTTTAACCGGTTCGCCCTTTTCTGCGCGCATCGATTTACTTTGAAGAATACCCAAAATACGATCTGAATCACGTACAGACGACACTTCAGGGTTAGTAACCACAATGGCTTCATCAGCGAAATACAACGCCATCTGTGCGCCTTGCTCAATCCCCGCTGGCGAATCACAGATAATAAACTCAAAGTCTTTCTTAAGCTCATCTAATACGGCCTGCACACCATCAACGGTAAGCGCGTCTTTATCGCGAGTTTGTGATGCCGGAAGAATGAAAAGGTTTTCCGTTCTTTTGTCTTTAATTAGTGCCTGTTTAAGTGAAGCCTCTTTATTAATGACGTTTACAAAATCGTAAACAACGCGGCGTTCACATCCCATGATAAGGTCAAGGTTTCGCAAGCCCACATCGAAGTCGATCACTACCGTTTTATGGCCTGCTAACGCAAGTCCCGTACTTATTGCTGCACTCGATGTAGTTTTGCCTACACCACCTTTTCCTGAGGTTACTACGATAATCTTTGCCATCTATTCTTTCCTATTAGTGCGTACAAAGCATTAAGCCAACGGCTCTATACGTAATGTTTCTTCTTCTAAATATACTTGTGCAGGTTTCTTCCAGCATTCACCTTTCACGGTTTCGTGCATAATGAATTGCCCTGCAATTGAAATAAGCTCCGCGTCTAACGACTGGCAAAATACACGGGCTCCCGTATTGCCTTTTACGCCTGCCAGCGCGCGGCCGCGCAGGGTGCCGTAAACATGAATATTACCATCGGCAAGCAGCTCAGCCCCCTCGCTTACAGAAGCCGTTACCACCAAGTCTCCGCCTTCGGCATAGACTTGCTGACCAGAACGTACCGGACGGTTAATTACTTTGGCAGGTTTGAGCGTGGTTGCGGCTGCAGGAGCCGGTTCACTTTTTGGCGGCGCTGAAACGGTTTGATCTTGTTGTGCGGTTTGAGACGCGTTTTCGCCGCTACCATTATTGTTTTCACTTCCGCTCGCTTTGTTCGAACGAAGTGCGCTGTCTGTAAATTTGCTTTGGCTTACATCGGCTAACCCCAAATCATTGATAGTGGGCTTCAGCTCTGCCACCTCACCTTTCACGGCCATGGGCTGTAATTGCAATCGACGACATAGCGCCACCAGCAGCTCGAACTCTGTAGCAGATAAAGGCTTTATCAAATGTAAAATCAGTGAGGAACGGGTAAAGAACTGCGGCGCGCTCGCGACCTTCTGAGATAACTGAGCTTCAAAATTATCTGGCTCAAAATCTATTACTTCTAACACAATACTGGTGAGCGTAGTGCCCTTCATGCGAAAGCAAGTTTCTGTCATTTTTTCTTCCCGAAAAGGCGTCACTTTCCTCATAGCAATTAGCCATGACAATAAGCAAAACCTATTAGCGCTAGTGTCTGTTGCTGTCTTACGCAGCTATACAATTTATTTATTGTGTCACTGTATCAAAAATCCCGTTCGCATACAGCAACTGTATACCGGTTAAAACACGTTTTACCCTGATAATAACCCTAGAACAAGCCAAGAACGTGCCAATCATTGAGCAGTTTTTAATCAAGCGTGGATCATGCGAGTTTTTAGTGCGTCCTGTTTGTATAAAAACGTCTCTTTCACCACAAAAAAATGCGATCGTAGATCGCACTTTTTATCATCTTCGTTTTCTCACGGCGCTTAAGGTGTGGTAAGTTTTTTCGGGTCTAGTAGTGATTCTAGCTCGCCTCTGGGGATATCTGTCATCGCTTCAGCCACATCAATAACAGGCTTGTTTTCTTTGTAGGCTGTTTTTGCTATTTCTGCGGCTTTAGCATAGCCAATAACAGGGTTGAGCGCGGTGACGAGCACGGGGTTTCTGTAAAGCGCAGCTTCAATGTTATCTTGATTTACAGTAAAGCCCTCGATCGCCTGCTCGCCGATTAGCGTCGCACTGTTGGTCATTAGCGACAGACTTGAAAGCAAATTGCTGGCAATCATTGGTAGCATTACATTTAACTCAAAATTCCCAGACTGCCCACCTACAGTAATCGCCGTATCGTTACCTATTACCTGTGCTGAAGCCATCGCCACTGCTTCCGGAATAACCGGGTTTACCTTGCCGGGCATAATCGATGAACCTGGCTGTAGCGCAGGCAGCGCAATCTCACCTAAACCAGCCAAAGGCCCAGAATTCATCCAGCGCAAGTCATTAGCAATTTTCATAAGGGTGACGGCTAAACTTTTTGTCGCACCGGAAAGCGTCACTGCTGTGTCTTGAGAGCCAATCAATGCAAAGAAATTGTCAGCGGGCTTAAACGCAATGTCGGTCAGCTCCCCTAGCGCATCTGAAAATGTCGTAGCAAAATCCGCATGGGCGTTTACACCTGTTCCCACGGCAGTGCCTCCTTGGGCAAGGGTTTGAATAGCTGGCTGTACAGCGCGCAGGGTTTTAATCTGCTGCTTAAGCTGAGAAGCCCAAGCCAGTAAGCTTTGATCCATGCCTACAGGCATCGCATCCATGAGATGAGTGCGTCCGGTTTTGCAGTATTGCGCTACCGACTTTGCTTTAACTTCAATAGTACGAACTAAACTTTCAACGGCCGGTATAAGCTCGTTTGACAATGCAATAGCCGAGCTAACATGAATGGTGGTAGGGATCACATCATTTGAACTTTGCCCGTAATTTACATGATCATTCGGATGAACCTCTTCGCTGGAATAACGAGAGGCTAAGCGAGCAATGACCTCGTTGGCGTTCATGTTTGTGCTGGTGCCTGAACCAGTCTGAAATATATCAACGGGAAAATGCTGCATCACATCATCAAGTGCCAACAGCTCATCACAGGCTTTAACTATCGCTTGGCCGCGATCTTTATCCAGCACTTTGAGTTTCATGTTGGCTTGTGCTGCGGCTTTTTTTACTGTAATCAACGCGCGTACGAAGGCTTCGGGCATGCGCTGCCCGCTTACAGGGAAGTTTTGAATGGCACGCTGAGTTTGCGCGCCGTAGAGTGCATTTTCGGGGACCTGTAGCTCGCCCATACTGTCGCGTTCTGTGCGTGTTGCTGTCATGACTCGTATCCTTGTGTTGATATAGCTAGTTTTTCGGCGTGGTTGCCACGCTTTTATCAGAATTCTATTAGGGCTAGTGGCATTAGAAAACTAGGCCCTAGTAAGTGAATTATAAAAAATGGTGCACTAGCGCTTGCAGACCTTTGCTGTACATCAAAGATCAACAGGCTCTCTGGTGTTCATGTCTATTTTTATTCTCGCAAGCGCAATTCGATCACTCTCGTTACACGCGTAGCGCTCAGCTTTAAGTAACGGCTTGTACAAATGCTCTAAACAACTATGCCGCCATTGCTGACTGACCTGCGGATCGCACAGGGTTTCATAAAGCACCTCAACCGCATTTTTATAGATAGAAAATTTGTCTCTATCACTTGGCAATAAGTTGGCAACGAAAGTTACGCCATCTAGATAATTTCTTAAAAGCGTTGAGTTCAGCTCATTGTCGTTGTATCCAAATCGAACGTGTTGAACTGCATTTCGTATCGAAGACATGTGCATCCCTTGTGCGTGAAAAAACAAAAAAGCTCGATGTACATAAAAGCGCTTTCTTTATATACCACTCAATATAAATGATAATCGTTAGCATTTACAATGATCCAGTGCTATTCTTTTTCGTAAAGAAAATTGGATCTTCCAATTCCACCGATAGGTGAAGTTAACCAAAATTCAAAGGACATTATTTATGATCAAGAAGTTACTTGGTGGCACAGCCCTTTTTCTTATGGCCTCTGGTGCATTTGCTAACGAATGCGAAGTGACTGTGGAATCAAACGACGCCATGCAATTCAATACGTCGAACGTTGTTATCCCGGCGAGTTGTAGCGAGTTTACCGTGACCTTGAAGCACACAGGTCAGTTACCTAAACAAGCTATGGGCCATAACTGGGTGATGACAACAAAAGCCAACGGACAAGCAGTGGCAACAGACGGTATGAGTGCGGGTTTAGACAACAATTACGTTAAGCCAGACGATGAGCGTGTAATTGGCGCGACTGACATTATTGGCGGCGGTGAACAGACTTCTACGACCTTTTCTGTTGAAGGGTTAAGCAAAGATGAAGAATACATGTTTTTCTGCTCGTTCCCTGGTCACATCGGCATCATGAAAGGCACAGTTACGCTTTCGAGCTAAGGCGTTGCGAAAA
The DNA here is from genome assembly GCF_947311905.1 of Alteromonas sp. CyTr2. Taxonomy (NCBI): domain Bacteria; kingdom Pseudomonadati; phylum Pseudomonadota; class Gammaproteobacteria; order Alteromonadales; family Alteromonadaceae; genus Alteromonas; species Alteromonas sp. CyTr2. The sequence goes on along the minus strand of NZ_CAMZMZ010000007.1, from coordinate 97,216 downwards.
CTAGGCGTGCTTGACTAGGCACGCCTTAAACATGAATATCAGTAGGTCGAGGGTGTAGTTGTAATGGATACGGCGTCTCACACATCAAAAAGCGCTAAGGCGGTGGTCCGGTATAAGCACTTACCTTCTTTTACAAGCGCCCTATTAAAAAACGTTTTTTTTCCTCACTTAACCAATAAACGGCTGTTGATGCCGCTGTTTATAGCCATTCTTCTTACTTATAACAGCACCCGTGCGGTTACCTTATCGGTGTTGTCAGATGCATTTTTTCAAGTGGCAGCGTTTGTATATGCATCGCTTGCGCTTTATTACGTCGCCACGTTGCGCGTTTCGGCCGAAGCCATTGGTAATTATATGAAAGCGCACCCTGTACATGAGGTAGGATTATCTGCCCTACTTGGTGCTCTTCCAGGCTGCGGCGGTGCTATTATCGTTGTCACTCAGTACACACGAGGTGTGACAAGCTTTGGAGCTGTGGTAGCAGTGCTAACCAGCACTATGGGCGATGCCGCATTTCTGTTACTCGCCCAAGCACCGTTAGATGCCTTAACCGTAATGGCCGTCAGCGTCACGGTGGGTGCAATGACGGGGCTAGTGGTCAATAAATTTCATAATTACCAGGCTCCTAAAGCCGATGGTGCGCTCCAACAATCGCAAAACTGTGATAAACCCAAAACAGTAAGCCACAAAGCCATATCACTTTCTAAAGTATTCTGGATGATTGCGAGCTTACCCTCGTTGGCGATTGCGCTTGGTTTGGCCTTTCAACTTCCCGTACACAGTTACCTTGCTATCAGTGAAAATACACTAACGCTGATTGGTGCCGCGTTATGTATGTCGAGCCTTGGACTATGGTCTTTTTGTGGTTCGGGAAGCGGATACGCTTCGATTACGAAAGAGGATTTAATTCCGCCTCCGCCTAAATGGCAAGAGAAAGCCGCATTAGACACACAGTTTGTATTGGCATGGGTAGTACTCGCGTTTCTTATGTTCGAGCTGTCTGTTGTCTGGTTTGGGCTAGACATTACAGGGCTGCTTCAATCCATGGGCCCCGGCTTAGTTGGCCTGGCGATCATCATCGGGTTCTTACCTGGTTGCGGTCCGCAGATATTGGTAACCAGCTTATACCTTAATGGCGCAGTTCCGTTTTCAGCCCAACTTGGCAATGCAATAAGTAATGACGGCGACGCGTTGTTTCCCGCCATTGCGCTCTCACCCAAAGCAGCGCTTATTGCCACAGTGTACTCTGCTATTCCTGCGTTTCTTGTGGGTTATGGCTACTGGTATTTGTTTGAATAAAGCTTTCGATGCGTTAAAAGGTTGAATTAACGGATAGGCTAGCGCTGCCCCACAGCGATTACTCTATTTCGACAGAAAGCGCTTCATTCCACGGCACGCTTATCTCATAGTTGCCTTTACGGGTTTTGTATTGATAGACCGTTGTAGAAAAAGCAATGGATTCGGGGTTTATATCTTCCTCGATAGTGAGAGTTGCGTTCACCGCTTGGAAAAAGCGAAAGCGGTATTTGATATCTTCTGCCAGCAGGCTCGATTCGCCGGATTTCAGCGTGATCGCTTCACCGTTTCGCTCACCGACTACGGCAATATCTAAACTGCCATTTATCACTGCTTTTTGCTGTTTAGACTGCAGCAGAACCAACCTAAGTTGATAGGTATTGTCACTTAACTTAAAAACTTCTACCCCTTCAATGGCAAAACCTTCGTCGGTTTTCTCAGGCGCCACGACGCGTTCATAGAAACTCAGTAATTCTTGTTGCGCCTCAAGTTCTTTTTTCTGTTCGCCTAACGTATTGGTAATGCTCTCCGTCTCGAGCGTGGCAAGCTCCATGGCGACTTCCAGCTGATTCACTTTGGTAGTAAGCGCATGATTTTCTTCAGACAAAATAGCAATAGTTTCTTGCTGAGCCTGTACTTTCTTGCTGTCGCCCTCGTCAATAATTCGCGCTAGCTTATAGCCGAACCCAACCATGGCAAACATAATAAGCGCCACTAACAGTGTCCACTTGTAGTTGCCTAAAACTTCTTTTAACTGATCTGTCGTCATGATATCTACATCAACAAAAAACACCGTGCGCTAAGGCGCTCTAAACATTATGAATTTTAGGTGTTTATGGTAAGCTTCTTTTTACGTTAATCTACTGTACCACAACATGCGCTTGCAGGCTTTAAGAGAGGAAGTAGCTCATCCACGCACATCCATTCAGTTGTGCATGCTGGGCATTGTAGGGGGAACCTGCGCGGCGCTTATCATTATACTGTTTCGGCTGTGCGTAGAATGGCTACAAGAAACAGGCGTGTCGTCGCTTCAGTCGGTGCTTACCTATGACTGGTTGGTTTGGCTTATCATGCCATTTACCAGTGTAGGATTAATTCTATTTATCGCCTTTCTTACGGGCTTCAAGCACTACCGTTTAGGTATTCCCTTCGTTATTCATCGAGTGAAGTACTATTACGGTCATATTCCATTTAGAACCACCATTAACCAGTTCTTTGGGGGCATGCTAGCCCTGGCCGGCGGTTTCGTTGTTGGTCGAGAAGGCCCTTCCGTTCATTTAGGCGCGTCAGGCAGTAGTTTCTTAGGGCAATGGCTTCGCTTGCCCTACAACAGTATTCGAATACTTGCAGGCTGCGGCATTGCGGCAGGGATCTCCGCATCCTTCAACACCCCGTTTGCTGCCGTAATATTCGTGATGGAAGTGGTACTTAGGGAATACAAAATACATATTTTTGTTCCTGTCATGCTGGCTGCTGCCTGTGGCTCGGTGCTCACTCGCATTGTATTTGGAGAAGTAAACGAGCTTTCGTTTTTATCGTTTAATGCATTTAGCCAGTGGATGTATTTTTACTTGGTGCTGCTAGGCATTCTGTTGGGCATGCTGGCCGTTTTATTCAATAGCCAGCTCATGCGGGTGATGACGTGGTTCAGGCCGGTTTCCATGGTGTGGCGTTTAATACTTGCTGCGCTAATTACCGGTACCATTGGTATGTTTATACCTGAAGCCCTTGGCGCCAACTTTATCGATGTTGAGCACTTATTTGATAGCTCCCCCGGCGCGCTGCTGTTGGTTTCTACTTTGGTGTTTAAAGTTATCTTAGCGGTATTTGCTATTGGCCTCGGTATTCCAGGAGGGATCATTGGCCCTGTGATGGTTATTGGCATGCTCGCTGGCGCCGTACTTTTATTGCCACTGTCGTACTTTATTGACGTACCCGAATTTACCAACAGCTTCGCCCTGTTAGGCATAGCAGGCATGTTGACCGCAGTATTGCACGCGCCTCTTGCAGCGCTTTCCGCGGTTATGGAACTATCGTACAGCCCGCAAATTATTCTACCAGCCATGTTGGTAATTGTGCCTGCTTACGTGACTTCTACGCAGTTCTTTGGCAACCGCTCTATTTTCATACGCCAGCTTGATTATCAAAATCTCCCTTACGCTATCTCGTCTATTCGTGAAGCGCTTGAGAAAACGGGCGTACTTGCAGCGATGAATACTGAGTACAAGCTATTTCACGATGCGCCGGAGCAAGCGTTAATTAACTACTTAGAAAGCGATCCAACAAAAATTGTCATTCAGAAGTTAAAATTTGAAATAGATGTGCAGTATAAGCTGGTCCAATACAATGTGAGTTTGGAACACGATGCAACAGCGTTAAACTATTACGAAATGGAAGGTATTAGCGCGCAGTCTACGCTGCACGAAGTATACGAACACCTTAAAAACTCGCGATCTGGCGCAGTTTATATTTACGATCAGGAGCTAAACGATATTATTGGCGTAGTAACGTGGAATATCTTACAAAGCTTCTTACAAAAGGCTCATTATTAGTATGTACATTTTATGGTTTAAAGCGCTGCACATCTTTTTCATGCTGGCTTGGATGGCAGGACTTTTCTATTTACCGCGACTTTTCGTTTATCACGCGACAACGAAATCTCAAGTGGTAAAAGACGAATTTAAGGTCATGGAGCGCCGCCTGTGGTTCTTTGTTACTCCATTCGCCTTGTTAACTCTGGCATTCGGCGTTGCGCTTATTGTCAGCTATGGTGGAACTTGGTTTAAAATGTCGGGGTGGCTTCATATAAAGTTGCTGCTGCTTCTTGCTATTTACGGCTATCACTTCTATTTGTTTAAGTTAATGAAGCAATTTGCACGCGACGAAAATAGACACTCTCCGCGCTTTTATCGCTTTTTAAATGAAGCGCCGGTGCTTATCATTCTCGCCATCGTTTGCTTGGCTGTGGTAAAACCTTTATAAAAGTGTAAGCCAAACTAAATAGTAAAGGCGCACGTACAAAGTTATTGAAAATTCAGTACTCAAGGAACCAGTACTGCTGTGTAGTGTGAGAAGTAATTTTAAGCTTGTTGTTGAGAGTGTTGTAAGCATTGCACATAGTCGCCCAGAACCTGCTGTTTCTCGGGTTTAACAAATTGTTTTTATCGGAATGCTATACATGGATGACAGTAATCAACACCTCAAGCATTTGCTCAAACAGACAGATATTGCCTTTAAGGCGCTTATGAGGGAGCCTGCTTCACGGCTTCTTAACGAGCAATACGAAAAGGCGAAGCTTGAACTAGACAGCTATACCGCTTCGCTTAAACACACGTTGAATCAACGGCATCAACAACAAAGACAGCGCTAATTTTGAATTAGCGTTTTTGTTTTTTGCTTCTCCTGAAGCTCCCAGTTATCAAATTTTCCCCTAGGTTACTTTGTTAAAGGTTTCAAATTGATTGGGTAACGCGCCTGCTAGCTCTCCTGACAACTTAGTGTAATCTGCCAGCACCGAAGGAAGCTGTTTAACAAGCATGTTTATATTACTTTCAAGCTGAGCAGCTTGTTTGTCGTTTCTGTAAGACAAGGCTAATTCAATATTAGCAAGCGTTGAGAAAAGCTTTAAACATCGAGACAGGCGAGCTTCTGCAGGTTCTGTTTTCTCAGGCTCGTTATCGTCACAGTCTTTCTTGTTCGCCTTACTTTTTTCTAAATGCTTTTCCCAATGGTTCCACGCATTTTGCCACACAGGTTCTAATTGCTTATGCACGTGTAAAAGCCCATTTAGCCAGCTTTCGAGCTCTTTCGAAGGCCTCGTCGTTCCTTGCACCTCTATCGCAACGTTCAATTCACTAGGCATGGGCGACTTTTCCTGACGCATAAAATCCAAATGCGCCCGCAGGCCATTCATTAATGTATCAGCAAGCTTATCTACATCTTTGTCTACAAGGTGGCTGTCACTAGACTGTATGAGCCACGGCATCCACTGTTCGGGCATGGGAATTTCTGGTGCGGAGGCAACGGCAAAGATCATTCCATCTACGTAATAAGCATCCGGAAGCACATTTTCGAAACTGGGAAGCGAAACAATATCGCTGATTGTGTTTATTGGAAACCCACCTTTCACCATTACCATCCTATTTTAATTTGCGTTCTCTTTTATGAAACGGTAGTCTGCGCGGCCACTTTGTAGAGGGCATGTTTTGTAACCTTTTATCTACCCAAAATAATGGGAAATAAGGTAAAGAGTAAACAACAAACTTCTACACTGGGTACGCGACAATAGGTTTAAAACCAATCTGTTACTGTATTGGTTTAGCGGTACTGTTGCGTGCTCGCCTACCTATTGTCATGATAGCAAAACTTAACTAAGAGTCGTTGCAATGGCAAAAGATAAATCAGGATACATCATCGCGGCCGCCTTTATTGGCCCTGGAACAGTAACTACGGCAAGTCTGACAGGTGCAAACTTTGGCTTTCACCTAGTATGGGCGCTCCTTTTCTCCATATTCGCAACCATAGTATTGCAAGACATGGCTGCGCGTTTAGGTGTGGCCAGCGGCCAAGGCCTAGCCAGTGCAATGAAAAACATGGCTTACAAGCCATGGCTAAAGAATCTTTTTATCGTGCTTATTGTCAGTGCTATCGGCATTGGCAACGCAGCCTATGAATCGGGCAACCTAACCGGCGCTGCAATCGGGCTAGACGCTTTTATCAGTATAGGCATTGGCCCCTGGGCCAGTATTTTGGGCACGATCGCTATAGTTTTACTCTGGTCGGGCAGCTACAAGTGGATAGAGACAGTACTGGTTTATCTCGTCTTTATTATGGCTGGCGTATTTCTTATCACGCTGTTGGTAGCCAAACCTGATATCGCCGCGATGTTTAGTCAGTTAATGTCTCCGCGGCTGGACGCTGACGCCATTACCACGGTGCTGGCGCTTATTGGTACCACCATCGTGCCTTACAACTTGTTTCTTCACGCGAGCCTAGTTGCAAAATCATCGAAAGGCCAAGATAAACAAGACGCGGTCGTCGCGTGCCGAAACCAGTCTGCTAGAGCTATTAGTATGGGTGGGCTTATTACGCTTATCGTAATGGCAACAGCAATGATGGCGTTCTTCAATCAAGCTGCCACTATGGACGCTTCGAACATGGGCGAGCAGCTTAAACCGGTTTTAGGTGACAAAGCTCAGTGGTTCTTTGCACTAGGGTTATTCGCCGCAGGCTTAACCAGTGCTATCACTGCGCCGCTAGCAGCCGCTTATGCGGTAACAGGAGCGCTGGGGCTTTCTGACGATATGCAAAGCAAGAGCTTTAAAGCGGTATGGTTTATCATCATTGTAGTGGGTGTCAGCGTTGCAGCACTTGGCTTTAAGCCCCTACCCGCCATCCTGTTTGCTCAAGCGACTAATGCTCTTTTACTGCCAATTATTGCCATATTTCTATTGGTCGTTATGAATAAAAGCACCGCACTGGGGGAGTTAAGAAACACATGGAAAAGTAACCTGGCAGGCTTTCTAGTAGTGGGTACTGTGATTGGTTTAGGCCTGTATAAACTAATCGGCGTATTTAGCTAATCTCCAAAATGGCAAAAATGGGGTCAGAGTAATTTTCTCCCTTTGTATGTCATTATAGTGTGCACTCGCAGATAGCAATGAAATTACGTGACTAACAAACTTACTGCATATGAGAAGGGCCAAAGTAATACTTTGGCCTTTTTTAATAGAGAGCGTAGCTGCAAAAAGTACTCTGCCCCCATTTTGGGGCTGAAAAAGTACTCTGACCCCTATTTTTAGCTGGCGAGGCGTTGCAGAATATCCTGGAGCATCGCTTTACTGCAGCCAAAGTTAATTCTGAAATGATCCGCCTTGTGAAAATCGATGCCTGGTGACGGGCCTACGCCTTTCTCTTCGGCCCACTGCTGGACGTTCTCTACACCTAGTCCACTGGCGTCTACCCACGCAAGGAACGTCGCATCGGCTTTGAGCATTTTAAGCCCGTCAATGCTGTTTACTGTGTTAAACACCATATCTCTGTTTTCACGCAAGTAGGTAAGTTGCTGCTGATGCCACTCATCACATTGAGTGAATGCTGCTTCTGTAGCCGCTAAGCCCAATACAGTAACCCAAGGTACGATGCCCGCTGCGGCATTGGTAAATGCCTGACGCAGCTGGCGATTAGGGATGATGGCAAAAGACGTTCCCAAACCAGCAATATTAAATGTTTTACTGGCAGCCATTAGCGTAACGCTATTTTCAGCAAGGTTGGACTCGCGGCCCGCCGGTATGTGCTGCTTGCCATCTTCTAGAATAAGGTCGCAGTGGATTTCATCAGAACATAGCTTAACGTTGTTCGCGTTACAGATCTCGGCAATGCGATCTAATTCAGCTTTAGTAAGCACCGAACCTACCGGGTTCATTGGGTTACAAAGAATAAACAGCTTACATTTAGGATCAGCCGCTTCTCTTTCTAATGCTTCAAAATCTAACGTATAGCGCGCACCTTCAACACTCGAGATAGTTTCAGAACTTGTGCCGTCGTCATTTTGCACTACCGTGCCTATATCTACCCGTTCGAGACCATTTAGCTTTGGGGCAGCCAGTAGAGGCGGATAATTAGGTGTTTGAATAAGTACTTTATCACCGGGTTCACAATAGGCTTTACACGCTACGTTAAACGCTGGCACAACGCCTGGTGTCCACACTAGCCACTCGGGTTGAATTTCCCAATTATGCTTATCTTTAAGCCATCTCACTACAGCCTGAATGGCGCCTTCGTGATGTGCAGGCAGTATGTAACCCATGTTGCCATGCTCAACCTGACCCGAAATGGCGTCTAGAATTGGCTGCGCGCAACGAAACTCAGTATCGGCAACCCACGCAGGAATGATGTCTTTCCCTTTGTACTTTTGCCATTTGAACGAAAACGTGTCTTTTCTGGGAGGGGTATTATCGAATAAGGCGCTCACATTACATCCTGTTGCATAAAAACTTATGCCACCAGTGTAGAATTTTAGCGCCTCATAAACTAGGGGCGTGAGATGAATTAACCCGAATTTTCTATATCGAAATGTACTTTAATAGAGATAAATTAACACGTTAAAGCCAAAGGTAAATTGCGCTTTGCTGTCCTAACCTGTTTTACGTTGTCATCGTTAACCACGAAGTAGATTTTTGGCTCTCATGCACACCTTTAGCGTGCGATACATAAAATGAAAAACAACCTACAGGCTTAGCTGGCCTGCGACACCGCCTCTCTCGATTTTTGAACTAGCTCTTCCATATTGAGTGGCTTAGCAAGAAAACCGGTAACCTGAAGTTTACGCGCTTCTATCACTAACTCTTTGTTAGGGTCGGCAGTAATGAGTAAAAATGGAACGTCCAACCCCGAAGACTGACAGGTTTTTAGAAGACTTAGTCCATCATAATCCGGCATTACTTGGTCACTGATGATCAAGCTGATAGATTCTGCGGTTTGTTGCAGCAAAAAATCCCTTGCAAATTTACTACGTGTAAATGGATACACGGTGGCGTCTAACTGCGTTTCCAACGCGTCAGTAATAAGGTCAAGCGTGATAGGATCATCTTCAACTACTGCTACAGAAAACACTACCCTTCCCCTTTTTGTTAGGTCATTAGCCGTAAATATTACAACGACTTAGCTCACGTGTTAAGGCATCAGTCTATTGTACCAATCCGCATAGATTAATGCTCGCTGGGTATTGATCTATGCGGACTGATTTTCCAAGCATAGAATCTCTGAACGCTTTTGACCACTAACCTTTGGTCGATATTTAAACTTTTTCTAACGTTTTAGTGATAATGCTAGAAAGCAGCTTTTTTGATGGGAAGTGACGGTGTGTAAGTTGAGACACGAGTTGAAAGATTGCAGGCCAAACTCATCGGCAAAATGGAAAAAAAATGCCAGCTGACGCTGGCATTTTCAAAATCAATGTAAGTCTTAGAAGCTATTAAGACTTAGGTGCACGTGATGCACGCTTACGCTCGTTTTCTGTAAGAAGCTTCTTACGAATACGGATAGATTCAGGCGTTACTTCTACTAGTTCGTCGTCATCGATGAACTCAAGCGCTTGCTCAAGTGACATTCTGATTGGTGGAACTAGTGTTTGCGCTTCGTCAGTACCTGATGCACGAACGTTAGTAAGCTGCTTACCTTTAAGGGCGTTTACAGTAAGGTCGTTGTCACGGCTGTGAATACCGATAACCATACCTTCGTACACTTCAACACCGTGACCGATGAATAGACGACCGCGTTCTTGAAGGTTAAACAGAGCGTTAGTTAGTGCTTTACCGTTTGCATTAGCGATTAGAACACCGTTCTTACGCTTACCGATGATACCGCCTTTGTACGGACCATAGTGATCGAACGTGTGATATAGCAAGCCAGAACCCGACGTTAACGTCATGAACTCTGTTTGGAAACCAATTAGGCCACGGCTTGGAATGATAAAGTCGATACGTACACGACCTTTACCATCTGGAGACATGTCAGTCATTTCTGCTTTACGCAGACCAAGCTGTTCCATGATTGAACCCTGGTGCTGTTCTTCACAGTCGATAGTCAGGGTTTCGTATGGTTCTTGCGTTGCGCCGTCAACTTCTTTCAGAATTACTTCTGGACGTGACACTGCAAGCTCGTAACCTTCACGACGCATGTTTTCGATAAGAATACCTAGGTGAAGTTCACCACGACCAGATACGCGGAACTTGTCCGGATCAGGCATTTCTTCAACGCGCAGTGCAACGTTGTGTACTAGTTCGTCTTTAAGGCGCTCTAGAATGTTACGTGACGTTACATACTTACCTTCTTTACCTGCAAACGGCGAGGTGTTTACCTGGAACGTCATGGTTACTGTAGGCTCGTCAACCGTAAGTGGAGGAAGTGCTTCTACAGTGTTGACGTCACAAATGGTGTCAGAGATCTTAAGTTCGCCAAGACCTGTGATTGCAATGATGTCGCCCGCGTGCGCAGATTCAACTTCGTGACGAGCAAGGCCAAGGTAGCCGTAAACTAAGCCTACTTTGCCGTTGCGCTTTTTGCCATCAGCAGTAACAACCGTTACTTGTTGATTTGGCTTAACAGAACCACGCTTAACACGACCTACGCCGATAACACCCACGTATGAGTTGTAGTCAAGCTGAGAGATCTGCATTTGGAATGCGCCGTCGATATCTGCATCAGGAGGAGAAACCTGGTCAACGATAGTTTGGAACAATGCCGTCATATCGTCTTCTTTAGTATCTGCATCTAGTGATGCCCAACCGTTAAGTGCAGACGCATAAACAACTTGGAAATCTAGCTGTTCGTCAGTTGCACCTAGGTTGTCGAATAGGTCGAAAACTTGATCCATAACCCAATCAGGACGCGCACCAGGCTTGTCGATTTTGTTGATAACAACAATTGGCTTAAGACCTTGAGCAAATGCCTTTTGCGTAACGAAACGGGTTTGTGGCATCGGGCCTTCTTGCGCATCTACAAGTAGAAGTACAGAGTCAGCCATCGACATTACACGCTCTACTTCACCACCGAAGTCAGCGTGTCCTGGAGTGTCTACGATGTTGATACGGTAGTCGTTCCAGTTAATCGCTGTGTTCTTAGCTAGGATGGTAATGCCACGTTCTTTCTCGATGTCGTTCGAGTCCATTACGCGCTCTTCTTGCTCGCCTCGAGATTCAAGGGTGCCAGACTGCTGTAACAGTTTGTCTACCAGGGTGGTCTTACCGTGGTCAACGTGGGCGATGATTGCGATGTTACGCAATTTATTAATATCAGTGGTATTCATGCTTATATAGAGCCTGTGTAAATCAACGTCTACTTCAATTCAGTGGAAAGGAGTATGCGTTAGATTTGTTGCAAAAAAATGCAGATAGAAAAATTTGCGCGGATTGTACAGAAAAACCACGACGTTTGCGCATCTTTTTTTTGATGGAAACGAGTTTTATTGGTTTTCAAACACTTGTTCAACAAATAACCAGCCCCGTTGCACCTAATTGATCATATTTGGTGGCTATACGCTACAAAGTAATCTAGGCTGATTGACGTACAAATGAGCACAAAACGCCATATTGGTGCAACATTGCACCAATATAATGCAATTTAATTCAAACGGAAGTGATAGATGCCCGTCTATGCCACAGAAATCGGTATACATATAGATGGCATGATAATCGCTTTCACTTTTGCCACTGTTGGAGTGAAGCTGATCATTCCGCATTTTTACATTAAACCTGGAGGACACGATGTCAGTAGAAAAGGCATTAGAGCTGATTAAAGAAAGTGAAGCGAAGTTTGTAGATTTACGTTTTACCGATACAAAGGGTAAAGAACAACACGTATCTATTCCTGCGAGCGTTGTTGATGAAGAGTTTTTCGAAGAAGGTAAAATGTTCGATGGTTCTTCAATCGCTGGCTGGAAAGGCATCAACGAATCAGACATGGTTCTTCTTCCAGACGCAACAAGCTGCGTAGTTGACCCTTTCGCTGAAGAGACACAAGTAAACATCCGTTGTGACATCGTTGAACCTTCAACAATGGAAGGTTATGAGCGTGACCCTCGTTCAGTTGCTCGTCGTGCAGAAGAATTCCTAAAATCAACTGGCATCGGTGACACATGTTTCTTCGGCCCAGAGCCAGAGTTTTTCCTTTTTGATGACGTACGCTTCCACACTGACATGGCGGGTTCTTTCTACAAGATTGACTCTTCTGAAGCAAAGTGGAACTCTGGCGAAGAGTTTGAAGGCGGCAACATGGCACACCGCCCTGGCGTTAAAGGCGGTTACTTCCCAGTACCACCAGTGGACTCTGCTCACGATATCCGTGCTGCAATGTGTCTAGTTATGGAAGAGATGGGCCTTGTTATCGAAGCGCACCACCACGAAGTAGCAACTGCTGGCCAAAACGAAATTGCTTGCCAATTCAATACGCTAGTTAAGAAAGCTGACGAAATTCAAGTTTACAAGTATGTTGTTCACAACGTTGCACACGCATACGGTCAAACAGCTACCTTTATGCCTAAGCCGCTTGTTGGCGATAATGGTTCTGGTATGCACTGTCACCAATCTATCTCTAAAGATGGCGTAAACATCTTTGCAGGTGACAAGTACGCAGGTCTTTCTGAGGAAGCACTTTACTACATTGGTGGTATCATCAAGCACGCGCGCGCAATCAACGCGTTTGCTAACGCTTCTACTAACTCATACAAGCGTCTGGTTCCTGGATTCGAAGCACCGGTAATGCTTGCATACTCTGCACGTAACCGTTCTGCATCTATTCGTATTCCTCACGTAACTAGCGATAAAGCACGTCGTATTGAAGTACGTTTCCCTGACCCAACAGCTAACCCATACCTAGCGTTCACTGCTATGCTTATGGCGGGTATCGACGGTATTAAGAACAAGATCCACCCTGGTGATTCAATGGATAAAGACTTGTACGACCTACCGCCAGAAGAAGCTGCTGAAATTCCAACAGTTGCAAGCTCGCTAGAAATGGCACTTGAAGCTCTTGATAACGACCGTGACTTCCTTAAAGCTGGTGGCGTTATGACTGACGACATGATTGATGCATACATCGATCTTAAGTCTGAAGAAGTAACGAAACTTAACATGACTACTCACCCTGTTGAGTTCGACATGTACTACAGCTTGTAAATTCGCACTGTATAGTAATTTATACTAAAGCCCGCTCTGCGGGCTTTTTTTATGCGTACAATTTATCTACTATGTTTTTATAGCTATGCTAACGAATACTCTTTCATACTGCATCAACTGCGCACAGGGCTTTGCCCGCTTGCATCTGCATACAACTAGAAAGATTATCCATAAGCCAAACATAGCAAGCTATATGAATTAGCCAGCTAGCCAAAACCACATTGATTAGGTAACGACACGTGCACTACATGACGCGACACATTTGCTTAATTTCGCTATTACTAAGTAGCGGCAATGGCTTACTGCCTGTGCAAGCGGAAATGCTGAGCCAAGAAAGTACCCAGCAAGAAGCACAAGAAAGCGAAACCGGACAAAGCAGCAATGCAACATCAGCCGCAGCTACCTCTCCAATGACCATATACAAGGTGGTAGGTAAAGACGGCTCTGTGACTTACACCGACAAGCCGCAGCAAAACGCAGAACCCCTAGCTTTCGATGTAAAAACGCAAAACGTAGTAACCGCGGCAAAGGTTACCCCACCTCCCCCTGCGAAGCCGGCTGCCCCCAAGCCCAACTATCGCGTAGTCATTAAGTCACCTGCACCAGAAGCGACAATTCGCAATAACTTGGGCGAATTCACTATTTCTGCCGCACAACCTGGTGCACCCAAAGCGCCAATCTACCGATTAATCTTTGACGACGCCCCATTAGCTAGCAATAGTTCAGGCGTCTTTAAGCTTACTGGTATCCATCGTGGGGCACATACTTATAAAGTTGAACTCACGAACAATACGGGCAAGACTCTTGCATCGTCTCCACTACAAACCCTTTACCTGCATCAGGCATCGGCGTTAATTAATAACTAATAGCGTGCAACCACTGTTATGTATGCGCACCATAGAGGTTCAGTGAACATTTCTTCTTGAGCTCTTTATTCGCGCAACGCATCATTGCAAGCTACAATGCACAATTATGGTGCAAAGGAGACGAGCTCGGATGCATTCCACCGAGTTAGAAACACAACAGCTAATCAATAGCCTAAATACCGCACTGGTAATGGTAGACAACAAACTTACGATTGTTTATGCCAACCACGCTGGTGAAGCTTTGTTTGAGACTGGATTAAAACAACTTATTGGGCATCCACTTCAAGATTTTTTCTTGCCGGGCACAATAGAAACCACCCGACTTAAAGCTGCCATCAGAAAAGGTGAAGATTTCACCGAAAACGAAATTAAGTTGGCTTTTCGAGATAACCGCTATGTATCTGCCGACCTAACCGTTACCAACTTGCACTTCGAAGACGGCCCACGACTGCTATTTGAAGTTAAAAAGATTGACCAGCAAAAGCGAATTTCTCGAGAAACTTTACAAAACGCGCAGCATTACGCAGCACGGGAATTGGTTCGCGGCCTTGCACACGAAATCAAAAATCCTCTTGGTGGTATTCGCGGTGCAGCACAGCTATTAGAAAAAGAGCTGATTGACGAGCATAAAGAATTTACAAGCATGATCATAGAGCAGTCTGACCGTCTGCGAAACTTAGTTGATCGATTGCTTGGACCAAATTCACTACCTCGATTTGAAGAAAGCAACGTGCATCAAGCGCTTGAAAAAATACGCAGCTTAATGCGCTTTGACTCAGACAATCCCATTACCATAGTTCGCGACTATGACCCCAGCATTCCACCGCTTATGTTAGACCCTGACATGATTCAGCAAGCGGTGCTCAATATTGTGCGCAACAGCGTTCAGGCATTAACCGAGAGCCAAACCCCCAACCCACAAATTAGGTTAATTACGCGAATAGAGCGCCAAATGACAATTCAAACGAAGCGTCACGCGCTGGTAGCAAAAATAAAAATTATTGATAACGGCCCGGGTATTCCGGCTGAAGTAAAAGACACACTTTTCTACCCTATGGTCACAAGCAAGCAAAATGGCTCTGGGTTGGGTTTGTCTATTTCACAGACCCTTATAAACCACCACGGCGGCAAAATAGATGTAGATAGCTACCCTGGTCACACTGAGTTCGTAATTTACATACCAATAGATCGTAAGGAGACAGACGATGACGAATGAGTCTGTGTGGATTGTCGATGATGACAGTTCTATTCGTTGGGTGCTGCAAAAGGCCTTACAAGCAGCAGATATCAGCTGCTTAAGTTTTGAAAACCCTGAAGATTTATTGCTTCAACTTCAAAGCGGCCAAGCCCCTGAAGTCATCATTTCAGATATAAGAATGCCACAAATGGACGGCATGACGTTACTGAACGAAGTACATGCTTCGCACCCTATGCTCCCCGTTATCATTATGACGGCGCATTCGGATTTAGACAGCGCAGTTAACGCATATCAAAAAGGTGCCTTTGAGTATTTGCCAAAGCCATTTGATATCGACGAGGCTGTCACCTTAACCCAGCGGGCGCTGGCACATTCCAGAGAGCAGTCCACCGTATCTAAAGCGCAAGTTGAAGACGTAGTAACGGAAATTATTGGCGAAGCACCTGCCATGCAGGAAGTATTTCGTGCCATAGGTCGCCTGTCGCGCTCTTCAATTAGCGTGCTTATTAACGGGCAATCGGGTACGGGTAAAGAACTTGTCGCGCACGCCCTTCACAGGCACAGCCCAAGAGCAAGTAAACCTTTCATCGCCCTCAATATGGCCGCCATTCCTGCCGACCTTGTAGAGTCAGAACTATTTGGCCATGAAAAGGGCGCGTTTACCGGAGCCCAGGCAGCTCGCCAAGGCCGCTTCGAGCAAGCCGACGGCGGTACACTGTTTTTAGATGAAATAGGTGATATGCCGTTAGATGTACAAACCCGCCTTTTACGCGTGCTTGCAGACGGTCAGTTTTATCGTGTCGGTGGCCATCAATCAGTGAGTGTGGACGTACGCATCATCGCTGCAACTCACCAGAATTTAGAACAAAGGGTTGCTGAAGGTAAGTTTAGGGAAGATTTGTTCCACCGCTTAAACGTTATTCGAGTACACCTTCCATCGCTCAACGAGCGCCGCGAAGATATTCCGTTACTGACCCGTCACTTCTTGCGCCGAGCAGCCAAAGAACTTGATGTAGAAGCTAAAAGCATATCGAAAGACGCTGAGCGCGTAATGTCTCAGCTACCATGGCCTGGAAACGTAAGGCAGCTAGAAAACGTGTGTCGCTGGTTAACGGTAATGGCGAGTGGTCAAGAAGTGCTGCCCAGCGATCTGCCACCGGAAATTCACAGCGATAGCAGTATCGAAAAACCTAGCGCTGAATCGGGTGAATGGCCAGATTTGTTGGCAAGCTGGACCGATAAACAGCTTCGCGACGGCCATCACAATATTCTTAACGACGCGATGCTGACGTTTGAGCGTATTATGCTTGAGCGAGCACTTCAGCACACTCATGGCCACAAACAAGATGCGGCTAAACGCTTGGGTTGGGGAAGAAATACCCTAACAAGAAAGTTAAAAGAATTGGGTGTGAACTAACCCTAGTGATTACGCCGTAAGCTAGCAGGGAACTCACTGCTAGCTTATGAGCGGCTTGCTACCTAATGTCCTTTCGTCAGTAGCGCCGTCATTCCCTGATTGAAATGCCTTACCCACTTCATACTAAACTGGCCTTTGGCGCTTCGATTTATTTCTATCACCGCCTCTTTTTTGGAAAGTACGTTATCTTCATTGTGCGCTCTTGGGTGTGTCATTGCATCGTAGGTATCAACAATGGCAAGTAACTTCGCACCTTCACATATATCGTCTTCTTTTAGCCCCAATGGATAACCTGTTCCATCAGTGCGTTCATGGTGCTGCATCACAATTTTGCGCGCCATATCCCATTGATCTAGGTGCTCTAACAAACGGGCACTTTTATACACATGAGAGCGCATAAGATTAAATTCGATATCGCTTAGCGCATCGCCTTTGTGCAGAAGCTTCAATGGCATGAAGGCCATTCCGAAGTCATGTACATAGCTGGCTACGGCAAGCTGATCTTCGTCGATAGGGTTTTCGGCCACATCGTTAATATACATAGCGAGTTTGGCAATGCGATCACCACGACCAGACCAGTAGTTAGAGCGGCGTTCAATGGTTTGCATTAAGTCGCGGAAAAATAGAATATCTTGCTTCTTTTCACTACTAATATCTTTAGGGATACCTGTAGCCGCTAACGTAGGGGGCTTTATCTGAACGTTTTGTGGGTCGTCTTCATCCGCAACAATATCTAACGCTGGGTTAAGTAATAAGACCGCTTCGGTAAGGCGTTTTTCATGCTCAGCAGTATTTTCAGGTGTCACACGACCGATAGCTAAAACCAGCTGATTGTGAAGATTGTCATCGTACTCGGCTTTGCCATTGGCCATTACAGCCTCTACGAAGGCTTTTACTCTGTCCATTGTAAGCAATACCAAGTCACTCATAGTACTCGTGTACGCCACCTGCCCTTTGCGCAAATAATCTAGCAAGTCCTCTACATGCTGCAAAAGCGGGATCATGGGAGAGAAGTTAACGAGGCCTAAATCACCTTTAATGGTGTGGATTGAGCGAAACAGAGCACGCTGCAATTCGTTGTCTTCCGGACGAAGCTCTAATTCAATCAAGGTTTGTTCACTTGATTCATAGAGTTCGTTTATTTCCTCCATAAGGTCAGCAAGAATATCTTCTTCTAGGTCGTCTGGAGTAAATGTCTGCATATAGTGGTTACCGAGTTAGGTTCGATTGCGCTTTTTATTATTGTAATTGGGTATCGGCAAAATTTCCTCATACTAAAGGTGAGAAACATAGCCACTTTTCCAACTTATTGCTCAACTATACCTTCCGCACTGTAAAAACTCATCGGACAAGTGTACGCTGAAACTTCATCTATACTGCGCGCGTCAATTGTATCTAGGAGTTGTTTTGATCGCTTTATTCCGCATTCCGGCACTTTTTATCGCTTTTTTAGTCATTAACATTGTTCTGCTAATTGTTTGTATCGCACGACCTTTTCACAAAGATAACGTGCATATTGCGGGTAGTATGTATTCACTTATGGCTAAGGTCGTAGGTCTCAAAATTATTATAAAGAAAGATCCTGCGGTTAAAATTAACGAACCCTACGTTTTCATTGCCAATCACCAAAACAGTTTCGACGTTATCACTATCTGTAAAGCTGCACTGCCTGGCGTGGTAACCATTGGCAAAAAGAGCTTAAAGTGGATCCCTATTTTCGGCCAAATTTATTGGTTGTCAGGCAATATCATGATTGATAGAAAGAATTCCGGTAAAGCCCGTAATACACTTGATATTGCTGCAAAACGCATTGCGAAAAAGAAAACGTCGGTATGGCTATTCCCAGAAGGTACACGAAGCTATGGCAGAGGCATATTACCTTTTAAGCAAGGTGCGTTTCGACTAGCTAAGACCACCAACGAACCCGTTGTCATGGTAACCGCCAGCAATTTGCACAATAAAGTAAAATGGAACCGTTGGAATAACGGCATTGTGCTTATTGATATAGCTGCCCCTCAGGCTTTGAGCGAAGACAAGACAATTAAAGAGTGGATGGTGCATTTTAACGATGAAATGAAACAAAAGTTTGATGCGCTTAATACACAGGTCGATGAACTGGAAAAAAGCAGGTAAACTTGCGTCAAAATTGCTAACGAGTGTTTATTATGACCCAGTTCGATGAAAGAGAAGAGTGGTACGAGTTTAACCAAGAAACTATTGATGCCCTTCTAGAAGACGGCAGCCAAGCCGATGCCGACTATACCATTGAGCACCACTTCGCCAGCACTGACTTCGACGTGCTAGAAAAGGCAGCTGTTGATGCGTTTAAAGCTGGTTTTGAAGTCACCGACGCAGAAGAGCTTATTCTTGATGATGGCGAAACCATTTTCTGCTTCGACGCAGTTGCAGAGCGAAAGCTAGATATTGAAAAGCTTAATGCGGACTCTGACACCTTGCTTAAAATTGCCGACAAGCATGATGTAACCTACGACGGTTGGGGTACTTACTTCGAGCCGCGTGAAGAAGGTGAATACGAAGAAGAAGATCACTACTTCGACGACTGATCTCTAAGGCACCCTCACCGTTTTAACTGAGAAGGCGTTAAGTTCCCCTTCAGCTTTTGTTCATCTTTTTCCGTCAACAATGACTCTGTCATTATCGATTGGAAAAGGATGGACAGATGAAAAAGCTACTTTTCTCACTTACTACATATTCTGCTATTGCAACATTACAGCTTGCGCTTATGTCACCTGTGCATGCCAGTACCGAAAATAGCGCACAAAACAAAAACGTTACCTCTAACGAATACCGTTACGACAAACCATTTGTTGCCGCTGAATCGCTGCTGCCTAAAACCTCAGGTGCATTGACAAGCGAAGAAACAATCTCTCAATCTGTTGATGACGTTGAGACTAATCAACAGTCCCTTCCCAAGGCGGGTAAGCATCAACAGCATTTAGCCGTGAGTAAGTCCTCTAGCGATATCGTAGTCAGCAGTATTAATGAGTTTTGGATTTATGAAAGCTGGGTAACACTTGAGCAAGACATTGATTACGATGGTTATCACTCTACGTTTTCGATTGAGTTTGACGCCGACACCATTTTCACTCGCGCGCCAGTATACGCGGTCTTGTATTTGGGCAAAAACGACGTGTACGAGTCTATTCACGTGTCGTCTGAATTTTACATTTACTCAGAAGACTCAACAGATACCTTTACCATTGAAAGCACATTAGTTTCTGGCTATCCGCCGGGTGAGTACGACATTCTATTAGAGCTTTATGATGCAGATACCGAAATGCTTGTGGCGTATACCGATGCCTATGATGACAGTGCACTCGCCTATCTTCCCCTTGAAAGTGAAAATAATGAATATGTGGTTGAAGATACGGTAGTCATAGTAGAAGAGCATGGCGGAGCATGGTCTTTACTCCCACTGTGTCTATTAGGTGGCATTGTACTTGTTAGACGCAGAATCAAGCGGAATATCTAAGCCTTAGCTAGTGACGATCATATCGAAAAGATAGCTGATACCCTGCTATTTCGCGTTCAGTTATCTTTTTGAGTGGAGTCTATTTCTTCAACCTCGACTACCACTTTTTCTACCAGCTTCACTCTTCCCTGCTTCACTAGCGCTTGTCTTAATACATACTCTATTTGCGCATTTACACTGCGCAAGTCATCGGCAGCCCATCGCTCCATGGCGGCAAGTACATTTTCATTTATCCTAAGTGGATACGCTTTTTTCTTTGCCAAAATTACAAACCTTATGTGCCGCAGTGCATTGCTGCGGCACTACAATTTCAAACTTAAATTAAAAAAACGAGCTAGTAGATTGTACCTGTATTAATAACCGGTTGCGTCGACTTATCACCACACAGCACAACTAATAAATTGCTGATCATCGTCGCCTTACGCTCTTCATCAAGCTCTACTACACCCTTTTCATTTAATCGCTGAAGTGCCATTTCTACGGTTCCCACAGCACCATCTACAATTTGCTTCCGGGCAGCCACAATAGCTGATGCTTGTTGACGCTGAAGCATGGCACTTGCGATTTCTTGCGCGTAGGCAAGGTGGCTGATACGAGACTCCAAAATTGTGATCCCAGCTTTCGCAAGGCGAGCTTGGATCTCTTCTTGTAAACGCGCTGATATCTCTATTGGGTGGCTACGAAGTGCGACTTCCGCTTGCTCGTCGTCACGCGGATCGTAAGGAAAGCTACTTGCCATATTGCGGATCGCGGACTCACTTTGAATTCGCACAAAACTTTCGTAATCGTCTACGTCAAACATTGCTTCAGCAGTATCGCTCACTTTCCACACGACAATAGAGGCTATTTCAATGGGGTTTCCTTGATTGTCGTTAACTTTAATTCTGGCACTTTCAAAGTTTCTTATGCGCAAAGAAATATTAGCTCTACGGAACAAAGGAATTGTCCAGCGTAATCCAACATCAGAGACAGTACCTACATAGCTGCCGAAAAACGTCATGACCTTAGCTTGGTTGGGTTGCACCATGAAATAGCCCAACCACAAACTTCCCACTAAAACGCTTAGAATTACACCAGCTTCGGGGTTACCCGACACTGCATAGAAAAACGTAGCAACCTGTGCGACTAGCAAAACACAGATCATCAAATAACCATTTACCGAAAACCCTTTCTTTTCTTTCATACCACTCACCTTTGATATCATTTTGATATCTTTATAATACAAAATTTAACTACTCGCTAATTTTGATGTGTTACCAAATATGTCAAAGCAACATTTTATTTTTAACTATGGGGTAACATTTTTTGGTAACTCTATGAAATAGATGCCAGAATAATGGAGGGTCATCGTTTACTATGGACGTACGTTAATGCCTTCAAACTCAGATAAAAACGTCGCTTCTTCTTTCCAGCGCCGTACCTTGTTAAAGGGCGGTCTCGCCTTTGGTCTTACTGCGGGCATTACCCCTTTTTCAATCGGAAAAGAAAAACCGACGCTGCGCGTATTAGGCACCCATGTCACGCTTCAGGAAGCCATTCGTCAGCGCGCCATGGAAGACTTAGGCATTAATATTGAGTTTGAGCCAGGTGGCAGTGCAACCGTTCTTCAAAAGGCGTCGATGAACCCCACGTCATTCGACCTTTATGAGCAGTGGTCTAATAGCATTAATGTATTGTGGCGCGCTCACGCTATTCAGCCCATAGAGAAGAAACGCCTTCAGTATTGGGAAGAAATAAACGATTTAAGCAAGACCGGAAAACTTACCGAGAACGCGCGAATGGGCGCTGGCGACGCACCGCATAAAATTATTAATGTACAGGACGACGGCACTCTGGGCGCAAACCATACTGACACAATTAGTTTTTTACCTTATGTGCACAATGTTGACTCTTTTGGCTATGACACATCAAAGTTACCCAACGAACTGCAAGGGCAAGAAGAAAGCTGGGGCTGGCTTTTAGACAGTCGCTATTCAGGAAAAGTGGGCATAGTTAACGACCCCACTATCGGACTTTTCGATTTAGCACTTGCCGCACAAGCTAAAGGGTTCATTCAATTCCAAGATATCGGTGCCATGACCGAGTATGAACTTGATGATTTGTTTAGCTTACTTATAGAGTTGACTCAGTTAAACCATTTCAATGGATTCTGGACCTCGGTCCCTGAGTCTGTTGAGTTCATGAAAAGTGGACGGGTTGCAATCGAAAGCATGTTCTCGCCTGCGGTCTCTGCGCTGAACGGTCAAGATATTCCGGTTACGTTTGCAGCACCGAAAGAAGGCTACCGCGGATGGCACGGTGTAATGTGCATGTCCTCTGCCACACAAGGTAGAATAAAGGACGTGGCTTATGAGTATATGAATTGGTGGCTGTCGGGGTGGCCTGGCGCATTTATTGCCAGACAAGGCTACTATATTTCCAACCCTAAACGTTCAGCTCAATATCTTTCAGACGCCGAATGGAATTACTGGTACAAAGGGCAAGTAGCATCAGAGCCGCTAAAAGGGCCCGACGGAAATATTAGTGTTAGACAAGGCGCCCAGCGCACTGGTGGGAGTTATGAAGAGCGTTTTAGTAATGTTGCCGTATGGAATACCGTTATGCCAACCTACGAATACAGTTTGCAGAAGTGGTACGAATTCATCACTGCATAATGTTGCGTTAAGTAAAAACCCATAACGTAAATGGAATAAGGCTTTTTTAGTTCACATGTTATCGTCAATTCGAATTCAGCTTATCACCGTGCTACTCGCTCTTATAGCGCTTATATTGGCACAGGGGTTTATTGCTAGAGAAAACCAAGAAGTCCTAAACAAAGGCGTGGCATCAGCGTCAAAGGCAGTAGTTGATGTTGCACTTGTTAAGGAACTTGAACGGGATGTGCTGGACTTACAGCGCAACGTGCTCATATTCAAAGAGAATGCGAGTAAATCAGCCATTACTCGCTTCAGTCGACTCATGGTGACTATTAACACCAAACTCGACAAGTTAGCCCTGGTAGACGAAGACAAGGAAATACAGGAAGACAACCATATCCTTTCAAGAATGAAGGAGCACCTTAACGCCTATCAGGAGAATTTTACCCAAGTTGTCGATGCGCGCTCTGAAAGAGATAACCTTATAGCAAGAGGCACCCTATCTGATATTACGTTACTGGAAAAGATACTGAGTGACGCTAAAACAAACGGAGATATCTCTGCTGCCTCTGAAGAACAGGCAAAGACGCTTCTTATTCGGGCAGAAAATGCGATGTTGAAATATCTGATGAAACCCGACATGGGTTTTATCCGAGCATTCAACGAAGCCGCAGATTCACTACGAAAATTAACGCTAACGAAAAATACATCCCTTCAGGAAAGAGTGGAGCGATTGTCGGAAAAAATTAAAGCCGATTTCGTTAAGCTAACCCAGATAACCCAAGGTAATTTATTCTTGGTTAACGTAGTCATGGCGGGGTCTGCCAATGAATTTCTCTATTTAAGCGGTGAGCTGGCCAAAAAAGTAACCACAGACTCTGAAATTGCGACTCAACGCACCTACACACTGGCTGAAAGCACACAGCGTAACGGAGAGTTATTTTCTCTTGTTGCCATTCTACTCGCCCTCTCAGCAGCGCTGTTTGCCATGTTTCGCATATTGGGCCCTATCCGCTCTATCACTCAAGTTTTCAACAAACTTGCCCAAGGCGTACAAATTTCCAATATTCCTGGCAGCAGCCGAAAAGATGAGATTGGCAAGCTAGCAAAAGCGGCGCTTGTTTTTAGTGATAAAAACCGAGAGACAGAAAAACTGCTAGATGAAGCAAGAACCATGAACTCTCAGCTTGAAAGCTTAAATAAAGCGATTACTGAGGCGAAAATAAAAGCGGAGCAAGCAACCGCGTCAAAGAGTATGTTTTTAGCCAATATGAGTCATGAAATCCGCACGCCGATGAATGGCATTATCGGGCTAATAGAACTGGCGCAACAGCAAGAGCTGTCCACTACTGTTAAAGGGTATCTCGACAAGGCAGCGTATTCTGGGCAAATATTATTGAGCGTAATTAACGATATTCTCGACTTCTCAAAAATTGAAGCGGGTAAATTGAAGATTGAGGAAGTGAGTTTTTCTTTGCATTCACTGTTCGACAACCTCATTGCAGTCATTGCACTACGCGCAAAAGAAAAGAACTTATCGGTGCACTTTACGGTAAATCCAAAGATACCTCCGCAAGTAATTGGCGACCCACTGCGTATCGCGCAAATAATTATGAATATAGGCAACAATGCTGTGAAGTTCACCGAGCAAGGGCGTATAGATATTGAGTTTGACGGCAACTTGAACGAAAAAGGGAACGTGTTAAACCTTACCATGCGAATCACCGATTCCGGCATAGGTATGAGTACAGCCCAGCTAGATAGAATATTTAATCCTTTCACTCAAGCAGACGGTTCAACCAACAGAAAATATGGCGGTACCGGCCTAGGCCTTGCGATTGTAAGCCAGCTTACTGAACTTATGAACGGCCGCCTTGATGCCACTTCTACTATGGGAAAAGGCAGTACGTTTGAAGTTGAACTACCGCTGAAAGCATTCAAAAACCAACCAGGCGTGCTTGAACAAACACCTCAGCTACCTGTTGATAGCCTTTATGTTACTGAAGTAGCATTGCTGCCTGCGGCGTATTGCAACCAGATACAGCTGCCGACTAAATCAACGCTATCAATAGAAGAAGCCAAAAATATCGCCGCTTTACCTGAACATATCATTGTAGATATCCATGAGTTCAGTGAGTTCAGACAGAATATTGCTTGGTTAAACGCCTTACTAGAAAAAGGGAAGTCGGTAGGCCTGGTAATGGAGAGTGCAGGCAGCGCGCTACAAGCTAAATATGACACGCTATGGAGAGGCCCACTTATCATGCATCCATTCACACCTGCGCAATTTGAGCGTTTTGTTCATCAGGTGATATCTAAAGATGCAAGTTATGATGGACTTCATTTTAGTGAAGAAGCGGAAGCAACGTCGCTAGAAGGCCACGTTCTATTAGTGGAAGACAATAATATAAATCAACTCGTCACCGGAGAAATGCTTACCAATCTTGGGCTTACTTTCGATATTGCAGAAGACGGCAAGCAAGCCGTGCAAAAAGTAGAAAATGCCCCGCAGTACGACCTAATATTGATGGATGTACAAATGCCGGTGATGGACGGTTATGAAGCAACCAAACAACTCCGCGAAAAAGGCTTTACTGGCGTACCTATTATCGGCCTTTCGGCTAATGCAATGAAGGAAGATAAACAAAGCGCGATAGACGCGGGTATGAACGACTACCTCACCAAGCCAATAAAGCAAAAATCATTGATAGGCATGTTAAAACAGTACTTAGGCAAACAGCTCTAAACGCCAACGTAAAGATAGGCTCGTATACCAATTCGCATAAATAGTTACCCGCTCAGTAGGCGCTGGCAAGCTTCATAGCGAAGAGTGAGAATGCAGGAACGGCTTTCGAACAAACCCGCTATTTTTAGGGCCGGTTTAATCGCGAATAAAAAAGGGCCACCTTTCGGTAACCCTTCTAATTTGTATCGATCCCCCCCATTCTAGGGGCTGCCCTTAAAGCGCTTTAATGGTCTCGAACTGCTCTTTAAGTTTGGCTAGGGCTTTTTCACCCTCTTCCAACTTAGCGCGTTCCTTTTCAATTACCGCTTCTGGCGCATTACTTACGAACTTCTCATTACCCAACTTGCCACGAGTACGAGATACGTCTTTCTCGATTTTCTCCATGGCTTTAGTAATACGAGCTAGCTCTGCGTCTTTATCGATAAGCCCTGCCATTGGGATAAGAATTTCCATCTCACCCACAAGTGCTGTTGCGCTGGCTGGCGCTTCTTCACCGTCTTTCAATATAGTCACGGTTTCAAGCTTCGAAAGCTTATCGAGGAATGCCTTAGCCGCATCAAGACGACGCGCGTCTTCGTCGCTTACGTTTTTAAGTAGCGCATTAAGTGGTTTGTTTGGCGAGATATCCATTTCACCACGGATATTACGAATACCCACGATAAACTTCTTCACCCACTCGATATCAGCAAGCACTTTGTCGTCTTGTTTCGCTGCATCAACTTCAGGGAATGCCTGAACCATAATGCTTGCGCCCTCTTCCACTTTAAGTGCACTTAGTGGCACAACGCGCTGCCAAATAGTGTCGGTGATAAATGGCATTAGCGGGTGCAACAAGCGAAGCAAGCTTTCAAGCACGTTAATAAGCGTATGACGAGTACCACGCTTTTCAGCTTCAGTGCTGGCGTCATTGTTAAGCACAGGTTTAGTAAGTTCTAGATACCAGTCACAGAACTGGTTCCAGGTGAACTCGTAAACGGTTTGCGCAGCAATGTCGAAACGGTAGTCTTCAAGCGCTTTTTCAAACTCAACCAGCGTTTGTTGGAACTTAGCCCAAATCCAGCGATCGGCCATGCTAAGTACCATTTCGCCACCGTCACGACCTGTATCGTGCTCTTCTGCGTTCATCAATACGAAACGCGATGCATTCCAAATTTTGTTGCAGAAATTGCGGTAGCCTTCAACACGCGCCATATCAAAGTTGATATCGCGGCTGGTTGACGCCATAGCTGCAAAGGTAAAGCGCAATGCGTCTGTACCGTACGCCTGAATACCATCAGGGAATTGCTTGCGAGTACGCTTGGCAATCTTCTCAGCAAGCTGAGGCTGCATCATGCCAGCAGTGCGTTTAGCGACTAGCGACTCAATATCGATACCGTCAATCAAGTCGATTGGGTCAAGCACGTTGCCCTTCGACTTTGACATTTTATCGCCGTTCTCATCGCGGATAAGACCAGTAATGTAAATGTCTTTAAACGGAATTTTGCCAGTAAACTTCTTGGTCATCATGATCATTCTGGCAACCCAGAAGAAGATGATGTCAAAGCCGGTGACTAGCACTGAAGACGGCACGAAGGTTTCTAGATCTGGCGTTTCTTCTGGCCACCCCATGGTGGCGAACGGCCATAGTGCACTTGAGAACCAGGTATCTAGTACATCGTCGTCCTGTGAAAGCGTTACGTCACTGCCAAGGCCGTGTTTTTCACGCACTTCTTCTTCGGTGCGGCCAACAAAAACGTTGCCGTTTTCATCGTACCACGCAGGAATGCGGTGTCCCCACCACAGCTGACGCGAAATACACCAATCTTGAATGTTGTGCATCCACTGGTAGTAGGTTTTGTTCCAGTTCTCTGGCACAAAGCGAATTTCGCCACTTTCCACCGCTTCAATAGCTGGTTTAGCAAGAGACTCAACCGCTACATACCACTGGTCAGTTAGGTAGGGTTCAATTACCGCACCTGTTCTGTCGCCACGCGGCACTTTAAGCTTGTGCGGCTCAATCTTAACCAAAGCGCCTTGCGCGTCTAAATCGGATACAATTTGCTTACGGGCGTCGAAGCGATCTAAACCGCGATATGCTTCTGGCGCATCATCATTAATTTTCGCATCGTCGGTAAGAATGTTGATCATAGGCAAGTTATGACGCTTACCCATATCGTAGTCGTTAAAATCGTGAGCAGGGGTAATTTTAACGCAGCCTGTACCGAATTCTTGATCGACATAGTCATCGGCGATAACTGGAATTAAACGGCCAGTAATCGGTAGCTTAATTTCTTTGCCGATAAAGCCTTGATAACGCTCGTCATCTGGGTGTACCGCAACCGCTGTATCACCAAGCATGGTTTCAGGGCGCGTTGTCGCAACCACTAGCTCACCGCTACCATCTGCAAGTGGGTAGCGCATGTGCCACATGTGGCCGTCTTCTTCTTCATTTAGTACTTCAAGATCAGATACTGCTGTGTGAAGCACTGGATCCCAGTTAACCAAACGCTTACCGCGGTAAATAAGGCCTTCTTCGTGTAGCTTAACGAACACTTCAGTTACGGCTTTAGACAGGTCTTCGTCCATGGTGAACACTTCACGAGACCAGTCAGGAGACGTACCTAGACGGCGCATTTGACCGGTGATCGTTCCGCCGCTGTGCTCTTTCCATTCCCACACTTTTTTGATGAAGTCTTCGCGACCTAAATCGTGGCGCGTCTTGCCTTGTGCGTTAAGTTGGCGTTCTACCACCATCTGGGTTGCAATACCGGCGTGGTCAGTACCCACTTGCCATAGCGTATTGTCGCCCTTCATGCGGTGATAACGGGTTAAGGCGTCCATAATGGTTTGTTGGAAACCATGGCCCATGTGAAGGCTACCGGTAACGTTTGGTGGCGGAAGCAAAATACAATAAGGGTCGCCGCTACCTGAAGCTTTAAATAAACCCGCCTCTTCCCATGACTTGTAGCATTGCTGCTCGATGGACTGCGGTTCGAAGGTTTTATCCATTACACACTCTCAAATTGAAGCTAAACGCGAATGACTTATGCAGATTTAAACTGCATATTGCATCCAGCTTGCTGATAGTTTTTGTATCTTACCCGCGCGGCCTGTTTGGCGTTCTCGTCCACGGGTACAAAGTCGATGATTTGACGATGCTGGTTGGGTGTAGGCACCATACCGGACCCCACATTAACCACCATTTGTCGTCTGGCTACCTGCTCTGGCCGCCAACAAATTTCCACCGGCGTTCCCGATTGCGGCCCTTCACCATAAAGGTTATGGGGCACAAAGCGGTCAGCCGGCAGCTGCCACAACAATTCATCAACTTCTTCAGCCTGCGCCTGTGTATCGCACAGCACGCTAATTTTTTGCTTATTGGCAAACGCTGATGCAATGACTTCACTGGCGCGGCCTGCCACACCATTGTCACTGCTGGTAAGTTGATAAAATATCACTTGTGGCATGAATGATTAGTCCTCTAACTTGATATCAGCGCGGTTCATTAGGAACTGAGACAGCATAGGCACTGGACGGCCTGTTGCGCCTTTGTTCTTACCACTGCGCCATGCCGTACCGGCAATATCAAGGTGAGCCCAGTTGTACTTCTTAGTGAAGCGCGACAAGAAACAACCCGCAGTAATTGACCCTGCTGGGCGACCACCAAGGTTCGTCATGTCGGCAAACGGGCTTTCAAGCTGCTCTTGGTAATCGTCCCATAGCGGTAGACGCCATGCGCGATCTGAGCTTTGCTCTGACGCATTAAGTAGTTCGTGAGCAAGCGGATTGTGCGTACTCATTACCGCTGTTGCATGGTGACCAAGTGCAATAATCGCTGCGCCAGTTAGCGTGGCTACGTCAATTACTAGCTCTGGGTCGAAGCGCTCTACATAGGTTAGCGCGTCGCATAATACTAAACGGCCTTCGGCATCAGTGTTTAGCACTTCAACGGTTTGACCCGACATAGTCGTTAGAATGTCACCCGGACGGTACGCTTTGCCATCTGGCATGTTTTCACAGCCTGCCAATACACCAATAACGTTAATGGGCAGATTCAGCGCCGCGATAGTGTGCATGGTACCCAGTACGCCTGCAGCACCACCCATGTCGTACTTCATTTCATCCATGGCTTCGCCTGGCTTAATTGAAATGCCGCCTGAATCGAACGTAAGGCCTTTACCTACAAGCACAATTGGGGCTTGATCAGCTGGGCCACCGCGATGATGCATAATACTCATCATACTTTCATTGTCTGAACCACGGCCAACAGCCAAATACGCTTGCATACCAAGCTCGGCCATTTGGGTTTCATCAACGACTTCAGCGGTTACGCTGTCGTACTGGCTGGCAAGCTCCTGCGCTTGCTGCCACAGATACGCTGGGTTACAGATGTTTGGCGGCATGTTAGCCACGTCTTTGGTCACTTTCGCACCGCGAGCAACCGCTAAACCGTGTTCAACTGCACGTTCACCCACAGTAAGTTCACGGCGTGTTGGTACGTTAAATACAATTTTACGCAGTGGGCGACGTGGTTCGCCTTTCTTGGTTTTAAGCTGCATAAAGGTGTAAAGCGTGTCTTCAGTTGCTTCTACTGCCTGACGTACTTTCCAGTAGGTATCGCGACCTTTAACGTGAAGTTCGGTAAGGAAACATACCGCTTCCATTGAGCCTGTTTCATTCAATGTTTGAATGGTTTTGGCAATAATGTTTTTGTACTGACGCTCGTCTAATTCGCGCTCTTTACCACAACCGACTAGAAGCACGCGCTCGCTTAGTACATTTGGCACATTGTGTAGCAACAACATTTGGCCGGCTTTACCTTCAAGGTCGCCACGGCGTAACAAGTTGCTGATATAACCTTCACTGATTTCGTCTAGCTGTTCAGCCACTGCCGTTAGGCGGCGCGGCTCGAAGACACCCACAACAATACATGCGCTGCGTTGCTTTTCAGGACTGCCACTTTTTACACTAAACTCCACGATATCACCTCGCTTTTCGTCGTTTATGGTTTGCACGATGACTAAAATCACGTAACGTTTCGCGCTGCTTTATGTTTTAATACGCAGCATAACTTTTTAGTTCGCTGCAATTTACGCTTAAAGACCTATTGAATATAGGTTAAATTTGCGTCAAAACACCATGCAAACGGTTTATGATTGCAGGCAAAACTTGTAAAAACGGTAAGTTTAAACAAAATTGTGCTTTCTTTCACTAAAATTCCTAATTTTCCGGAAGGGCTGAGATGCTGATATTCCGCTATTTACTTAAGGAAACGCTGAAATCTCAGTTAGCGATTTTCTTTATCCTAATGGCAATTTTTGTCACCTTGCGATTTGTGCGCGTTTTGGGCGACGCCTCAGACGGTGATATTCCCGCTGGGCTAGTGCTTGGCTTCCTAGGTTTATATGCCCCTATCCTCTCTTCACTAGTGCTGCCTATCAGCGCCTATTTGGGCATTATGCTGGCACATGGCAGGCTGTATGTAGACAGTGAAATGACCGTAATGCGAGCCTGTGGTATCAGTGAATGGTATGTAACGCGGGTAATGCTGTTCTTGTCTGTACTTATCATGATAGTCACAGGCGCAATTACCCTTTATTTCGCGCCAATGGCTGCAGAGAACGAATATCAGCTGCGAGAAAAAGCCAGAAATGAGGCGGGAATATCAGCGTTAATGCCAGGTAGATTCCAGCAAACCGGTAACGAAAAAGCGGTTATTTTTGTTCACGATGTAGACAACAACGATAAGCTACAACGTGTGTTTTTATCGCAAAATCAAACGGACGATAGCGAAGGCGACGTGCGCGTTGTTTATGCACAAACTGGTGAAGTGGCCAATAACCCTGACGGCACGCGAAACCTTGTGTTGAAAGAAGGGGTACAGTACGAAGGAAAGCAATCTGAAAAGGCTTTCCGCAAAGTAGAATTTGACGAATACCAAATTCAGATTGCCGATAAACCTGCCGACGAAACTCGTCGTAAGGTAAGCGTACTGCCTACTAACGAACTGTGGGAAGACGACAGTATTGAAGCTAGAGCAGAACTTCAGTGGCGTATTGCCATACCGCTTTCCATTCCGTTTTTAGTACTAATTGCTGTGCCGCTAAGCGCAGTCGACCCGCGTCAGGGGCGCTTTGGTAAAATGTTCCCTGCCATCCTGCTTTACTTGGGATACTTCTTGCTGCTGCTTGCGAGTAGACGAGTGTTAGAAGACGGCAAAATGCCACCTCAGCTTGGCTTATGGTGGGTGCATACCATCATGCTGATTATTGGTGTCATGTTGATTGTGCGAGACAGAAAAACCGGCACTGAGCTTCGCGCTTGGATATTGGGGAAAAAGTAGATGTTTAAGATCCTCGATTTATATATCGCCCGTACGCTGTTAGGCACTATTACCGTTACGCTTAGTGTACTAATTGGCTTAAGCGCGCTTATTAAATTTGTAGAACAGCTGCGAAAAATTGGCGAAGGCGACTATGACATGCTGGTCGCTTTTATCTACGTATTGCTAAGCTTGCCTCGCGACTTAGAGCAGTTCTTCCCTATGGCAACATTGCTGGGCGGCCTTATTGGCATGGGCGTACTGGCTAGCAATAGCGAATTGGTAGTGATGCAGGCCGCAGGTATGAGCCGCTGGAACATCATAAACTCAGCCATGAAGTCGACCCTTGTAATGATCTTATTAGTGATGGCCGTTGGCGAGTGGGTCACCCCGTACAGTGAAACCAAGGCAAAACAGATAAGAACTGAAGCCATTTCAGGCGGTAGTTTATTTTCTTCCGATAAGCTGGTGTGGGCAAAGGATGGCGACCGATTCGTAAGCATAGGTCAGGTGTTAAGCCAAGACTCTCTCAAAGATGTGAGCATATTTAGCTTTAACCCTGACTTGTCGCTAGAGAGCATTACTCACGCTAAAAATGGGGCCTTCGACGGCGACGGTTGGTGGCTAAGCGACGTTGAAGTAACCAAGTTTACTGAAACGAATGTTACGGTAGATGAAAATAACCGCATGCGTTGGAATTCAACACTGACGCCGGACAAATTAGGCATTGTTGCAGTTAAGCCAGAGGCTTTATCTATTACTGGGCTGCTGGATTACGTGAACTACCTAGAAAATAACGATCAAGACCCTTCTCGTTATCAACTCGCCTTGTGGCGCAAGGTATTCCAACCTATTTCGGTAGGCGTAATGCTGTTAATGGCATTGTCGTTCATCTTTGGCCCGCTGCGTAGCGTTACAATGGGCGCTCGCGTGATCATGGGCGTACTGACAGGCTTCGGTTTCTTTATTCTTAACGAAGTATTTGGGCCAGTGAGTTTAGTCTATCAGCTGCCACCATTCCTTGGCGCCTTACTGCCTAGTTTACTGTTTGCGGCCATTGCAGGGGTAATGTTGAGGCGTTGATCAAGCTATCAGCATTCATCTAATTCAATAGTCAAAACTAATAAAAAAAAGAGGCCTTACAGCCTCTTTTTTTGCGATTTTTTAGCGCCTTACAAAGCACCTTTACCAGCTCTTGTGGTCGTTCGCTTCTTTGGTCAGCTTCAGCACTTCGGTCTTTGCCAGTCGGTCTTGCAGTGATTGTTTATTTTTAAAATCAAACAAAACAAGTAAGGTGCCTAGACCACCTAACGATGCTATTAGGCGAATGAACAAGCGTGGCCAGGTCATTGGCTCTTCAACCGTGCTGTAAATTCGCAAACGCCATGCACGCATGCCTAGGGTTTGCCCGCCCCTGCGCCAGAACCACAAGAAAAACCCAGCTATCCACAAGCCCACCCACGTTTGAATAAGCAGCTTATAACCAAAAGAGGCCTGAATCAGATCGGCAGGTTCAGCATAGCCTTGTAGGTCAAGCGCGCCATTTTTCAGCATAACCACCAGCGTTACTATCATGACCATAGCAGCACACATCCCTACGGCAGTAGCCACGAGCGTATCGTAAATCATTGCCAACAAGCGTCGCACAAACCCCGCTCGCTCAAGTGATGAACTACCTGATTCTGAGTTGGGCGTGTTTTTATCATCCTTCGTTTTTAGAGGATTTGATGATGGGGACTTCTTCTTGGCTTTTCTGTCGTGTCTCGCCACGGGCTTCTCTTCACTTCATTAACAACAGCGTTTATTTTGACACAAGCGCCACAACGCTTAAACAACATAAGCCTTAGTTAACGGCATTTAATAGCGCAATAAGCAAAGAAAAATGATTTCCACCTTTTTGCATCCATTAACCATTGTTAATCGTTATTGCTATTACAAACGGATAATGGACGTAAATACGGTGACAGCAAAAACTCTGGTAACAACACTTCTCGCTAGCTCATTTTCGCTTGGTATGGGCGCTGCAATGGCGTTAGACGACCCCGAAGGTGATATTGAGCATATTCGAGTACGTGGTGACTCATCTGTAAAAGACGGAGAGTTTATCTCGGCTTCGCAGGGATGGGTGTCTGGTGACACCTTGATTGAACGCCCAATGTTGCGCGCCGGTGAAATACTCGAATTCATCCCGGGCATGATGGTGACCCAACACAGTGGTTCGGGAAAAGCCAACCAGTACTTCCTGCGCGGTTTTAACCTCGACCATGGCACGGATTTCACGGTGAGTGTAGACGGTATGCCTGTGAACATGCGAAGCCACGGACATGGCCAAGGCTACAGTGACCTTAACTTTATTATTCCCGAATTTATCGACAATCTAAGCTACTTCAAAGGCACCTATTATGCCAACATCGGCGATTTTTCTAGCGCTGGCGGGGCATTCTTCAATTTAAGAGATTCACTTGAGCAAAACCAGTTGTTCTTAGGTTTAGGAGAATATGGGTTCAAGCGCGCTGTTGCATTAAATCACTTTGAAGCAGGAGAGAACCGCGTTGTTACAGCGTTGGAATATCAAACCTATGACGGCCCGTGGACTGACGTTGACGAAGATGTAAAAAAGAAAAACGCCCATATTCGTTATATTACGCCTTTGTTAGACGGCCAACTCACCATTACAGGAATGGCCTATGATAATAGCTGGAACGGTGCTGACCAAGTACCTGAGCGCGCTATTGAAAGCGGCTTAATAGACCGTCTTGGCTCTATCGACACCCAAGTTGGCGGCGATTCGTCTCGCTATAGTCTCTCCGCAAACTATACCAGTGATACATGGAATGCTTCACTGTATGCCATAGATACAACGCTTAGCCTTTTTTCTAATTTCACTTACTTCCTTGATAACCCAGAGAGAGGCGATCAATTCGAACAGGCCGACGACCGAAAAATTTATGGTGGTGAAATATTCACTACCCTTCCCTTGGCGCTTACGGATGGAAGCAGTATTACCTTAGGCGGCCAGTGGCGTTTCGACGATATTGAAAACGTGGGTTTGTATCGCACCCAAAACTTAACCCGCTTTGGCACTATTCGAGAAGACGAAATAGACAGTAACAGCTATGCACTTTTTGCCCAGTCAAACATTGTGCTAAGTGACGCATTAAGCCTTTCATTAGGAGGCAGATACGATTACTTAGATGTGGACGTTACCAGTAATCTTGGTGCTAATTCAGGAAGCGAAAGTGACGGTTTATTTACCCTTAAAGCAGGCTTGAAGTACAGTGTATCAGACCAACTTACCGCATTTGCCAACGTTGGGCAGGGCTTTCATTCCAACGATGCACGGGGAGCCACCATTAATATAGACCCGGTAAGTGGTGACGCCACCGAAGCTGCTCCCTTGTTAGTAAAGAGCCTTGGCTATGAAGCGGGCGTTAACTATACCGATAACAAAACCTATAACCTGTCTGCTGCCTTGTGGCGCCTAGAGCTTGATAGCGAGCTGGTATATGTTGGTGATGCAGGCTTTACTGAAGCCAGTCGCCCCTCCGAGAGACACGGCATTGAAGTGAGTGCCTACTACTGGATAAGCCATCACCTAACAACAGACATTGAAGCTGCGTGGACCAAAGCCCGATTTAGCGACAGCGTTGAAGGCGAAGGTCGCCACATCGATGGCACCGTGCCAGGTGTGGTGAGTGCAGGGCTAACCTACTATCAAAGAAGTAACCAACTAGGGTTCAGCTATACCTTACGAAGCCGCTACCTAAGCTCTCGCACCGTAGAAAGCTTCGATGAAATTTCACCGCCGTCAACATTTTTAGTGAATGCTCAAGTTGCCTATCGCCAGCCAACTTGGGACGTAACGTTAGAAGTACTCAATGCCCTAGACAGTGACGATCACGATATTGATTATTTTTACGCATCTAGGCTGCCCGGAGAGCCAGAGGAAGGGATTGAGGATTTGCATTATCACCCTGTAGAGCCAAGAAATGTTCGCCTTACCTTTTCAGTAAAGTATTAATACATAAACGCTTTACTGTTTGGGGTCTGTCTATTGATTAGGTAACCATTCAGGCAGTTGTATATAAAACATGCTACTTTAAAAAGTAGCCGCCAAATAGTTAGAGCAATAAACAAATGGCCGCGCTACAACGATAAAAATAGGAGCAACAATGGAACACGAAACTCTGTTTCCTCTGCTGTGTAAAACCGCAGACGGCGACAAAAAAGCGTTCGCAGAGCTTTATAAGATAACCAGTCCACAGCTCTACGCTGTTGCTTTAAGGCTTTTGAAACGCCCTGAACTCGCTGACGAAGCCACACAAGACGCCTATATAAAAATTTGGCATAACGCCGGTAATTATCAACGAGGCAAAGGTACGGTACTTACCTGGATGGTCAGTATAGCTCGCTATCGTGCGCTCGATTTAATCCGCTATCACAACGTAAGAAATGAAGTCGAATTAAATGATGACGCACCGTCAGGTATGGAAACCACGCAATCAATAAAGTTAGAGGCAGAGCAAGCAAAATTGGCCTCTTGTTTAGATGAACTTGATGGACCGCAGCGTCAGGCTATCCATTTAGCCTATGTGAATGGTATGTCGCATCAAGAGGTGGTAACTCACTTGGCGTCACCACTTGGAACCATTAAAAGCTGGATAAGACGAGGCTTGCAAAGCTTGCAGAGGTGCCTATCACTATGAATTATTTAAAAGAAGAGCGATTAAACGCCCTCGCCGCTGAATATGTAGTTGGAACGCTGCGCGGCAAAGCGCGTACGCGCTATCAAAAGTTAATGATGCAGTATCAGGCTGTTAGCGATGCAACCGCACAATGGGAGCAATACCTTACTGGATTTGCTGAAACCTTGCCTCCGGTGACACCACCTGACAGCGTGTGGGAGAGCATACAAGTGAAGCTTGGCCACAAAGCGGCCAATGATACAGAGTTTGTCGGTCAGACTACTAATAGTATACCCAGTAGCGACAATGTAGTTGATCTTGAAAAAGAAAAGCAGAAACGCTGGAAGAACTTATCGTTCATATCCACAGCTGCTGCATTGGTGTTAGCCGTATTGCTTTTCCTGATGCAACCTGTGCCTACCCCAGAGGTTTCCCATATTGCCGTAGTCAATAATGCTGATAACACGCCATTGTGGGTAATAGAAGTATCTGACACAACCATGAATGTTAAGGTCACCGATGCATTTGTGGCGTTAGCAGACAAAGACTATGAGCTTTGGATGGTGCCGGCAAACGGCGAAGCACCAATTTCTCTCGGCTTGATGCCTGAAGTTAATGGCGACACGCGCGCGACACCAGATATCTTGCTAGATCAAAGTATCGCGGCGTTAGCAGTGAGCTTAGAAGCACCAGGCGGCTCGGTAACAGGCGCACCAACGGAAGTGCTATATATAGCGCCGATTGTTTCCGTGTAATTTTACGCACAAAGCAGCACACCAAAAGGCCACGAAACGTGGCCTTTTACTTTTTATAAAAACTTTATTTTAATTTTTTAAATATTTTTGCATCTAAGGTGAAACCTCAGTCGTTTGGTCTCTTGAACTCATAAAAAAGCAGAGAGACTCGACATGATCCAATTCAAACGCAAAACTTTGTCACTGGCTGTCGCCGTGACATGTGCAGCCGTAACTGCTGGCGCAATAGCGTCAAGTCACCGAGAAGCACCTAATATCACTCGCCACCCAGCGTTAGATAGCACCGACTTTTATGCTTTCAATAGCTATGAACAAGGCCGTGAAGATTATGTGACTTTCATAGCAAATTATATTCCACTGCAAGATGCCTATGGTGGCCCTAACTACTTTGCAATGGACCCGAATGCGCACTACGCGATTCATATTGATAGCGATGGCGACGCGGTTGAAGACTTAAGCTTTGTTTTTAAGTTTAACAATATGCTTGCTGCCGATAACGAAGGTATCGCCTTGCCTATAGGCCCTGAAGGCGAACAGAAAATGGTGAAAGTACCGCTTAAAAATGTAGGCGGTATCAGCGCAGACGATTCAAGCGCAGCAAACTTCTCGGAAATGTACAGCCTTACTATGGTGAGTGGCGACATGCAGACAGGCACGCGCACTACTCTTAATCCCGCCATGGGCGATATGTTTAAAAAGCCGCTTGATTACATTGGTAATAAAACCTTTACCAGTGAAGCGGAATACGTACGCTATGCTGAAAGCTTTATTTATTCGTTCAGCATCCCTGGTTGCGATGACATGGCCAAAGTGTTTGTTGGTCAGCGTAAAGACCCCTTCGTTGTTAACTTGGGCAAAACATTCGACCTGGTAAATTATGTACCTGTTGAGGGCGACAGCGCACCGGGCGCAGGCGATGGTGAAGGTTTTCCTGGCGGTATAACGCAAAGTGCCATGAATGATGACTTAGCCGATAAAAACGTGACAGCGTTATCTATTGAAGTACCTAAGGCGTGTGTTACAGGTGAAGGTAATGGCGTAATTGGTAGTTGGACCACGGCAAGCTTGCCGCAAGCGCGTATCCTAAACCCAGATGCTACTTTTGCGAAACCTGAGACTAATGGTGGTGCGATGACTCAAGTGTCTCGTTTAGGTAGCCCGCTAGTAAATGAGCTTGTTATCGGTATTGGCGATAAAGACAAATTCTCTACTTCTCATCCAAGTGCAGACGGTCAATTCGCTGATTATGTAACCCACCCTTCTTTACCAGAACTACTGAACATTCTGTTTAAAGATGCAGTGAATACTACGCTGGGTACGGATATTGAGACCCTTGCGCCGACGAATTTCCCGCGTATGGACTTAGTAACAGCGTTCCTTACAGGTTTCCCTGGCGTTAACCAGCAAGCAACTGTAACAGCATCAGAAATGCTGCGCCTAAACACAGGGATCCCAGCAACGCCAGCCGAATCGCAGTCAGCATTTGGTGTGGCAGGCGATGACTTAGCAGGATTCCCGAACGGTCGCCGCCCAGGTGATGACGTGGTTGATATTGCCCTTCGCGTTGTTATGGGCCGTTTGTGTTATCCCATCCCGGTAGCAGGTGAAGATACAGACCTTGGCCTTTGTACACCAGAGGACGCCAGCGTAGGTAATGTACCTTTCACTGATGGTGCACCTGTAGATGCAAGCATGATTGATTCATCGTTTCCTTACCTAAAAACACCACTTGCTGGCTCTGAATAAGGAGATCCATCATGTCTATGAAGATTAGGTTATTTAACAAGAATCCAAATGCCCCCGCGTTTGTTAAGTCGGGTCAAGCCCCTTTGCAGAAACATAAGTTGTGGGTCATTTCTGGATTGGTGCTAGCGCTAACTGGTTGTTTCGATAGTGATGACGATAACGATTATCAAGCGCCAGAAGAAAATGCAGCGCCCGTAGCCATTGATGAAATGCTAACGACGCAAGCAGATATTGCGTTTGATGGCACGCTGACAGCAACCGATGACGATGGTGATGCACTTACCTTCGGGCTTGGTGAAAACGGTACGTTAGGTAATGCAGAAGTTAATGCTGATGGCAGCTTTACCTACACACCTAACGCTCAGGTAACAGGTAGCGATAGCTTCACATTCATCGTTTCTGACGGCGTAAATCCAGAAGTTACCGCTACTGTTAGCGTTACGATTGAGGCACAGCAGGTATCGTTCTCTAGCTATACCCGTGACGCCTTTAATCAAGCACCAACCGATGAACCTCTGCCAATTAACGGGCGCGAGTTCACCCAAGATGCTGACGACACCACGTTCGATGATTTATTGATTGGTCAATAACGAGCGGTCAGTACACAGTGTCAACCGTAAAGCCAAGGACGGCTTTTATAAAGGAAGTTCTGATGAAGTTGATGAGAAGCAGTACTCTCATACTCCCTATAATGAGCGTATTGTCAGCCCTAACAGTCTGTTCGGTATCTGCTCAGTCTGAAAAATTCAATTATGATACCGTCATCGCAACGTGGCAGCCTAGGCAGCTATCCATAGCAAGTATCGACGAAGCGGAAAAAATTTTAACTTCAAGTAGATACCTTCAAGCAAAAGGTGATGAGAGAGAGCGTATTGTTAGGTTCACGAACATAATGCGACAAAAATTCGATTCGTTGAACGCAGGTCAAAAAGAGCGTTTAGTTGTTTTAGAAGCTCGACTACTTCAAGGCATTCATAAGTTCGAACAAGCCAAGCAACATCTCAATCAAATAGCCCGCTTTCGCTCTCCAGCTGCACAGTTATTGTTGGCAGATATAAACGTTCAGCAAGGTAACGCTAAAAAGGCGAAAGAAAACTGTGAAAAGCTGGTAGGGCAAACAAGTTTTTTAATCGCTTTCACGTGTATGGTTAACGCTGATTTTTCACAAAATAAAGACGTAAAATTTTTGAAAAAGCTTAGCGCTTTTGAGACCTACACGAGTACAGTGAGACCTGCGGAGCGCCAGTGGTTTTATGAAGTACTCGCAGACATGTCGCTTCAACTTGGTAACGCTGAAGCCGCGCTTGAGCATTTGTCACAAACAGAATTCAAAAAGCTACCTATAAGCGCAATGTTAGTTTGGGCCGACGCACATTTTGCGTTGAATAACTATAAGGCAGTGAGTTCTGGGTTTAGCAACTCCGTACCCGATATATTGACAGCCGACGATGGCTTGCTACTTAAATGGGCCATTGCGGAACGAGCGCAAGGTATTGTGCGCTCTGAAGTACAAACTCAACTTGCTAAGAACATGGAAATTCGAGTGTGGCGAGAAGACAGTTCTCACGCCGCACAGGTCGCCACTTACTTTTTAGAGATTGAGCCCAATTACCCACTGGCGCTTAAATTTGCCGAAATAAACTGGCAATACGCACAGTCATTAGATGACAAAAACCTCCTAGAGCGCGCTCGCCGTGCTAATGAAGTATCGACCAATGCTTAAAGTTCTCCCGCCCTTCAGTAAACGAGTCATGATTAGATTTATCACACTTTTCATCTTCGCCGCCTTCAGCGTTTTCACGCAATCCCACGAACTGAGCAACGGCTATTTAACGCTTACAAATGATTCAAATAACACTTTGTCTGGCGAGCTATTGCTAAAGCCTGAAGATATAGGGCAAACAGCAGGGCTAGATAGCAATAATGACGGTAACTTGACCTGGGGTGAAGTCAACAGAAACCACACTATGGCGAACGACTATATCCAAAACCACCTAGTGATTCGAGGTAGCGAAACGCGATGTACGGTTAGTATTGCTCCCCCTTCTATACGAGATATATCTGCAGAGTCATTACTGGTATACCCGCTGTCGGTAAATTGCGTATATGTAAACGAAGTATCGATACAATACACTGGCATAGTTAGCGATTTTCCCACCCACAAGCTACTCACAACGGTAACGTTAAACGATCACACAAGTGTTTATGTGCTAAGTGATGAACGCTCTCATGTTACTATTTCTGCTACAGGAAACAGCTGGACTTCGCAGTTTGGGGAGATGGTTTATCAGGGAATTTGGCACATTTTCATTGGGCTAGACCATATACTGTTTTTGGTTGCTACGTTGCTCACCGTTAATCTTTACAGGGAGAATAAGAGCTGGGTGAAAGAGCAAAGCAAAAGGCACATTATAAAAAGTACGGTGATATTAGTAAGCACGTTTACGTTAGCGCACTCGATTACATTAACTGCCACAGCACTGGATTTTATTACGCTAGATAGCCGTATTGTTGAGCTAGGCATTGCTATATCAGTGGCTATAACTGCGCTTAACAATGTGTACCCTATCATCATGCGTTTAGGATTTATTACCTTTGGGTTCGGCCTACTCCATGGAATGGGATTTGCGAGCGTGTTTGGCGACCTTAATGCCCAGTCGGGCAGCTTGGTAATGAATGTATTCGCTTTTAATATAGGGGTAGAGCTGGGTCAACTTGCCATAGTCACGCTGCTATTGCCCTTACTTATCTTACTTAGAAACGTAAGGTTATATTCAAAAGCCATAATGCCAATTGCATCGTCAGTAATCGCGGTAGTAGCGATTAATTGGACGCTTCAGCGTTGGTAGAAATGCTCGTTCTGTTGATTAATAAGAAATAGATAAAGCAAAATACGCTTTTGAACAATCTTTCGGCACTTAATCACAAAAAGCTTAAAAAGTTGTTGTATAGGCGCGCCGCATCGCTATAATGCCATGCATCAACACCACGTTGATAATCATACACAATGCCAGTGTGATGGAATTGGTAGACATGACGGATTCAAAACTGATAGTGTCTAACAATCAAACTAAGGCAAGTCATTGAAAGGTAAGCGCCTTTTGACTAAAACAAGCTAATATATGCTTGCAAAGATTTGCAAAGTTTTTACACTTCGCAAATAGTAAAATTTGATGCCAGAGTGATGAAATTGGTAGACATGACGGATTCAAAATCCGTTGCTAGAAATAGCGTGCCGGTTCAAGTCCGGCCTCTGGTACCATCCTTCAAATTCTTTGCAAGGCGATTAGCCTGAACACACCGACCTTTGAGTCGGTTTTTTGTGTCCCTACATAGCCCTCTTTCAGCAGTTAATTCAATAATCAACGCATGGCACTTCTCTTACTATTGTAGCGAGATAAACTGTTTAAGGAATATCCGAACCAGTTCAACATAAACCTAATACTCCTAAACCACCGTAGAGATTAATGCTCGAAGATTCCGACGCACACGAACGCTTTATTCGCTTAGACATAATTGCGAAAAATACTAGCTACATGCGGGAACGAGCTTGAACGTAATAGCACTTCAGTGCAGGAATATTCGATCAGCTTTTCATCCATGTTAAGCCTGGGATGTTTGTAGATGCTTAACCTGGTTTTAGTTTTGATAAAGAAAATCTCCAGCCTAAATTCAGGAGAAGACAAGCTATAGCTAACAACGTTGAACTCGCTTAGGAATGATTCAGGGAGTAGGCTTCCGGGTATGAGAAACGGGGATGTAGATAATAAAAAGCCTTTTTCAATTTTTTGATAAACAACAAACGTATTGATTTGAACATACGTTGATTAAGTATCTCTTCATCGTTATTGTAAACGGATAGGCCAGCTCGCTGGCACTATGAAAAAATCGGTAAATCTGAAACAATCAAGCAAGAAATTGAAAGGGAGTTTCATCGTGGTTGAGAAAGCAAGTATTAGGTTTCATAAAGTAAAACATTGTGGAATATATAGAGAGCGAGCAAGAACTCCTGAAATGGGCTCCTTTACGGAAGTAATAAACAATATTTTCAATTGGTCCAACTCAGATCAGCGGCTTATTCAGAATACATGCACGTATGAAGTAAGTCCCAATTTTGATATGGAGTTCTTAGAAACGTACCTAGTTAGCATCAAGCATGACAACGTAACTGGTGATTATTTTGGAGCGATGTGGAATAAAACTCATGAATCAGGCGATTCAGTCTATGCACTAGACCCATCCACTGCCGTCGACAATCTAAGTGCAAGAGCTCTACACAAAGGGAATTTACCAGCACAATCAATACCAGGGTATGCAACGTATTTTTGGTTTATTCCAAGCCAAAATTCATTAGCCACAATTACTTTTGGAACTCCACGCACAGGGATGAAACCCTTTTCATACTGGCTCGAGTCATTCCTTAAAACCGAAAGTCGCTACGTGAGGTTTGACCAAAATGATACGTTTCTGGGCTATGCACAGGGTACAAATAGTCCAAGCCCCAACCTTGTTCCCCGCTTTACTAGAACTCTTCATAAAAACCCAGCAAAGCGGGACTTAATTATACAAAATAGAGAACAAATAAGAGGCATTATAAGACGAATAAGTCTAGATAGATCGCAAGCTAGCCACGATGGCACTATCGATAAGCTACTAAATCTGGTGGGAATCACTAGTAAGGATAACACCATGCCACACGAGATTCCCTTATCATATGAGTTAAACTACAGACCTTCAGAATCTGAACTAGCGCGAATAATTTCGGATTACGAAAATGGTGTAGATAACGGCAGTTGGCAAGATGTCGGATTTAAATTTCCTCAGAACAATACTTTCGGTGCTGATGAAAAGGAATGGCTAAGTAAGTCATATGCGAAAAGTAAAATAAATATCGACGTTGAATGGGTAGTTCCGGGTCAGCTGTTAGATATGGAGAACCTTAAAGCTTCAATAAACTCTAGAAGAAGTGAGCTGATTTCTTTATTACCTGTTTTGAGAGAAGTAACCTCTTCATCACAGGTCGCTTAAAAGTGAATGCAATGACTAAGAAAATTGGGGTTATTGCAGGAG
Source organism: Alteromonas sp. CyTr2 (assembly GCF_947311905.1). NCBI lineage: Bacteria > Pseudomonadati > Pseudomonadota > Gammaproteobacteria > Alteromonadales > Alteromonadaceae > Alteromonas > Alteromonas sp. CyTr2. Next base: position 53,332 of record NZ_CAMZMZ010000007.1, on the reverse strand, counting down.
TACTAATTTCGATTGTATTCGCAGTGCTCTTATTTTTAGCTGGAAAGAGTATCGACTATTCAGTTCAAGAAAAATATTTTGAGAACATAAGAACTGTCGCATCTATAATTTTCGGCGTGACTGGAGCATGGTTAGCAATAACTTACCCAAGAGCATTAAGTTCAGCAATAGTTGCTAAGAATTCGGACTCATCAGGGCGAGAAGCTGCACTAAAAAAGGCTGTTGAAGACTCCAAAACCCTTACAGGGTTTATAAGTACTATGATTATTTCCATAATAATCATTGCCCTATCCTTGTGCATTCCATTCATAAAAGAAATTCTGGGACTATTTCAATGGTCATTGACCGCTATAAGTTATTTCAGAGGAACTCTATATGTTTTACTGGGTGCAATCACAGTGATCCAGTTAGGGCTTCTTGGTCTTACACTCAAGCACACGTATGGAGCCCTGACCGACTTATATGCTAATACAGCAAAAGCAAAAATTAAGAATCAAAGAGATAGAAATAAGGAATTTTGATGCCTTTAAGCGGCATTAAAACTGGTCTATTTCTACTTTTTGTGTTTGAGAAGCTAATAGTTGTTACGGTTATTAACAGTAGCTAATATTTAGTTTTTTACACTTTAAATGACGTTATGACGATATAGAAAAAGTCTTAAATCGCGAGGTTTCGCTTATTTTTAGGGTCAAAAAGGAGCACGAATGTATAAGCAAGTTTATGATGCAAGAGGCAATCACATAGGGACATTTGATGGGGAATACGTTTATAATTTTTCTAGCCAGATTTTATATCGTATTGATGAAGATGAAGTTTACAATACAACATTACCCTGTAAGTATCTCGGCAGCTATGAAAATGGTCAAGCGACCAAAATTGATGGTTCAAGCCTTTTTCGCGTAAGTGACTAAGTTTTAGTTAGTTTTTTAGATATTAATATTATTAGCATTTAGTCAGGCTTTTTTAGTCAACTTACGTTGAGATTATACCCTTAGGAATCGGATTCTCAGGGTAGTCTTCAACCGCAGCCAAGAGCTCATTGAAACGAGCGTACTTGAGCAGATTCGTTTTAGCCATTTTGTTGATATGCTTAGAATAGTAGTAGTCCTCCAAAATCTCTTCACAAAACCCAAGTAACTCACTTGCTCTCAATTTGGGGCATCCTAAACCTCTTACCTGGGTAAGTTTTTCAACTATGGTTTTTATACTTGCGTCAAGTAAATCTAATTTTTCTTTAAAATCCCTGGATGCTGTCACATTGTCACCAGTGGCTGATGCTCTAGAGGCTAAGTAACCTTTTTCCTTGGCAATATCCATAAGCCCATTATTGGAAATAATTTCAAATAGCGTAAAGTTTCCAATCTCGTAGATATTGCTATGGGAAATGTCTAGAGTTAGCTTTTCATCCAAATATTCCTTGAAATTTAAGGCTGACATTTTGGTGTCGGAACCTTCTTTTTGAAAATCTTCAAGTAAATGCTCATATAGACTCATGTTTACTGTAGACTGATGGACGCCTCTAGTAAGCTCCAACTCTTCAACTACTTTACCCAGTTCTTGCCTTTGCAAAAACAATGAGCCAATGAGTAGGACTATAGTCAGAAAGGAGAAAATCGGGTTTAGCAAGCCGCCAATGAAATCTCCGAACTGTGCAAACATCTCCTGAGTGCCGAGTTCGCCGGAAAAAGTAAAGAAATACAATCCAAAAACAATGATCATAAATATCAGCGCAATACCGAATACCAAGCCTAGTAACCAGTAAAACCCTTTACTTATCTCTCTACTCGTATTTTCCTTCGCCATAAAAATCCTTTAATTACCCAGTAATAGTGATGCAAGTCCACAACGAACAAGACTATACAAGTCTTACTATTTAGACCTGTCCCCTATTCTTCTTAAAATTCTCCGCTTGTTCGAAGATCTCCTTATACACTTCATCGCGGTCAACGGGTGGGTAGCCGTGCTTGGCTAGTAGAATGATTAAATCCACTTTCAACTCGGCTTTTATATCGTCGCGCTGGCTCCAGTCAGTGTACTTGGCTTTGTCGTCCACAACTTCTTTTACTGCCTTGGCTAGCTCCAATAATTTATCGTCTGGATAGTTGAAATCATATTTAGCCGCTAAGGCAAGCAGGATGTCGTAGAACGCTTTTTCCTCGAAGTTGATGCCCATGTCTTCAAAGGAGTTCATTTCGGTTTTGAGGTCGTTGTACATGTTGATGATTTCGTCTGAAAAATCTTCCAGTACATTGCTCACCAGCACATCTTCTTCTTTGCGTTCGTTGTATTTTTCGACCAGTGATTTAAACCGTTCTGAGAAATCAAACGCTTTAGTTTTATTGACCTTTTTGAACTCGCCCAAGGCTTTTGCCAACATCTGCTGAAGTAACTTTATTTTGGTATTGGGCAGCTTTATCTTTTCTATCTTAGCGAGGTAATCATCGTCGAAGATATCGATACCGTCCTGCCCCTGTCCAAGCTTAAAGATTTCTTCAACGCCATCAGCCTTTAATGCCTCGGTGATCATTTCGCGTACTTTGGCATTCATCTGCGCGGTATCTGGCGCATTGCCTTTGGTTAACTTGTACACGATGGAACGCACTGCAAGATAAAAGTGGATCAGGTCTCGTTCTTTCTGGTTTAGCTTTTCACTGCCACAGCAGACGTCGTAGGCTGCTTTTAACCGCTTAACCAACGCCATGAAGCGATGTTCGAGCTTTTTAGTTTGTAGTACGAATTCAGCGGCGTTATTTAAGCAGTTTAACTGCGCAATAGGTTTACCAGTGAAGTAATCGCTGGCATCAAAGCCGTGGGTTAGCTTAGCGAGCAAGTCTAGGTGGTCTTTCACCACCACGACAGACTGGGCTATATCTTCAAAATTGGTTTCATCTGTCTTGGCATATTGGGCCAAGGCTTTATTCATCTGGCTTTTTATACCGATGTAATCAACGACTAAGCCCTTGTCTTTGCCTTCGTATTTGCGGTTAACACGAGATATCGTCTGGATCAGGTTATGACGTTGTATGGGTTTGTCGATGTAAATCGTGTCTAGGAATGGCACATCGAAACCGGTTAACCACATATCCACCACAATGGCGATTTTGAAATTGGACTTTTCATTTTTGAATTGGCGATCAAGCTCTTTACGGTCGTCCTTGGTGCCGAGTAAATCCCACAGTACTTTAGGATCGTCCTTACCACGGGTCATTACCATTTTTACCCGTTCCATGGGCTTAACCTTTTTCTTCTCCTGTTCTGTGAGCGTAGCACCGGCTTCGCACTCCAATACTTCAAACCATTCGGGCTTTATGTCTCGCAGTGATTGATAGAACTGCCAAGCGATTTCACGGCTACCGCACACGAAAATAGCTTTGCCTTTAATGGTTGAGCCTTCTGAGAGTCGCTGCTCGTAATGCGCCACAAAGTCTTTCGCCAGAGCCTCAATACGGTCAGGATCACCCAGAATAGAGGTCATATTCGCTGAAGTCTTCTTACTTTCCTCTATCTGGTGTTCGTTACTGCCGTCTTCGGCGCATTGCTGATAATAGGCTTCAATCTCTTCTAATTTTGCGTTGTTCAATACCACTTTGGCGGCACGGCCTTCATACACAATGCGCACGGTGATTTCGTCTTTAACAGACTCTGTCATGGTGTAGCTGTCGACGACCTGACCAAATACATCCAAGGTGGCGTCGACCGGTGTGCCTGTAAAGCCCACATAAGTGGCATTAGGTAGGGAGTCATGCAAATACTTGGCAAAACCAAAAGTACGCTTCACGCCTGCATTAGGGCCTTTTTCCACGATACGTAGTTTCTGGTCGAGATTGGTTTGACTACGGTGCGCTTCGTCTGAGATACAAATCACATTGCTACGTTCGGTTAAGAGCTGTGTATCTTCAGTGAACTTGTGGATTGTGGTTAAAAATACACCGCCGCTGTTGCGGCCTTGCAGTTTGGCACGCAGATCAGAACGGCTTTCTACCGACTCTACAGACTGATCGCCAATATAACCTTTGGCATTGGTAAATTGTTGCGATAACTGGTCGTCCAAGTCTGTTCTGTCTGTAATTAACACAATGGTTGGACTTTCAAATTCAACACTTTTCATCAACAAGCGGGTTAGAAACTGCATGGTGAAGCTTTTTCCGCATCCCGTTGCCCCAAAGTAAGTACCGCCTTTACCGTCGCCTATTGGCTTACGGTGGTCTTTAATGTTTTGGTATAGCTTTCTGGCGGCGTAATACTGCGGATAGCGACAGACAATTTTCACTTCATGTTTGGAGGTGTCAGGAAAGAATACAAAGTTACGTATTACATCGCGAAGACGTGCTTTATCAAACAGCCCTTCCAACATGGTGTGCAGTGAACTAATACCGTCTTTTTCAATTGACTCGTTGCCTGTTACCTTACGCCACGCATAAAAGAAGTCGTATGGCGCAAACAAGCTACCCATTTTGTTATTTACACCGTCGCTGATGACGCAAAGCGCGTTATAAATAAACAACTGGGGGATGTCTCTGCGGTATCGGGTAGTAAGCTGAACATAAGCATCGTGGATACTTGCTTCCTCGCCACGAATCGCACTTTTAAACTCAAACACCACTACAGGTAAGCCGTTGATATAAAGAATACCGTCAGGTATGCGCAGTTCGCCTTCTGCACCTTCAATCTCAAGCTGGTTAACGATTTTATAGATATTACTGTCTTTGGTGGCTGAGGCTATCATTTCAAATTCAGGGTGTTGCTCGGCGACCTTTTGTTGACGGTTTTGTTCTATAATGCTCGTTTCGTGTTTGTCGTTTAGTAATGCAGGAAGCAGTGATTCGACCACGTTATCGTAATCAATAAGCTGAATATACAAGTCCTTCTGGGAGGCTTTGCCTGCTTCGCTGCTCGCTTCTCGTTTCAGTAAAAAACCATCACTTAACCATTTACAAAAGGTTTTATTGCTTTCGTATAAGTCACTAGCAGGCAGAAGCTCAATTTGGCGTATTATGCTGTCAATTTCACCGCTGGTAATATCATCATCGGCATACCGTTTAGCTAAAAACGCACGCAAGTCATCTCTGATAACAATGTCGGTAGGCGCACGCGAAATCTGGTTGCCGGGCACATAAGGATATCCGTGCCCTTCTAGCAACTCGATAATTGCCGCTTCCAGTTGCGCTTCGGTGAAATTCAGCATGGCTACACTCCTTGTACGTCAGCCTCTTGGTTGATACTACTTCCTGAAGAATCGAGTTGTATTTCGCCTGATATAAGTTTGGGTAATAGATAATTTCTTAGATTCTCTAGAGAAGAATTAGAGTTACTTAAAGAATGGAGTTTCATGTGCATTGGACCGACAATTTTGTCGAACGCATCAATAACATCTGACGTTGGCAGAGGTAATTTATGATTCTTCAAAATATCCGTTTTGAGATTCGTGAATACACTGCCATTTCCTTGCTGAATAAGTTGAGGTCGAATCTCTTGAAACAACTGAAACAAAAATAAGTCAGATAGTTGTTTTTTTTCGGGGAAATGTAACCATCCATCATGCACACAGGCATCTAAATCTAAAAACATAGGCAACCCCGGTGTTGCGCTATTTGATAATATTAAAGTGCCTTTTTGTAATAGAGTAGTTTTTGATAACCCTTCAGGCTTAATAAACTCTTTAGTCTTTTTTATAAATCGTGTATGACTGCCAGTAGCATCACTAATCTTTGTCCAGGGTAGGCCATCTGAAACAATATAGTCTTTTATTGGCCTTGGGGAACCTCCTCTTTTGACTGAAATGACACCACCAAGTCGCGCCATACTCCACCCTTTAGGCACCCATCCATTTATACCAACATTGGGCTCACCTGTTTGCTCAAACTCGCTTGGAAATAGGTTTCGGATATGTTCTGGCAAAGGCTGAAAGTCCGGTAATGCATGGGCTTTTTTACGAACTTCGACTCGATGGACCAACTCGTCGGGTATTGGGTTGCCTGCCGCTAATGCGTTATCCACTACTGGGTCAAAATCGACAAACCAGCTTTTAAACAGCGCCTGCGCCATTTGTTCTAGGGTTTGATTGGTTTGTTGGTTTACTTCAAGCTTTCGAGGGAAAGCCTTAATTACCTGCACTACCTTTTGCTGTTCTTCGATTGAAGGAACTCTAATCTCGAAGTCTGGCAACTCTTTTAATGAAATTCGTTCAACCGTTGCTCCATGATTTGTTCTACGTTTAATTTGCTTCTGAAACTCTGGAGATAAATAAGCATAAAGCAAGTATTCAGGTAAGACTCTATTTCTCTTGGGTCTCAACAACCCCATTCGTCGACCTAAACATGCTTTGATGCCGCCCGGCATCAGTGCGGCTTCTCCTAGTCGGGTCTCATAAGAAAACAAAACATCGCCTTCGCGAGGCGTAACTCTTCGAGTCCACTTTTCAAATTGTTCATCACTAATATGCGCTGACTTGGAAAGATCAAGTTGCCCATTCTCCAAGCTTGAAATACTTAAAAAGAAAGGTCCAACATCAATCTTTTTTGGGGTTGCGTGAGGCCCATCGAAAACTTCAGCAATATCTCCGATTCTTACAATATTGCTATTCCCCATAACCTAACTCCGCTAAATTTTGACGAATAGCATTATCTAGTCGCTCCGATTCATCCATTTGACTTAATAAGGTTTGGCTTAATTCACGCATCTTAACTTCAAACGGAACTCCATCATCTTCGATAGCTGCGGCACCAACATAACGACCAGGCGTTAACACATAATCGTTGGCTTTGATTTCGTCTAAGGTTGCCGATTTACAGAAACCTGCAACGTCTTCATAAGCATTAAGCTGCTTATGCTCTTGTAGAAGCTCTTGTGTCGGGGTGTCGTCTAGTTGTTCGGCAAGTGCCTGTTCGATGAATTGCTTATCCTGCCGCCATGCGTGGTAAGTGTTTGCGATTTTGGCGATATCGTCGGCAGTCAGTTCCTTGTGCACACGGCTGATCATACTGCCCATTTCCCGGGCATCGATAAACAGTGTTTCGCCTTGGCGGTTGCGGTAGCCTCGCGCTTTGTCTTCTCGTTTATTTTTGCTGATAAACCACAAGCAGACCGGAATTTGTGTGGTGTAAAACAACTGACCGGGAAGCGCAATCATACAATCGACCAAGTCGTTTTCGATAATTTTCTGGCGAATAGCGCCTTCACCACTAGTACTAGAACTCATTGAACCATTCGCTAACACGAAGCCTGCCGTGCCATGCTCACTCAGTTTGGAAATCATAAGCATGATCCACGCATAGTTAGCGTTACCTGTTGGCGGCACTTCGAAACCAGCCCAACGTGGGTCGTCGGTGAGCTCATTATCGGCACGCCACTGCTTTTGATTGAACGGCGGATTCGCCATAATGTAATCGGCTTTTAAGTCTGGGTGCTGGTCTTTGAAGAAAGTGTCAGCGGCAATGTCACCGAGGTTGGCAGAGATTCCCCGAACCGCGAGGTTCATCTTCGCCAGTTTATACGTGGTGTTGGTATATTCCTGACCGTAAATGGAGATATCTTTGCGATTGCCTTTGTGGCTATCGATAAACTTCAACGACTGCACAAACATACCGCCTGAGCCGCAACAGGGGTCGTAAATCTTACCTTTGTAAGGCTCTAACATATCACTGATTAGCGTAACCACAGACTTGGGCGTGTAGAACTCGCCACCGCCTTTTCCTTCGTTGGCGGCAAATTTCCCGAGGAAGTATTCGTATACCCGTCCAACAAGGTCTTCTTCACTCATGTCGCATTCATTGGCAACGGTTTTGATGTTGTTAATGGTGTCAATCAACGCAGCGAGTTTGCTTACGTCCAACGACAAGCGAGAAAAGTAGTTATCGGGCAATGCACCTTTCAACGATGGGTTAGTTTTCTCAACGGTATGCAAAGCAGTATCAATCTTTACTGCGATATCGTCTTGCTTGGCTTGCTTTTGAACTGTCGACCAGCGAGCTTCTTCAGGCAAATAGAACACATTATCCTTAGTGTAAAACTCGACCATGTCGACATAGTCACCCATGCTTTCCGCTTTAAGCTTTTCTCGCTGCGCTTCGAATTTGTCACTAATGAATTTGAGAAAAATAAGGCTGAGCACTATATGCTTGTATTCTGCTGATTCAACGCTTCCACGGAGCTTATTGGCCGCGTCCCATAATGCTTCTTCAAACACGATTTCTTTCTTATTCGCTGATGACTTTTTCGTTGTTTTACTCATTGTGTCCATATTCTTATTCCATTCGCCACTAATGCAGGTTCGTATTTGCTGCACTATCGGCTAGTTTCTTTGGTAATTTTTGTAGTAACTGAGCCATTTCTTTATCTGGCCAAATATATTCTTTCTGACCTTTTACGCCGCAAGGCCTGTGGCTTAAATTTGCGCTATATCGGTACGGGCTGATATCCGCTACCGAGGTATTCTTGTAATACAATCCATAATCAATTTCTTGAGCTACCTGATTCATCGTACCTTGTACCGAACGATTACAGTTTGTATCGAACGTAAGTGGTTGGTAGTTCGTCGCAGCGGCATTAACGAGCTCAGGCGGCATGTCGCTTTTCAACAAGGTGTTAATAAACACATCGTTTAAATGCCAATCGAGGTTTGCGAAGTCTTTCTTGGTCAGGCATGGAATAAACAACGTGAAACGTGTCGCATCATGCACCGCGATCACACATTGTCTTCTTTGGATGGTGATTAGATTTGCATGCCAGTTTAGCCACTGCGCCTGAATGCCTATAGCACTCGCAGTTTGTTCTGCCACTTTCACTTTTTCAGGCAACTTGGCGTAAAGCTTCTTGGTGCAATGGAGGATCACTGATCACCACCACTTCCGTTGTCTTTAGCTTCATACCCCGGCGCAATCGCTAAGTTTTGCACGTTGTTTAGCGTAAACCGGTTTTGTAACCAAAGTTGGTACTCCGCGCCTTTTAGCGTTCCGCTCTCGGTGCAGTCCACATTCCACCGTCTTAACAGGTAACCAGCCATTGCCGCTCGCACTTCGATAAGCAATTGCTTGTTCGCCATGCCATAATCCATTTCTATCGCGGTGGGGGTGCTCTACATTCTTTGGATGTGGCACGAGTTGAAGCGGAATAAGGCGCTGCCATTCGGTATCTGCTTGGGTGCTTTCATCTTCATTCGGCGTGTCTTTTAGTGTTACTTTGCTAATGCGCGTTAACACGAAGTCTCGGAAGCTTTGACTCTTTCGATCAAAGGCACGAACGTGCCAGCGTAGGCCATTGTCCACTATCGAGTGCGGAACGAGCTCTCTGGCATTGGAACCACTAGAAAGTGACGTGTAGATAACACTAACCGCTTTGTTATTCAGAATAGCCTGAACAAGACGAGCAACTATAAAAATATCTGGCACATTTAGACTAGACGGTGCTTCTACTGGGAAATGGATATCACCTATTGCATCAACCCCATCGGATATGTCATTTGCGAGTTTGGTTAAGGTACGTCTTGCATCATGCTCAAACACACTTTTAAACTGAGGTGTCTGGAAGTAACGCTTTTCTCGCGAATCGTAAGACAGGTTATCCGGCGCAAGCTCTTTGTAAATATTGAAATCGCGTGAACCTGCCGACAAACCGATCTGAAAACGATTAATTAAGTCCTGGCGATAAATCGCACCTTTGAACAACAGGCAAAAGTCGATGTAGGCAAGGCGCTGTTTTTGAGCAAAGCTGATTGAATCGAGCATCGTCCCTGTTTACGCTTCTATACTTTAGTACAGTGTGGTTCATTTTGAGACGGTTGTAAAGCAGATACATATTTAACTGCTCATGAATCGGCGCTTAAACTCCCTCTTCCTTTCTTCAAGTTCTACTTCTGTTGAGGCCAAGAAGGAGAGTAAATATCGTAGGGCGACTTATGAAACAACTAAAATTCAAAAGATAAAAACTGTACCGTAATTTTTTTACGGCACGATAAAGCTGTGCTATCTTGACACAGAATATTGGAGACTACGATGCTTACTTATTTTTCGGTGCAAGGATTTAGGAATTTTAAAGACAAACTAGAATTCGATCTGCGAAGCACTAACAAGTATGAATTTAATACACATGCTCTCAAAAACGGCACTGTAAACCATAGTGTCATCTATGGTGAGAACGGGAGTGGGAAATCAAATGTCGGTTTAGCGATATTAGATATCGTTTCACACGTCATACCTGATTCAACCGTGCAAATAAATACATTGAAAGATAACTTTCTCAATGCGGATACGGATGAGCAACACGCAAACTTTGAGTATGAGTTTGAGATCGAAGGACATGAGGTGGTATATCGCTATGGGAAAACTGACGATTTGAGCCTTGTGTATGAATCACTCCATATAGACAAGCAACTAGTTGCGGAAATAAACAGAGACGAAGGTCATAAAGCTTTCTTTGATTTAGATGGTAGTGAAAATCTGAAAACTGACATATCCAGAGCTGATATCTCCATCATTCGTTATCTCAGTATGTCTGTGCTAGATGAGACTAGACTTAACTATATTTTTGATAAGTTTATTGAATTTGTAGGCGGCATGGTGTTCTTTCGAAGCCTCAATCGAACTGAATATCAAGGGCAACGGATTAGCTCAAGTAAACTTTCAGACGAAATAATAGGAAAAGGAAAAGTCCAAGAATTCGAAAAATTTTTGAATGAAGTGGGTGTAAATTGCAATCTCGACGTACAGGGAGCATCAGACGACCAATATATTGTCTTTAAGTATCGGAACAAGACAATAGAATTTTCGAGAATAGCCAGTACGGGAACATTATCCTTGGGTATTTTTTATTATTGGTACTTGCAGTTGTGTGACAAAAAAATAAAGTTCGCGTTTATTGATGAGTTTGACGCTTTTTATCATTTTGAGCTGTCGAGAAAAATTGTAAACAAGCTCAGCGAACTAGAATGTCAGACTGTTTTAACAACTCATAACTTATCACTACTCGATAATGATCTTCTCAGGCCGGATTGTTATTTCGAGGTTAGCGACAACAAAATCGCTCCTTTCTCAAGCTTGGTTCATAAGGAACTACGGAAAGCTCATAATATAGAGAAAATATACAGAGGAATGAGGATTGAGTAGACACGTTTTACTGATTTTTGAGGGAGAAAAAACCGAGCTTAATTATTATCAAAGTCTGAAAAAAGCTTTTTTCGATCAAGACGAAACTGCGGTTTGCGTCTGTGTTTTTGGAAATGATGTTTACGAGCTTTCCGAAGAGCTTTTGGAGGACCCTGATCTAGACGTGGTTGAGTTATTACGGGAGTCGAAAACCCAACCAAAGAATCAGGAGGCCTTAGCTGGCATATCTCGACATAAATTCACAGAAATTTATTTGTTCTTCGATCTTGAATACAATGATGATAAATTTTCCTTTGAAACGCTAGAGACATTCATTAATCTTTATTCAGATGAGACTGATTTAGGATACGCTTTCATCAACTATCCTATGGTCGAAGCTACAAGGCATGTAAAAACTCCAGAATCATTTTTATCGAGCCAAATTAGCGTAAGTAGCTGTAGAGGCAAAATATACAAACGCCTTTCAGCTGAAGAGGGAACAAAAGAGTTAAGTGATGCGAGAAAGATAACTCATTCTGACTGGATACAATTAGCGTGTATAAATCATAAAAAAGCTTGTCTTATAACGAACGAAGAGCATGAAACACTTACCAGTCAACTGTCGATATTATTATCACAGAAAAGAAAGGTACAAACGTCAGAAATCATCTTCATTTTGGCAGGTTTACCTCTATTTCTCGTCCATCATTTTGGACTATCGCTCATAAACTCATTATCTACCGAATAACCGAGCGGTTGTAATATAGACGGCATGGAACGACAGAGGTTATCTGTACAGCTCCATGCACTTGACGTTCTAGCTAGTCCAAATTCCAAGGTGGAACGTCAACGCCGGTAATAACACCCGGCTTTGTCTTTTTAACTTTTTGGGGTTTGTTTTCTGATTCAGTCACTACCTTAGCCTCCTTGAGAAAGCATCTATAGGCACGCCTTGCCTCTAATAGTGACGGAAAACCTTTATAACGGTTTCCGCTGTAACCTTTGACTTGAGCTTCAGCTTCTTTCCACGTTTCGTACACTCCTGGCTCTCGACCCACAAAGACAGAATAGGCCGCTTTCTTACTGGTAACATTGAGATTGGAAACACATCTCGACACAATATTTATCCTCACTGTTTTTCAATGCTCCTTATCTGTTTACAGTTTTAAAAAAAGTGCCTAGTCTATTCTGAGATGTTTATCGAAAACGCTTCCAACTCAATCCAGTAATGCAGAAAATTACCCTCCCATATCTGATACAGATCGGTTGCCTGTTCGATAGGAAAAACGCCGAAAAGGTTTTGAAATACGCCTGCTTGGAAATCAAAGTCGAGGTCTTTTGCTAACTCTGCACAAGGGCCACTCCCGACGTAAACGAAGTCTGTGATATAGCACAGGTGCCAAGTGTTATTTTGCCGTTCCAGTCTAATTTCGACAGGATGAAAACCTCCACTCTCGGCTGAGTAAGTCGGGTCACGAAAGTTAATAGTTACACTATTACCCGAAATGCCCTTTTCGTTCAGCATAACCGTTATTGCGTTAGTAAACTTGTGGGTAACAGGCAAAGCTAGCCCTTCGCTGTGAATGCGCATAATTTGGTTCCTTGATGTTAATTTGAAATAGGTTGGCTTTTTTGTCGAAGCGAGCCGCATAAAAAGCTAATTTAGTTGTATGTGCAGCGTTAAGTTGCTTGTTGAAATAAGGGTTGATTGTTCGTTATTTGATTTATTACTGCCGCATTATTGAAAGAGAAAGGGCGACACTGATTATCACCCTTTCAACGGCTCTACTTTTATTGACTTTTTGGCCCCGCCTTTTTAGGAACAACTGGTTTGAGTAGAGCACTATCAAGCTCACCTTTTTCAATCGCCTGTATAACGGTATCTATAATCTCGGGCAGCTTGGCTTTATCGCCAACATCTATCGCAGGTTTACCTTTTTGAAGTTCAATAGGTTTATTACCTACTTTTATTTCAATATAGTAGTGTTCGTCGCTATCGTAATACCACGGTCGAACAGTGGTGGGTCTGCGCTGAGTGGTGATTTCACCTGTTTCAGGGTTCTTAACTTTCTTTTCCTTAAACGCCTCAAAACGTTTGTTGTCGATAAGGCATTGCGCCATCTCTTTTTGTTGCTCCAACCTTTCAATAAGTTTTAAACGCTTACCGATAACGGGAGGTTTAGGCTCAATTTTAGGGCGAGCGATGACCTTGAGCGAACTCAATACGGATGTAGACATAGTGTTTACCTCTATGGGTTAGTGAGGGCGAATAAAGCCCGGTTGGGGTTTTGCTTGTTTACGTTGGTTTTCATCTGCCAACAAGTTGATGGCAAAATCTCTTATTGATACGTTAGGGCGAAACTTGGTGCGGCGCGCCAAGATGGCAAAGTCACCTGGAGTAAGGTATTTCAGTTGAAGTAGCGTTTCACTCTCTGGCTCGCTTAGCCTTTTAACTCTTGTTATTTGTTTATACAGCGCCAGTACTTGCACTGAGGTTAAGTACTGACAATCAAGCTTGAAGTCGAAACGACGTAACACCGCTTTATCTAGTTTGGTGACAAAGTTTGTAGCGGCAAATAAAGGTTGAGTGAAACACTCTATTTGCGTTAGAAACTCATTAACGAACTGAAGCTCATGTTGAGCACTTAGCCCTTCCCGAGCACTGAGCAAGCTGTCGACTTCATCAAGAAGGATAACCTGCTCCTCTGCGTGTGCGCGTTGGAAGAGTTCGGCAATTTTCTGTTCGCTTTCACCCACCCATTTACTTAATACGTCCGAGCATTTAACCCGCAAGAGCTTTCTATTGTTTAACTCAGCAAGATAATGCGCATAGGCGGTTTTACCTGTACCTGGCGGACCTGAAATTAACGTTCGACTAGGTAGGTTGTGTTTCAGCGCATAAGTAATATCATCAAGGTAGGCTCGTGGTTGTTTGATATTAAGGTAGCTTACTTTAAATGGGATTTCGCCTTTGTAGTTAAGCTTGTCTTGCCATTGCTCTGTCGCTCGGAGAGAGTACTCAACGACATCGTTTACCACTGCTTCTGCATCGCCGCTCTTTGCTTCAACTGTGTGCGCAATGTGAGTAGCATTTGCCACTATCGCAGGCGTGATATTCTCCACCTGACTGATTCGCTTTCGAACAGCAAGAGACAAACCCAAACCGCGATAGTAAGAGCGCGTAACGCTTTCTATCTCTTCGGGTTTCAATGACGGTACATGAACGGCGAGTTTGAACCTTCTGATAAAGCTGACTTCAAGACTCTGCACATAATTAGTTATCCAAATACAAGGGATGTCGTTTTGCTCGATGAAACGCTGCAGGTGCTCTTTACTGTACTGGCTATCAACATTTTCAAATAAGCCCTCACACTCGTCGACTAACAACATAGCGTTAGATTTATTAGTGAGTAATGAGTTAAGTAACGAAAGATAACGAAGCCTGTCCTTGTTAGGGAAACGGCTGTTAAATTCATCATCAGCATATTTGCTTGCTAGTGCCGTAGAGCGGATTTCATAAAGCGTTCTGCCACAACGTTTCGCTAGTGCGCGAGATAATTCCGTTTTGCCAGTTCCAGAGTCACCGTACAGCAATACACTTGTACCCACTCTTCTAGCTTGCGTAGCAGCATTTAAGTATCGCGTTAAAAGCTCTGTATTGACATGCGGAAAATCCTTGAGCCCAAATGCAGCGTTAGGAGACGGGTGAAGCAGCGGCTCGACCAGCATCTCTCTAGAGGTTATTTTTTCAGTAAGTAACTTACGGATAAGCACCTTAGGCATTTCGCCAAAATCATACGATAAAAAATCCACATCCGGTAAGAAACCATATTGATTCAATCGCGCTGTAGCATGAGTAAACTGCTCGTCATTAACGCCTGTAATGTCTTTAATAATTTCATTCAGAGACAAATGGCTAGCTTGTAAATGCACGGATGAAGCTAACGCCCTCAACCACTGATTTACTTGAGAAAGTAAAGCGAACTGAACAAGCAAATCGGTTTGTTTCGGCAAATCCATTAGGCTTCTGATGAAGCTACAGTTGTCTAGAAACGTTTTGGTAACCTTAGGCTGTCTATCACTAATAGTTAAGCATGCTTTATAGTTAACGCTTTCATTTCTGTCTGTGAAAAACGGTACGCTTGAAACACTGCTTCCGCGCAGATTAGACGCAAGGCTTTTACTAAGTACATCGGTATCAACTGATGGCAAATATCGAAGTAACCGCTTGCCCCACTCACACGCAAGATAATGCAGCTCACCAGACTTTCTTAACACTTTATGAGACATATAGACCTCACAATTTGTAGGAAAGTAAGGAGGCAGCTTGTTGCATGACCTTTTCACTGCGTTTGTCATACATAATCGTCGTACTGATATCTGCATGCCCTGCCATCTGTCGAACGGTATTTAAATCGACATTCTGCTCGAGTAAACGTGTGATGAAAGTACGTCGAAGGTCGTGTGGTGACACTCTCTCAATGCCAATGGCAGACAATGATTTACGAATTAGAGAATAAACAGCACATGAAGATAAGTGAGTATCGTGTTGGATGTTCCCACCTCTCGCTACTCTGTGAAACAAATAACCTTTGTGTTTACCACGTAACGCTAGCCATTCGTTTAGCGCGTGCTGCGCCCACTCCGGTAAGTGAACGGTACGGCTCTTGTTCCCCTTCCCTTTCCTCACAATAAGTGCCGAGCCTGCTACATAGTCTTGAAGTAATAGCGCAACTAGCTCACTTCGCCGTAGCCCCGTTCCAAGGAGTGTTGCCAATACAGCATAATTACGGATACCGAGTACGGACGTATTTTGTTTCAAATATGCGAATAGCGTTTGAACCTGCTTGACCGAAAGCGGCTTACCGTCATGCGCGCCGTGGCTCACTTTGCTGATAGCGCGGAGCTGAACTAATTGTATTTCAGGCGCAAGACCTGACATAACAGCCACGCTTACAATACTGCGTATTGCTGTAATTGCTCTGTTTATAGACCGTGCAGACCAGCCATTAGCAATAAGCAATGCTTTGATATGACTAGCTTGCTGAAAGTCTATCTTGTGGTACATCATCTCACGCTTTTTTTCGGGCCAACGTAGCAAATCGGCGATACTATTGAGCTGTGAAGCAATAGAACGCTGACTATTAGGTGCAAGTCGACCTAAATACAGCGTATAGGGGCATGCAGCATTCATAAAATGCTCCTATATTTAGTTTAAAAGTATTGAAATAAAATAGGATTGCTGTGAAAAGCTAAATATATGATAGCGAGGGTTGGTGAAAGGTAATACGGCTGTTTTGTACCAGTTTAGTGAAGCTAAGGTACGCAGGCACCTTAGCTTTAATGGTTTGTTGTTATTGCTTCAAGAAGGTTTCAACGAACTCCTTTTGGGTACATCGCCCCCTATTACTAACCCACTTACGAAAAGGGCTGCAAAAGTGCTTGAGGTACTTGATAGAAGGTCCATAATCCCAGCTGAATTCCCCGGAATGAATATCTATTCGATGACGAGCCATCAACCTTCTCAGCTTTCTCCGCTCATTATCACTTTGCTGAGCAGCAATAACTTGATGAGCACCTAAGTTCTTAATACAGTTTAGTAATCTGAAGTCTAACTGAGTCGATGTACATAACTTATCGAGGTCGTAGATAAACAAATTGTCGAGAGCTATATGCTTATCAACTAGTGAAATCAGCTCCTCCCAACAGGTTGCATTCTTCAGTTTTACTTTCTTCTCGATGCGGGTGCAAGGCTTGTTTAGACTGGGTGCACTCGGTCTGCCAGACCTCAAGAGTTTTTCGTTTCGGCTGTACGCTGTGACTCTAACTGTGGACCGCAAACTTCCGATACCTACTCCTGTTAGTGATCCATTTTCAACATAAAACGCACTTTTTTTGCTTCCGCGTAGCTCAACGCCAATTGACCCAAGCGGGCGAAAGAAATCAGTCGCTAGATGAAACATTGATATACTGAACAAGGGAGTAAAGCCTTGCCTCTTATTACATTTTCGGGTGAGATATTTAAACCAGAAACGAGCAACGTCATAGTGATATCTGGTTAGCGGAAAACCTTTCAACTGAATTAGAAGCTTTTCATCGATAGAGTATCTGTAACCAGTGCTTATAACTAAACAAGGTGTTTCAGTGTTTATCTTTCCATATTGAAATTCTTTGCACAGCGGCAGAATTACACTCTGCTGGTAACTTCTAGAGCGCTTCATGATGGCGTATGGTGAACAATGGTTCTTGAACGAAAGCTTTTCCACACATTTGAACAAAGATTGCTCAAATTGGGCCAAGTTTTCATTTGATAGCCCGGTCACTAAGATGTTTAGGGCGTCTATGTCTACATTGATTGTATTTCCGCGCATATTAAAGTTCCTCCTCTGATTCTTCCAGTTCTATGAGGCAATTCTCGAGGTCTTCAATTAGCGCTTGCACTAGCTCTTCGTCGTCAATTAGCGTAAATATTATTTTTGCAATTGCTTTTTCATCTTTGACCGTTAGCGCTTCTTTCAACCGAGAGAAGTCAACATCCTTAGTTGGCCCACTTTTGGGGGCATCAACAGTTTCGCTAATACATTGTTCAACAAATTTCTTTGTGACGCTTTCCGGTGAGGGCTTAGATTTTATTTTCAGATTTTCACAGACCTTACGCCATACTCGATACCTTACATCAACATGAAGTTTGCGCATTGCTAGTAGTGATGAATTGGAATACTTACCAACAGGTAGAGATAAGCTTAAAGCTATCTCACCTGCTTTTGCGTGTTCAAACAGCATTGAGTAACTTATACTCGGAAAGGTTTCAGTACAGAAACTCTTGAAGTTTGGGAAGCCAATAACACTATAAGCCTGATTGATGTAAAGGGTTGTAACACTTTCTGCAAAATCGCAGTGTGAATCATTTATAAGATCGATTAGATCGTAAATTTTATCTTCATTTAATAAACTCATTTTAATCTCCGTAACAAATTGACTGACTATCAGCGACACGAAATTGCCGCTCACGGAGGAATTAGAAAAAACGACAGCGATCTGCATAAAAAACAAATAAAAAAGCAGAACAATTAGGAATAACAACCAACTCAAGTAATATAAGGCTATTAATCATACCCTTACACCATTATTTAGAAGTAAATCCTGAGCTCAGGATTAGTAAGCACCCTTATAAATTTGAATTACACAACTACGAATTAATGATAATCGACAAAAAGTGACCTAGAACATCAATTCCATTATCAAAATGTGCTCTATTAAGCACGCTGCACAGTCATATTAAGATTATTGTGGTTTATCACTCATAACGAAGCATTGGCTTGATTTACTTCTTTTAGGACAAAGTGATGTACCAAAGTATCTTAACTCTGATGCTCTGCCGTGCATGAACAGCCTTGCCTGGAATAGCAATTTTCTTTACTGGGGCACCACAGAAAGTCATATAAGGTATTAATTGGCCAAGTTAGATATATCTTTTCTCTTTAATTCAAATAGCGATAAAAACCGATGGTGATAAGCCATAGACTCGTAGGTCTCATTAGAGGAATTAGCACAAGTCCACTAATTGCGGCCTAGTTAAAACATCGACATCAACTCACCCATGGTTTATAATTTAGTGGAAATAATAAAATTTATAAACCACTTGGAGATTGACTATGTTTTCAGAACGTTTGATGCGAGCACGTAAAGCTGCAGGTATGTCTATGAACGCTCTGGGCATTGCAATTGGTGTATCTGCTAATGCTATTAAGAAATACGAACATGGCGAAGCAATGCCGTCATCAGGGAAGCTTTATAAACTCGCAAAGACTTTAGGAGTCCGCTCAGAATACTTTTTTCGACCAACAAAAGTGGAGTTGGGACATGTTGAGTACCGAAAACGTTCTAATACCCCACAGAAAACTCTCGACCGTATAAATGGCGATGTTCTAGATCAAGCTGAATTATGGACTGAATTGCTAGACCTTTTTCCAGATTCTGTCCGTCCGATAAGTAAATTTACTCTACCAGGTAATTTACCCGAGACAGTTGATTCTGAAGAAGCAATTGAATCTATTGCTGAACAAATGCGGAAAGAGTGGCAGTTAGGTCTTAACCCTATTCCTGATATGATCGATTGCCTTGAATCTCGAGGCATTATGGTTATCTGTACCGACGTCAATATAGGTAATAAGTTTGATGGATTAGCCGGACAGATCAACGAGTCACCAGTTATTGTTGTATCAACAACACAGCCTGGAGATCGACAGCGGTTTACACTAGCTCATGAGCTAGGTCATTTAGTATTGCACGGTCGGTTACCTGATACTATTGACGAAGAGAAAGCATGCAACCACTTTGCAGGTGCCTTTTTACTACCTTTGATAGCAATCAAACAACACCTTGGCACATATCGGCAGGCTCTTGAGCCGCGTGAGCTATTTATGCTTAAGCAAGAGTTTGGCATTAGTATGATGGGCATTTTGGTTCGTGCGGGTCAGGCAAACGTAATTTCATCATCTTTGCAAAAGCAATATTACATGAAATTCAATAAGCTCAAGTGGCGTACACGGGAACCAGGCACCGCCTACCCTCAAGAAACAACATTTCTTTACAAACAGCTCGTCTATCGAGCGTTAGCGGAAGATTACATCACAGAATCAAAAGCTGCTGAATTTTTAAAAATGCCACTTTCAGCATTCCACAAAGAACGTAAGCTAGGAATGGCTGATGCAATTACTAATTAGTGACGCAAACATCCTAATTGATATGGAAGAAGGGGAACTGCTGCCACAAATGTTCCAACTTCCTTATAACTTCTCCATCCCCGATATCTTGTTTTACGAAGAACTAGAACAAGAACACAACCATTTAATTGAGCTGGGTTTGAGACTTGATGAGCTTGAGGGAGAGTTAGTAAGTTATAGCGTAGCGCTTGTTGAGCAATATCGAAAACCTAGCCGCAATGATTGTTTTGCGCTTGCGTTGGCGAAACATCATCAGTGCCCACTTCTTACTGGAGACAAAGATTTACGAGCCGCAGCAGAAAATGAAGCTGTTGTTGTCATGGGCACAGTGTGGCTCTTAAAACAACTTGTAATACTACAGCTTATTACAGCGGACGAAGCGAGGACCTCATTAACTCTAATGAAAAATGCTGGCCGTAGGCTGCCATGGCGGAGAGCTGAAGAGTATATTTTAGAAGCAGAACAGCAAATATTGAAAGAACATACACTTGAGCCATGAGTATCAGGAACTATACCGTTGCTTTAAATACAACCACGCCTTCTGTACTCAGCCTCCCAAACCTTGAAGCGCTGTGTAAGTAACTCTTTGGTTTTTAAACCTCGTGCGAGCGCACGTTTGCTTTTTGCCCTTTCTTCTTTATTTTCGAACGTTACTCCGGATAGCTCCTGCTCAAACATACTAGGGACGACATGACTGTAGTGTTGCTCTATCATCGCAATGCTAGTACCGCATTGTCGAGCAAGTACATCAACTCTTAAAGTTCGGCTAAGTAATTGCCAAGTTATGTAAGTATGGCGCAGCGAATAGAGTGTTCTTGGTCCATCTGGGCTGGTCTTCAGCTCTGCTTCTTCTAATGCAGATACAAAGGTTCTACCCAGTTCATTGGTACTTGAACCGTCTGCTAAGAGAAATATCTTGTCGGACGGTCG
The DNA here is from genome assembly GCF_947311905.1 of Alteromonas sp. CyTr2. Taxonomy (NCBI): domain Bacteria; kingdom Pseudomonadati; phylum Pseudomonadota; class Gammaproteobacteria; order Alteromonadales; family Alteromonadaceae; genus Alteromonas; species Alteromonas sp. CyTr2. The sequence continues at coordinate 32,598 of NZ_CAMZMZ010000007.1, read as the reverse complement.
GCGATTAGGAAAACGATCCATTAAATTCATTAGGGGAAAGACAAATTCATCTTTGCACACAACGGTTCTAGTGCCAGTATGTTTAGTGGTCTTGCCTTTTCGTACCTTGATTTTAAAAATAACTTGGTGCTCTTGTCTCGTCATTAAGATGTCAGCCCAAGTCAGTTCTTCCATTTCAGTGCCAGGACGAATACCTGTATTGACAACTACGTCAGCATAATCAAGTAAAAGTTCTCTTATTTGCCTTGTCTTTTCCTTACGGCTGTTGTCTCTCATACTTTCGAGAGTTTCAACGACCTTCTCATATTCAACTTCGCTGAAAGCAGCACGTCTAGCCCCCTGCTCTCCTTTGTTGCTTAATACTGGAACCTGAACTGGCAACATCCATTGGTTTTCAATCGCTGCTTTAAACACCATTTGTAGCGCAGCGTTATGATTTAGAAGAGTCGATTTGTTAAGAACCTTACCAGCCTTTTGTATTCGCCAAATGTCGAACTCTTTAAGCTTGTCTTGGTCAATAGAAGTGATATATGTACGGTCAAAAAATGGAATATGATATTTTTTCAAAGCCCCAATGTAGTCTTTGTAGCTAACTTTTCCACCGCCGTGAGCAAGCTCATGTTCCATAGCAAGAATGCTTTTTGCAGCTACATCGCGAAAACGCTTGCTCGTTGTGAGTGTTCCGGTTTCCGCTTTTATTTTCCACTCCATACGTAACAGTCTAGCCGCTGCTACAGCTTCTTCTTTATCAACTTGTTTAGTTGATTTGCAATGCCACTTCCCGAAAAGTTGAAAACGGGCGTACCACTTTTGCTGTTATCTTGCAGGAAAACGTAGAGCGTGTCGTCGATGTCATGTCTTGCTAACTGCTTAGCCATAAATACCCATTTGCAAAGAAAAAATAATGCGCTTACTTCGAGTATATATGGCTTAGTTACAATAGCTACCTGTTTTATATAGATATTTTTAGGTTATGTTAATACACATTAACGTGACCTATTAGTCTGAATCTAGAAACCTGGTGGCGGTTCAAGTCCGCCCACTGGTACCATCTCTTTTCTTACCAATGAAAGAGATAACAATAAGCCGACGCAAGTCGGTTTTTGTGTCTGAAATTCGTTGAACGCTTTATTAACGCATAACCTTCGAATCTTCAGCGTTCGCTGCGACCGACTAAGCCATAGTTTCACTGTGAAAGTAAATAGGACAGTCACTTTCCCTAGCTATATTTGATAATGGCAGCTGATTTTATAAATCCCCCACACAGCCGAAGTTCTTAGCCTTTTAATATGAACAAAGATCTAATTGAGAAATGGGCTAACAATTAAAATGAAGAGCAGTCGCTATATTGAAGCTGAGGATATTATACTGTCACAATACCAGTGAAAGGCGTTCCAAGCGTCTTTCACTGGCTCCTTGTTTTAAATGAAAGAAACTTTGCTCGTTTATGGGACTGATTTGAAACTTAGAACAACTTCTAATATTAAAACTCAAAATGAAAGTTAACTAATTCATAAAGTTGCGCTTGTAAACTATAAAAATGGAAGCACAGCAATACCAATTGCAAGCCATACATACGCGATTATCGAAAGCGTCAGCAATACCCAATCGCCAAGGCTTTTACTGCCTGAGGTCGATTTCTCTTTTTTGGAGTAATGCCAAAAGATGAATGCGCCGGTTAATGTAAGAAAGGCCACATTCAAGAAAAAAGCGTAATCAATGTTGAAGAACTCCCGATCGGTCATCGACTGAAACCCGGAGGCATCTGGTAAGTGCCCCAAGAGATCGAGTCCGTAGTGCATGACGAGCGAGACTCCTACAAGGGCACATAGAAATACAATCAGTATATAGATAGCCATTTTCCAGCCATAGTACTGCGCCTGAATCCGCAACACTGGAAATACCACCAAATCACTAAAAATAAACGCCATTACTCCGGCGAAACTGACCCCCTGCCCGAATAACACCGCCGCTAGCGGAATGTTGCCCATTGAACCAATAAACGTAAAAAAAGCCGCGACTGGGCCTACGATTGTCTGTGCGAGAATTTGTAAAAAGGAATTCGACTCCTGTCCGGCCCCTATGAAGAGAGATTGAAAAAATTCAGTGGGAACGAATACCGCGATGATACCGGCAACCGTAAATCCAATGGTTACATCTTTCCATACCATCTTCCATTCCATTGTGTAACGGCTGGCAACTTGGTGCCATCCTGCTTTACTCATTATTTTATCTTTCCAGCCTTTTTCCTTACTATTTGCCTGGCTGTCGCCTCCCTCTGCTTTTTTCGCGTGTGATTGCGCTTTTTCCTCAAGCTCTTTTTTACACGTCAGTTTGACCAAAAGCCACACGGCCAGGATAAGCAGAATACCACCGACATATTCTCCTACAACGAACTGCCACCCAAGAAAAATAGAAATGATTATGCCTAATTCCACCACCAGGTTGGTGGACGCCAACATGAAAGCAAGCGAAGGAACTAAGCCTGCACCTTTTACAAATAGGGCACGCGTCGTCGATAACGCAGCGAAGGAACATGAACTGGAAATAAAACCAAAGAAAGTGCCCAATGCCACACTTTTAGGGCCGGCTTTTCCCATGGACTTTTGCATGCGCTCTTTGGTCACAAAAACTTGGATCATTGAGCTTATTAGGTAACCAAGCGCGAAAGCCCAAAAAGCCATCCAAAACAGACCCAAGGTAGTGTGAGCCGCCTCTTGCCATTGCGTTAAAAACTCACTCATTGTTCTCTCCTTTAAGACAATGTTAATCAATCGCCGATTCAATTAATGGCTTTATGGATTGCTGCGTATTTGTATCTCAACCATCGGTGCATGGAACATTACATTCTGTGCTGTATCATGATGCCTGAGCCTGAAGCACTTGGTTGATACGTGACGAAACAAGTCAGTGCTAAGAGAATGAATTATTTAAGGTGATGCGGGTATTACTTCTCATCAATACTGATGTCTCTTGCTTTAGTGTAAGCTTCCCAACCTTCTTTTGCTGCATAAGGTACAATGAGCAATGCCGCCACAGGATCAGCCCACCACCAACCAAACCAATTTACCAATAACAAACCGGCAAGGACAACGATCGTTTGGTATAAGCAGATAAAGGTATCTTTAGCATCGGCGAGTAACGCCGGGCTATCCAGCTTGCGGCCATATTTTCTTTTGAAATGAATCAAAATCGGGTTGATAAGCAAGGAAGTAACTAAAATGATTAACCCCATAGTGCTCCAGCTTGACGTTTGCTGACTAAGAAGTTTTGTAACGGAATCATAAGATATAAATATGCAGACCAAAGTAAATGATACGGCAATCACGTAGAGAGTGATTTTCTTCCGTCTATTTACTTGTTTTTTATCAATTCCCTTAAGTTCGCCGTGTAGACGCCAGCCTAGCGTGGTAGCGCTTAACACCTCTATTGTACTGTCCAATGCCCACCCTATGAGCGCTGAACTATTAGCAATTATTCCTGCGATTAAAGCTACTATGACTTCAATTGCATCATAGATGACATTTAATATTTGAAGCGTTCTGGCCTTTTTTAAATCACTTTTTCTTGTTGGTTCCATGTTTTACCTTTTATATATTCCATCCAATAAAATCTTCATATTTTTTCGCACTCGTTCTATACTTGTTTCTTTAGAAGTCAAGTAAGCTAATTACGCCATTTCCAAAACTTGCCTGAGTACAGATAAGCACTGCGTACATGGGGTCCATTGTGACCAGGTTTTATAAAAGGGGCCTACCACATTTTCCAGACAACATTTACTAAAAAGGAAAAGAAATGACATTTGCTTGCGGGCTTGCAGACAAATGTTTAATTCTATTCATCACGCGCTTTATCTGAACGTAAGTATTTCCACAACGCAGCCACTGCCCCGATTAGGACCATCACTACCAGTAGCCAGATCAAACCCATACCTATCATCATTTCAACCCCCATCGTCTCTCCCATACAATTCATCATGATTTATGTACTCCCTAATTGAACCACCCGCATTTATGTAAACCGGCAAAGCCATAATGACGTCAAATTGAACCATCATAGGCCTTAGAGTGCAGTACCCTTAGACTAGAGGTAGGCGGGCACTCTTGGCTCCAATTTTTCCATAGGTTTTTGCGTTCGCTTTTTGTTGACAAAGACTTGGCTCATTGAGCTTATTAGGTAGCCAAGCACGAAAACCTAAAAAGCCATATAAACAGTGCCAAGGTAGTATGAGCAGTCTCTTGCCATTGCGTTAAAAACTCACTCATTGTTCCCACGTTTTTGGCGATGTTAATCCATCCCTGATTCAATTAATGGCTTTATGGATTGTTGCGTATTTGTACTTTAACTATTGGTGCGGGGATCATTTGGCAAGGCCTGACTTTCCTAGACACTTTCTATGTCCTTAAAATACTGCCTGTCATATTCTGTTGGTGACGTGCTTCCGTTGGCAGGATGAGGTGTTCCGGAAGACTATTACATTTGATGATTTTTACTATTACAACCTGATAAGTAAGCGGAAGAGATTTCTTGACATTGTTCGTAGGAATGAGGCCTGACTTTGCAAAGAATTTGCAAAGCTTCTCAATGTAAACATATACCCATGATTTCAATAAAGTAATGTATGCGCATTTATTTCAAAATCCGTTGCTAGCGATAGCGTGGCGGTTCAAGTCCGCCCACTGGTACCATCTATTCTTTTTGAAGTAGATACTGAAACCGACCTTTGAGTCGGTTTTTATTTTTTGGGCTCTACGCAGCATCCGGGCGAAAGTGGAGCATCCGTTTCCGATCACCAAATGTCAGTTTGGCTTTATCAAAGCACGCTATAAAGGACTGATGAAAAATGACTCACAGTTAGCCATGTTATTCACCTTGGCAAACCTGTTTAAAGTAGACCAGATGTTAAGGCGACAGCCAAGATCTATCTGAAATCTGGAAATCACCCGGAATAAGGCCGAAATCAGGCCTAAAAATGTAGTATATTGGCCTGAATTGAGAATTTAGCGTTCAAAAGTTAGACGGCGAATGCAAAGGCTGGATCAAGAACTAAATTGCAGGACTTATTCGCAGTTTCTTTAGCTAGCGGTGGGTTTACTTTTAATTGCCTTTCCACAGGCACATAGTGCAATCTTACAAACTTTATATCTGCCCGCCACTTTTATGCTAATGGGGCTTATTTTAAGGGGAGTGTCTTTCGACTTCCGCGCGAAAGTTGCTCAAACGGAAAAGAAAAAGTGGGACACCTGTTTTAAATACGGTTCGCTGTTTACGACGCTCTCTCAGAGATACATGTTAGGAATATGGGTAACCGGCCTGCGTACCGATCTGTATGCGCAGGGTTTTGCTTTGCTATCCGATTTCGGCGTTACCGCAGCTTTTGCGTTTATCGGTGCTTGCTGGCTTATTCTCAAAACAGAGGGTGACTTACAACGAAAAGCCTTCTACTGGGCAAAGCGATGCCTGATGATCCTGGCTGGGGGCATTATTGCCGTAAATTTTTTAAATTTAACGCTGCACGCAGAAGTGAGGGCACTCTGGTTAGAAAGCCCCCTGGGCTTTTTGTTGATGGCTATACCTGTAACGTGTTTTGGTTTACTGGCTTTAAGTAGTGTCGTGCTACAAGGGCTGCCGTAGGCGGACAGGAAAGGTGAACGGCTGCCTTTTGCGTTAGCTCTGCTTGTATTTCTGCTATGTTTTGCTGCGTTTGGGATAAGTTACTATCCCTATATTGTACCGGGTCAGCTCACCATCATGGATGCGCTGGCAGACGCGAATTCTCTTCGCTTTTTGTTGGTAGGTACCGTGATTGTTGTCCCTTGTATTCTCGCTTACACTGTCATGGTATACCGAATATTAGCCGGTAAATCGGAAAAACTTTCTTATTATTAAGAACAGTAAACAGGCTGTAGATTTGCCTCATCTGTATTTAATAGTAATTAAAGTGATGTTTATAAAAGTCAGCTGCAGTCCCGTCACCGTGACTAGATGATGATGAGGTTCTGATATTTATTTGTTTCTTGCATTCAGACTAGATTTGACATGAATTTCGAGGCGATCTGAATTCACTTTAAGCGTTTTTTAAACTACACCTTGCTCAATCATTGCGTCTGCAACCCGACGAAAGGCAGCAATATTAGCTCCTAATACAAGGTTACCGGGCGCACCGAATTCTCTTGCAGTCTCACTGGCTCGTAGATAAATATCCTTCGTTATTTGTAGTAATTGACAATCGACTTGCTCGAAAGTCCATTTTTGCATACTGGCGTTTTGCGCCATTTCTAACTGACTTGTCGCTACTCCCCCGGCGTTAGCGGCCTTACCCGGACCATAAGAAATACCGGCTTTAAGAAAGTACTCTACCGCTCCTTGTGAAGAAGCCATATTTGCACCTTCACTCACCAATTTGCATCCATTAGAAACCAGTGCTTCGGCATCACGAGTTGTTAACTCATTTTGTGTGGCACATGGAAACGCTAAGTCTGCCTTGTATCGCCAAATAGTATGTCCTCCTGAAGGATATTCACTGATCGGAATGAACTGTGCCCTGGGGTGAGACTTTAAGTAACGTAAAAGCGAAGTACGTTCTTTTTCTTTGAGTTCCTTAATAAGAGACAGATCCAACCCTTGCGCATGATATAGCGTACCGGTTGAGTCACTACAGGCAATAGGAGTAGCACCAAGTTGATAAAGCTTCTCCATTGCATAAATAGCGACATTTCCAGCACCGGACACGAGGCAACGTTGTCCTTGTAAGTTTTCGCCTCGTGCATTAAGCATGTGATCTGCGAAATATACTGTTCCATATCCTGTTGCCTCCTTTCGCGCGTACGACCCCCCCCAAAGCAAACCTTTTCCGGTAAGTACGCCCTCATATTTCCCGGTCAGTCTTTTGTATTGACCGAACATGTAGCCTATTTCTCTGGCGCCTACACCAATATCACCGGCAGGCACATCAGTATTGGGTCCAATATGACGATAGAGTTCGTTCATGAATGACTGACAAAAACGCATTATTTCGGCATCGCTTCGTCCTTTTGGATCGAAATTTGCGCCTCCTTTGCCCCCCCCAATTGGCAGGCCAGTTAACGCATTTTTAAATATTTGTTCAAATCCTAAGAATTTTATAATACTGGCATTGACCGAAGGATGAAAACGAAGTCCTCCTTTGTACGGACCAAGTGCCGAATTAAATTCAATGCGGTATCCCTTATTAATCTGTATATTTCCGCTGTCATCTTGCCAGGGCACCCGAAACATAATTTGTCTTTCGGGTTCAACTAATCGCTGTATAATTGAATGCTTCGCATAATAGTTGTTTTTTTCCAGAACAGGTTCCAGAGTTCGCAGGACTTCCTCAACAGCCTGATAAAATTCAGTTTGTGCCGGACTGCTTTGTTTTAGCTGAGAAATAGTAGTACTTAAATAATTCATAAATCAACCTGTTAATGATTACCTTCTAATCACAGACGAGATAACGGACTTTTCTTTTTACTTCTAATATATCAATTTGTTGTTCGCCACTTTTAGTATTCCAGCTAATTTTTTGACCAGCTCTTAAACCTATTAATGCCGAGCCAATTGGTGCGAAAATTGAAATGCCGTCTTCGTATTTATGCATATCCAATGGAAGGCAGAGTGTTTTAGTCAAGTATTTATCAAACTTACTTATTTTAAATGTAACCTGAGAACCTATTGCCACGACGTCTGGAGCAAGATCTTTAATGTTAACGACTTTGGCGCGAACTAATTCTTTTTCTAATTCGTCAAACCTTTCAGCCGGTAATTTAATTTTTCTTAGCTGTTCTTCAATATCACTCAAGTCTTCATATGAAATTGTGATGTTAGGTTTTCTTGACATGATAATCCTTCCTCTTTGAATTAAAAATCACCCGCAGGAAAGCCTTCCCTGTGAGGAAATAGAAATTTAATCTATAGCTTTAATTTATTCCGGTACGGAATTTCTGGTTTTAGATAAATAAGAGGCGGCCGAATGCAGAACTGCATCCGGCTTAATTGGGTAAGGTGAGTAAAATGCTCTTGTTGAGATTACAGTGCTTAGTCATGATTTCCTCATTGCTGTCACTGATACTAATACTTAATAAAAAAATAACAAGAACTTTTAAGATTATATCGCTCCGTATTTAAGGAATTAGCAGTGAAAAATTCTGAGCTTTTCATCATGAGCAATATTTTATTCTTTAAGGTATTTTTCTTGCTGATTTATCAAAGAGTTTATTGGCGTCAATCATCGTTGAAACTTGATTAAACTTCTTGATGCGGCCCGAATAATTCATAATTGATTCGCGATTGACTGACGCCCAAGGCTAATAATTCATGCTTGATAGCAAGCATAAATTGCAAAGGTCCACAGAGATAAAACTCGCCCTCTTTCAGTGGTAAAGAACCTTTAACGTCTTCTATTTTCATTCTTCCGGTAGTTTCATTTTGACTACTGCTAACGTCATTTTCATACCACGTGTGCGACTGCAGGTTCAGAGTACTCTTAACACTCTCAACATGATCTTTGAAAGAATGCTGATTTCGATTTTTACATGCGTGAAGATAGGTCACCGGATGTGCGAAGTTCTCTTTTACTAAAGAATCTAACATCGCTTGCATAGGCGTCAGACCCACACCTGCAGAAATCAATATAACCGGAGTATCAAGTTGTTTTAGATAAAAGTCCCCGGCAGGGGGCATGACCAAGACTTCATCGCCAACATTTATTTTTAAATGAAGATAATTAGACATTACACCACACATTTCACCCAGGCCTTCCCGTTTAACACTAATGCGATAGGATTTTCCATTCGCGGCAGTTGATAGTGAATACTGCCTTATTTCATCATGCTCACTACCATGAGGATGCACCTTTATTCCTAAATACTGGCCCGGTTTATAATCGATAACACTACCGCCATCGACGGGCATTAAGGTAAAACTGGTTACGAGTTCGGATTCGGTCTCTTTTGAGACGACAGAAAAGGCTCTGAAGCCAGACCAGCCCCCCTTTACAGCAGCTCTTTGTTGATACAATTCACTTTCAACTTTAATGAAAATGTCTGCTAATTGACCATATGCAGCTGTCCATGCCTCTTCAACATCAGGAGTAAACGCGTCCGGAGCCAATTCTCTCAATGTCTCAATCAGATGATGTCCCACTATTGCGTACTGTTCGGGCTGGATATTAAAACTGGTATGCTTGTGTGCAATACGCATAACGGCATCTGTCAGTAGCTCTAACTGATCTATGTTGGCAGCGTATGCAGCTATCGCATTAAATAGAGCCGCTGGCTGACGACCTGTTTTTTGATGCGTCATGTTAAATATATTTTTAAGCTCAGGATTATGTAAGAACATTCGGGCGTAAAAATGTTCGGTAATTGCGGTTCCTCCCGAAGCAAGTAGTGGAATGGTCGCTTTGACAGTATCTATATGAGTTTGAGTAAGCATTAACATACCTTTAATGACGTTAAGTATTTGGTAGCTATGAGTAATGCGACTCGTGTGCCAAATTTTATTTCACTTAGTATCAATGTGTTACGAATAACTCTTTAAACTATGTGTCAAAATGACTCATCACTTAATGAGCTAATTAGGATCGTTTGTGTCATAATGACCTATGCTTCGTGTTAATATAAAATGGTCTCATGAGTAAAATATCTCAATTTAGTTTGGTTAACTTTGCCCTTGATCTGTCCGCTGCAGTTTCGATGAATTGTTTTTATGAAAGTTTGATTTCTGCGGTTTGTGCAACTATTAAAGCAGATGCTGTAGCACTATTGATTTTTCGACACGAGACACTTGTTCCCGTTGCGCAGAGAGGGTTGTCCGATGACGTCATGGGGCGACGGTTTATTCCAGAGCAACATCCACGTTTAAAAGCAATCTGTAGCACGAGGGCGGTCACTCGCTTTTCAGCTGATTCGCCGTTACCAGACCCCTATGATGGAATGATTGCAAGTCATACCCATAATATGAACGTACATTCCTGTATGGGAATTCCTTTATATAAAGATGAAACGTTGCTAGGTGTACTTACTCTCGATAGCCTGGAACCTAATGAGTATGATGCGCTTGATGCCGCTTCAGTTGACACACTGTCCAGGCTGGCAGCCCGGCTTTTATATGCTGCGTTATATATCAGAGAGTTAAATAAACAGAAGACTCATACTCAGCATGTATTACGGACAATGAATGAGAATAGCTCTGAGCATCATCAGGGTGAAGAAATGATAGGAAATAGTGTTACGACAAAAAAATTAAAGCAGACCATTCGACTGGCAGCTTCGTCCGACCTCACAATTTTGGTGCAAGGTGAAACTGGTGTGGGCAAAGAACTTGTTGCCCGTGAGCTACATTATCAATCAAACCGGCGGAATAAACCGCTCGTATATGTAAATTGCGCTGCTATTCCTGTTCATCTGATAGAGAGTGAACTCTTCGGCCACGTGAAAGGTGCGTTTACCAGTGCCGTAAACGACCGCGATGGTAAGTTCTTACTTGCTGATGGCGGAACATTATTTCTGGACGAAATTGGAGAGCTTCCGCTTGAAATTCAGGGTACATTGTTGAGAGTAATACAGAATCAGGAAATCCAGGTGGTCGGTCAGGATAAGAGTCGAAAAGTGGACGTTAGAATTATTGCTGCTACGAATAGAGAGTTAGGGCATGAAGTTCAAAATAAACGCTTCCGGGCCGATCTTTATCATCGTCTCATAGTGTTTCCGATATATGTCCCGCCTCTCAGAGACAGACAAAGCGATGTTCCGCTTCTGGCAGGCTATTTTGCAGAGAAAATGCGGCGAAGTCTGGGACTGCAAAAGTTGATACTGGCTAAAGAAGCAATTTATAAACTGACAGTTTATCACTGGCCGGGAAATGTAAGAGAGTTAGAGCACGTAATATCACGCGCAGCACTTTATGCTCGAGAGAAGAATCCAACCGGAAATACAATAATTGAGCCATCTGACATTACCGGTTTAACCGTGTCTTCAGACTCTTTAACAAGTAAAGACACAGATTCGTCCACCGTATGTTTCGAGACCGATAGCCATACCGACTTACGGGAAGCAACAGATAAATTTCAACGTCAACTCATTATCAAGGCATTGCATAACGCAGAAAACAACTGGTCTAAGGCAGCCAGATCTCTGTCAATGGACCGTGCAAATCTTGTCAGACTGGCGAAGCGCCTTAATATCACCCTAGTGAAAAAGATAAGAACGTAGCTTTTCGTTCACAGAAATTATAGATATTGTCTATACGTTTCCTATATCTGACCTTACAAAGGAATATATGTTAAATACACTAAAACGGTTTTGGGGTTTTCAAAACAACGTAGTTGTATCAGAAAAAGTCGTTGCCACTATCGGTGGAATGCTAGCTATATTTTTATGCTTTTTTCTTACAACATGGTTGCTAGGCACGGAGGGAGCAGCGGCAATTTTACCATCCATGGGAGCGTCAACGGTCCTTCTTTTTGCTGTTCCTCATGGTCAGCTATCGACGCCATGGGCATTCTTCGCTGGCAATGTTCTTTCTGCTATTGTCGGCGTTACAAGTGCACAATACATTGAAAATCTCTTTATTGCCGCTCCGGTAGCAGTGTCGCTTTCGATATTTATTATGCACCTATCTCGCTCATTACATCCTCCAGGTGGTGCTACCGCTTTGGCAGCTGTAATTGGTGGGTCTGCGATAACGGATTTAAGTTATTGGTACGTGCTCACTCCAACTATTATCAACTGCATGATTCTGTTTGCTGTTGCGATACTGTTCAACAATCTTTTTCACTGGCGGCGTTACCCGCAAAGTCTTATGCGATATAAGGGGATAGGCTATAACCCTGACACGAGACGTATAAAAATGCGACATATCCATGAGGCAATCAACCGGTCAGAATTGGTTATTGATGCCAGTGACGAGCAAATTAAACATATCATTGACTTAGCTGATACGATTTTACACGAAGAATTAATAGCCGGTTTTGAGCTCGAAATGGGCGCATTCTACACAAATAACCAACCTGGGCGTTTATGGTCTGTTCGTCAGGTTGTAGACGAAAGAAAACATAATTGTAAGCATAAGTATTTGCTTATATATAGAGTGGTTGAAGGTGATGGGAAGGGACTCTCCGATTGCTGTACCTATCAAGAATTTGCCGAATGGGCAAAAATGAAAATGACGCCATCGCAAGTTTAGCATACTGGTTAATAGTCAAACTGATACTTAGCTTGTAGTGGTCAAGTCATTTTGGCCACATCGTTGTAGCTATTCCAATAACGTTTCTCCGATTCATTCGGTGTTAGACCACCGTTGTATGAATGCGGTCTCAGTCGGCTGTAATAGCCATGGATGTAATCACCAATCTTCTGCTTTGCTTCAGCAAAATTCCGGTAACCAGTAGTTGGAACCCATTCGGTTTTGAGACTTCTGAAAAAGCGTTCCATCGGGCTATATCCCAACAATTTCCCCTGCGACTCATACTTTGTGTTAAGCGATACCGCCAAATTAGCTGACGGAATTTTCGGCTCGTGTAATGACATCCCTAGTCGCTATGGAACATCACGTTTTTAGGCTTTCCCCGATACCCCCCTGTGTCAGGATAGTTGTCGCCTCAGTTTTTCATAAAAATATAACAGGGAGCGGTAAGTTAGTTATTAGTGAAGCATTATCCTGAAGACCATAAGAAAACCGTCATTAGAAAGCTGGTTGAAAGTGGCTTATCATTACGCCAATTCGCAAAGCTAGAGAGTATCAACTTATCTACTTTGTATTGATGGCGAGATAAGTATTTACAAGCAGATTCTAGTTTGGCAGGTAGCAATAGTTCAGAGGTTGGTCACCAGAGCAAAAGTTCGCAATTGTTTTAGAAACAGCAGCATTGAGCGAAATTGAGTTAAGTGAGTATTGCCGTGAAAAGGGGCTTTACTCTGAGCAAGTTAAAGAAAAATGACGCGCCCCGTCATAACACTGAAATAAACTCCCTGTAGCGTGAAGTATTCAGTGAAAGAGTCTTCAACGGCTCAGCTTCAAAAACGCTAAATGCTCCAATACGAGTTTTCATGAAGAAATTGAAACGCTATCAATATGAAAGATATGCCATTCTCTGCCAACTCGCCTACCCTGATGCCGACGAGCAATACCAAAAAATCTTAGATCCTTTTTATGAACGCCAGCTAGTCGATAAGTACGGCAGAATGAGCGTAAGAATCTTGTGGGTCGAGAATAAAAAAGAGGTCATTATCGTTTTTCGCGGTTCATTGGGGGTAAGAGATTGGCTAGCGAATTTATTCTTCATCCCTAACAAACTCAATCAGTTAAACAGAAAATTCTGGGTCCACTGGGGGTTTGCGCGGCTACTGGCTCAACCTATGTATTCCAGCACTAAGACATCCAATGAAGCATTACCACTTAGAGAGCTACTTGTAAAAGTGCTTGAACCACTTAGGCAGCAAGGCAAGCGCTTTACATTCATTGGCCATTCGTCCGGCGGCGCAGTAGCGGTATTAATGGCTGATTACTTTGAGCGTTTATACGCAAAGTCAGTAAAAAGGGTAGTGACTTTCGGACAGCCCGCAGTGGGTACGCGCTCTTGGTATAAGCACTACACGCTACACCATAGAACGTATCGCATTTGCTGCGATTTAGATGTAATAACCTTTATGCCGCCCTTCCCTTTTTACTTCTGGCACGTTGGCAAGATGCTGTGGCTGCACGATGATAAAATTTACGAAAACACGCCTACCCATAAACGCTTTTTGATGTCGCTTCACAGCTGGTTGTTACGCCCAATTACCTATCACTACATGCGAAAATATATCCGCAACAAGTCGCTTTTCGATGAGCATTAGAACGATCATTTTCGACCTACAGTGCGTAATTTAAAGGTACTTGATTATTCAATCCCGCACAGTACTGCGTAAGAGGTAGGCTTAAAGAAATGTCTTCACTGTCAATCAAACGAGCAAAAGCGGCACTCAAGAACGCGTTTATCGGCGACGCATTGGCTATGCCGGTACATTGGTATTACAACCCAGCAGATATTTATAAGGCATTTCCGTTAGGGATAGAGCAATTTGAGGATGCGCCATCATTTCATCCGTCTTCAATAATGTCGCTACATTCCACGCAGCAAGGTGGGCGCGCGAATAAGGCATCTGCAAATCAAAAAGAGATAGTGGGCGACGTTATTCTCAAAGGTAAAAGGCAGTATTGGGGTAAGAACAACATTCATTACCATCATGGTATGAAAGCGGGAGAAAATACACTCAATGCGAATTGCGCGCGTATCGTTTTATCACGCGCACTTAAAGGGTATAACGAAAACGAGTTTTTAACTCAATATATTAGCTTTATGCGCGCTGATTAACCTTCTTGATGAACGGTAGCTGAGACAAAAAAGCCTGCTAGACCCAGTCGTAATGTGAGCAAATGGCATTTACTGTCCGGTAGCGTATTCGCGTAAAAACGCCTTATAGCGCTACCGTTTCCCCTGTTTTCGCCGCCTTGAATATAGCGTTCACAATGCGGATATCGGCCAGACCTTCATTGCCAGTCACCATAGGCTGTCGTCCAGTTAATATGGCCAGTGCATCGTTATCCATTTGCAGCGTTTGCTGCATACCGTTTATAGGAACCAGCGTTTTTCCATCAGACGTGGTGCCCGTTACCCCGCTGTAGCTCTGCATGGGTTTAAGTTGATACCAGCCCTTCTCACAATCAGCTTTAAAATGGTTAAACCCTTCCACTACACTGGTACCGCAATCGGCCACTAGTCCGTCGCCAAAATCCATCGTAAACAAGGTCGTTTCATCAACCTCAGTAAACGTCTCTGGAAAGCGCTGTGGTGGATGACTTCCCGTTACCGCTAATGGCTCACGGCCCGTTAAAAAGCGCGCGCCGTTTATCGCGTAAACGCCCATATCATAGAGTGCACCGCCGCCCATGTGCTTTTTCATTCGCCAGTTGTCAGGCGCTCTTCCTTGTCCTGCATAACCAGCGAAGCTCGATACCGCGGTCAAGTTTCCATACGGCTTAGTTTCAAGATACTGATGAAAAGTGCGGGTATTGGGTTCGTGCTGCATACGATAGCCTATCGACAACTGCACGCCATTTTTGTCACACGCATCTATGATAGCTTGGCATTCTTCGCTATCCATGGCCATTGGCTTTTCACACCACACATGCTTTCCGGTATTTGCGGCTTGTACCGCAAAGTCCTCGTGTGTGCCAGTAGGCGTTACAACGTAAATAACGTCAATATCGTCATTATTCGCAATATCTGCCATGGTGCTGTACGTGTACACATTACTGTCTTTAATGCCGTACTTTTGCTGCCATTGCGGGATCTTATTCTCGCTCCCCGTAATTATCCCCCGTAATTCACAGTGTTTAGTGTCCTGTAAGGCAGGGGCGAGTAAATTTGTGCTGTAATTGCCCAACCCTAACAGCGCCACCCCTATTTTCTTTTTCGAAGGCTTTGCCATTAAATAAGGACTTTGCGCAACCAGCAAACCTGAACCTGCTAGTTGAAGGAAGTGACGACGAGTAATGCGGGGCATTAGTACTCTCCATTAAGAAATTAATCCGTGCATGGTTTTAGTAGTACCTTTCTTACTCAGAAAGATCACAACACCGTTGCGATATTATCGAATGTGTTACCTGTAACACCATCGAAGGTTTATAGCTGACAACCAATACAGCTTTAAAGCCCTATGGCGCATCGTGCCGTTTGGTAACGCACGATTTTGGCGAAGTGCCGTACATAATTCGTAACCATTCATACCCGGCATGCCGATTTCCAACAACACTAAATCGGGCGTGAAAGACGCGACAGCCTTTAATGCGGATGGCCCATCTTCCACTACTTGAACCTGACACCCTTTTGCCTCCAATATCCATCCCATGGTAATAGCGGCATCTTGATTATCATCGGCAAATATCACCGCACCAGTTATGTTTTCTATAAGAGCTTGAAAGGGGATGTCGTCGGTAAAAGAAGATGAGCCCTACTTATTGGCTCAGACATAATTCGCTCAAATAATGCAGAAAAAATTATACTAAAGTAGAAATCACTATTTAGCTAACGATTTACGTAAAGCAGTACAAAGCGACTTCTATAGCGGTGCGGTAATTGAACTTAAATGATTAAATTTTCGTAACACTTACGCTATCACTAGTAAAAGTTCTACCAAGATCACTTTCTACCAAGGCTAAGACATGGACAACGCTGGCTCGAATCAAGATAAAGGGAACGCAAAGTATGCTGGTAAGTTCCCCAAAATAGCCCAACAAACCAGACTGCTAAATATTCTTGTGATTTTTGCTGTCATTTATACATTGTACCTTGCCAAATCTTTACTTGTTCCTCTTTTCTTTTCCGCCTTTGTTGCTCTGCTTTTGAGCCCTCTTGTTGCATTCGCACGCAAGTTATTGATACCTCGCACACTTTCAGCAGGAGCCCTGATTGCTTTGCTGGTCGCGCCGTTTACATTTTTAGGTATAGAGCTTGCTGAACCGGCAGAACGCTGGATGCAATCTCTCCCCAAAATTGCTGCCGAGATATCCAAAGAAATTGAAGAGATAAGCAGCAACATCGACGCTTATGCAACGCCTCCAGCTGAACCCGTTGAAAAAGAACGTTCATTCTTTAGCTGGTTTGGTGACGATGAGAAGTCACCTGAAATTTCTCCACCGCAAGACAACACAAACTCTGTGACGGACAAAATTAAACAAAGCGGAATAGATATTGGGCTCACACTCTTCGGTAACGCGCCATTTTTACTGGCACAGGTGCTCGCCTGTATTGTTTTAATTTTCTTCTTGTTGGTTTTTGGCCCCAACCTATTCAATGTTTTTGTAAGAGACTTCCCCATAGTTACTAACAAGCGACGAACGCTGGTATTGGTCGATCAAATTCAAAGGGAGCTGTCTTCGTATATCGTCACCATCAGCATCATAAACTCATGCTTAGGATTATCTACAGCAGGCGTGTTTTACTATTTAGGAATAGACGATGCGTTACTTTGGGGAGCGCTGGTTGCGCTGATGAACTTTGTCCCCTACTTGGGTGGTGTGGCGAGCTGTGTGGTATTGCTGGTAGTTGGGCTTGTTCAGTTTGGGCTTACCAACAGTGCGTTTCTGCCTGCGGGTCTGTTTTTAATATTGAATATTATTGAATCACAACTCATCACGCCTGCGGTGCTAGGAAGAAGTATGCAGCTTAACCCATTAATAATCATAATTTGGATAGCAATAACGGGTTGGCTATGGGGTGTGGTAGGCGTTTTACTTGCCGTGCCTATACTAATGTGTTTTAAGATCATTCTCGAAAATCTGGGCGTATTTGATCACTGGATTAAACTTCTCGAGTCAAAATAATTTTACTCTCTTCGTCCCTTCAACCACGTTGCATGGATAGAAGCGTGTGCGGACTTTTACCTAAAATCTAGGCACAAAGCACGATAGTCCTCTTCAAATAAAAGACGAAATTCATATTTTAACGGAACATACCCTGCCTTTTTAAAATAAAAATAGTTATCATATTCGTTGTCTTTTGATTTTTGGAGCTCCCATGAATTTGCTTAAAAGTGCCTTAGCCGTGATGATCGGCCTGTCGTCTGCAGGCGCGCCTGTATATGCACAAACAGAAAAAAATAATAATGATGACATTGAGCATATTACTGTTGATGCATCTCAGGTTGAATTACGAGATAGCTTTGCAGGAGGCCAAGTATCTCGCGGTGGTCGTGCGGGTATTTTAGGTAATCTCGACATGATGGACTCTCCATTCGCAAGCACCAACTTTACCGCAGACATCATAAGGGAGCAGCAAGCAAGAAGTATCGCCGATGTGTTGCAAAACGATCCGGTGGTTCGTGTGGCAAAAGGCTTTGGTAATTTTCAAGAACTATACGTAATGCGCGGGTTTCCCGTTTATTCTGACGATATGACTTACAACGGATTGTATGGTGTTTTACCTCGCCAATATGTTGCTGCAGAGTTGTCAGAACGCGTTGAGGTTTTCCGTGGCGCCAGTGCATTTCTGAACGGCGCAGCACCGGGCGGGAGCGGCTTAGGTGGTTCGGTGAATATAGTGCCTAAGCGCGCGGGCGACGACCCATTAAACCGTGTTACGCTTGGATACGAGTCTCAAGGACATTGGTATGGCGCAGCAGATGTAAGCCGCAGATTTGGCGACGACAGCCAAAGTACCGGCGTAAGAGCTAATTTTGTACAACGAGGCGGCGAAACAAGCATCGATAACCAAGATCGTGAATTGAGCGTTGCTGCTATCGGCATTGATCACGATAGCGATAACTTCCGTCTTTCTTTGGATTTGGGCTACCAAGACCATCAGGTTGACTCACCACGCCCTGCAGTCACGCCAGGCAGTACAATTCCAGAAGCGCCTGACAGCGACACCAATTTTGCCCAAGAGTGGACTTACACTAACGAGCGTCAATTTTTCGGTGCGGTTCGAGGAGAATACGATTTTACCGACAACATCACTGCATGGGCGGCGTATGGTTTCAGATCGGGTGAAGAAGATAATGTGTTTGCTAACCCTAGACAGGCAGAAGCAAATGGCGACTTTTCCGCTTACCGTTTTGATAACGTTAGAAATGATGAAATTCGCTCAGGTGAAGTGGGTCTCAATATCGAATTCAAAACCGCAAGCGTGGGACACACGATCATTACGTCTGCATCAACGTTTTTTCTAGAATCTGAAAATGCCTATGCGTTTTCAGATTTTAGCGGCTTTGCTGGAAATATTTATAACCCGGTAACGGCAACCGTGCCCGATGCTGACTTCTTTATTGGTGGCGACCTTAGCAACCCACTAATCACAGAAAAAACAGACCTTTCTAGTTTTGCTCTTGCAGACATGATTTCGTTTAACGATGGAAAAATTCTCTTAACCCTTGGTGGCCGTGTTCAAAACATTGAAACCCGCACCTTTGATTACAATACAGGTGATGAGTTGTCAGGGTACGACGAATCTCAATTCACGCCGGTTGTGGGCATTGTTTATAAATCGTCAGAACAGGTGTCTTATTACGCCAACTATATCGAGGGGCTGCTTCCTGGTGAGGTAGCGCCTGCATCAAGCGGTGGTGAACCAATTGAAAACGCGGGTGAAGCTTTTGACCCATACAGCGCCGAGCAAATAGAAGTAGGTGTGAAATATGATGCTGGCCAATACGGTGGTTCATTGAGTGTTTTCAACACCTCAAAGCAAAGCTCAATTATTAAAGACAATGTTTTCAGTACCGATGGTGAACAGCAAAACCAAGGGCTTGAGTTAAGCGTATTTGGCATGCCAACTTCAAATTTACGTGTTTTGGGCGGATTCACTTGGCTCGATGCGGAAATGACTAAAACTCAAGACGGTACGCTAGATGGCAAAACGGCCATTGGTGTTCCTGATTTACAAGCAAACATTAATCTTGAGTGGGATGTTGATGCCCTTCCAGGGCTTACTGTCGATGCACGTGCGGCCTATACGTCGAAACAATATGCCAGTGCCGACAATAGCCTTGAAGTCGATGCATCTAATCGTTTCGATCTAGGCGTTCGTTACAGCTTCTTTGCAGGAATGACCGACATCACACTTCGCGCTCGTGTAGATAACGTCTTTGACAATAATTACTGGGCGTCGGTAGGAGGCTTCCCTGGCTCAAACTACCTTGTATTAAGTGAACCTCGGACATTCAGACTGTCTGCTTCATTCAATTTTTAACGGATTAAGTTATGCTGCTGTCAATCGCTGCCTTTTTAGGCAGCGCATTGGCGATAGGTTTGTTTTACCGCGCTTGGCAAAGCACACAGATCGCCTTTAAACGTATATCTAAACTCTCGGCATTGTTGTTAATGCTGGCGAGTTTAAGCCTTTGGGTTACAGAGTACGGCCCTGAATTAGGTACCTGTTACGCAGTGGTCGCTTTCTCGTTACAAGCATGGAGTTGGATTTATCTCGCCCGACAACGAATAAGTAAAGATGTAAAACGCGTCAATTTACCGTTCGCATCTGGATTGACTACCCCGTCTACCTCTATTGCTTTTAACGCCCTTGTAAAACTACTTGGCAGTGTGTTTTTAAGTGCTATTTGCGCCATGTTAGTTACTGTAGTGTGGACAACAGCACTTAGCATGAGCAAAGTGAATCAGATTGCACTTGGAATTTACACCATGCCTCTTTTATGGGGATGTGGCGCATACTGGCTGTGTGCAGACAGTAAACTATGGCGCCCGGTTGGGGTGTTGAGTGTACTTAGCGCGTTAAGTTACTTCTACTTGTATAGTATATAAAATGAGTATTTCTATTTCTCCCAGCGCAAATAAAAGCGCCTTAAAAAGTCACGCTTGGTTAGGACTAGCCGTTAGTGTATTGATGTATTGGGTGTGCTTTTCAGGCACTTTATCTGTTTTCTCTCAAGAACTTCTGCGGTGGGAACAACCCCATATTGCAGATAATCTAGATTACACCCCTGGCAGCATTCAAAATGCTTATGAACGCTTTCTCACAATGAAAGAGGGTCAAACACAGGGAAACATTGTCATTCGCTTGCCTACGCACGATTTGCCACGCGCACGCATTAGTGCAGACGGTGAGTATTGGAATATTTCTCCAACCGGCGAATTAAGTGAACCATCCACAACACCTATTACTGATTTAATCGTTGATTTACACACCGCTCTTCATTTGCCAGAAGACATCGGAATGATGGCCGTCAGTGTATTGGGTGCTATTTTGAGTGCATTGATTATCTCTGGCATTGTTGCTCACAGACGTATTTTTAAAGATGCCTTTCGCTTGCGAACAGGTAACAACGAGCAACTTACACAAGGCGACTTACACAATAGAATGAGCGTGTGGGGCTTGCCTTTTCACTTGATGATTGCACTAACCGGCGTTTATTTTGGTTTAGCATCGTTTTTAACGTCCATTTATGCCGATACCTTATATGAAGGAAACAAGCTTGATCTGTTTGCCGACATTTATGGTTCATCAATTCAGCTTGAACATCAGCCAGCCATTGCGAATATAGAAAAAGCGCTGACCGACATAATGAAAATGGAGCCCAATACCCAGCCCATTTTTGTTACTTTGGAAAACGCGACCAAAGACAATCAGTATATTTTGCTCGGCTCTCAGCACTTGGATAAGCTCATTTATTCAGAACAATACCGCTTTGATGCCAGTGGACAATACATCGATAAAGTCGGTTATTCAGATGGTGATGCTGGCCAACAAGCGATATTTTCTGTATATCGCATACACTTCGGCCACTTTGGTCCAGAAGCAATGAAGATATTCTTCGGATTAATGGGGTTCGCGTTAACCATTATCTCTGTTACCGGCATAAATTTGTGGCTGGCAAAACGCGCTAAGCAAGATGCCTTAAACCAGCTTTGGCTCGGTTTTGTGTGGGGCACGCCTATCGCATTTATTTGGGCTGCATTGTTAGAGTTAACGCTGGCGCTGCCCACAAAACCTGTTTTCTGGGTAACATTGACAGCTATTCTTATCGCTTCACTAATGCAAAAAGTGCTTATGAAAACTCACTTGGTGCTGTTGAATTGTCTCGCCGCCTTGTTAGTTGTATTGGCCATTACTCACTTTGCTGTTCACTACCCTAGTTCGTTAGTCATGAACTCGCTCATTATAGACAGCGCGTTTATCGTTTTTGCCCTGTGCGTATGGCGCTACCTATATTCTAGGTTGAAGAAAGGCTGGAACATTTAGCTCAACCAGATGAAGGTTAAGTTTGAGTAAAAATTAGCATTTTTACATAGTCTAAGTCTGAGCATAATTGATATTAAAAAGCCTTCCGTGTGGAAGGCTTTTTGCTTTTGAAGTCTGTTGCGAAACACCGCTGGCACACTTAATCCATCATCATCATTTAATTCAAGTGGCTCCCTAACTGCCAATGATCCAGCTTTGACAAAGAAGTCTTGTTATCAATGCATCACTTGATTTGCAAACCATTAACTTTGATAGCGTCACAAACAATGCCAGAACTCTTAGATATCAATACAAATCTTGCCGAAGTGTTTGCCATTAACCTCATATTCAAACGCTTTAGCGAGTTCATCGAGTGAAAAACTTGTATCAATTACAGGCTTTATTCCGCTCGCCTCTAGGGCATTTACGAAGTCATTTTGATGCTCCCTGCTCCCAACAATAATCCCTTTAAGATTGATCTGCTTTGCCATCAGCGCTGCTGTTGGAACATCTCCTTTCACGCCGGTCAATACGCCAATAAGGACAATATTTCCATTCAC
The DNA here is from genome assembly GCF_947311905.1 of Alteromonas sp. CyTr2. Taxonomy (NCBI): domain Bacteria; kingdom Pseudomonadati; phylum Pseudomonadota; class Gammaproteobacteria; order Alteromonadales; family Alteromonadaceae; genus Alteromonas; species Alteromonas sp. CyTr2. The sequence continues at coordinate 10,305 of NZ_CAMZMZ010000007.1, read as the reverse complement.
ACGACACGCATTGATTGACTGTGCTAAGGTAGCAGGCCCTCCCACTTCCACAACGTGGTCTACACCTTTCTCTCCGCTCCACGCGTTAACCGCACTCCCCCACTCGGGTTCTGCTTTATAGTTCACGATGAAATCAGCGCCAAGGGCTTTAGCCTTTTCAAGCTTTTCATCCGAGGAGGAAGTGATAGCAACGTATGCCCCCATCGCTTTGGCTATTTGAAGTGCGTATATTGAGACACCGCCAGTACCTAGCAACAGCACCTTGTCGCCAGCTTTAAGCTTACCCTCAACAACTAATGCTCTCCACGCTGTTAACCCTGCCGTTGTAATTGTGGCGGCCTCTGCATGGCTCCATCCTTGTGGAGCTTTAGTAAACCATGTGGCTGGTCGAACGACATATTCTGTTGCGTATCCGTCAAGGCCATCACCAGGCGTTCGACTGAAATCGCTACACCTAGGTTCACCGTTCAGCCAATCCGGAAAAAATGTCGACACAACATGATCGCCCTCCTCGAACTCATCAACGTCCTCACCAACTTGAGTAATGATGCCAGAGCAATCAGACAGGGGTACACGATTCTGCGCCGTAGGAATAGTGCCATTAGCAACACTAAGGTCATGGTAATTCAATGAACTCGCATGAACACGTACTTTAATTTCTTTACTTCCAACTGTTTGAGGCTCGTCAACGTCTGTCGTCTTTAATCTTTTAAGCCCTTCATCATGGGTTCCAATAACAACTTTTCTCATGTACGGATATCTCTTTAATTTTGATTAGTAATATACGTAAACGATTCAAATGAGATTACTGAAGGTTTTTATCTGAGATAAATAGTAAATGTAGCTCCTGACTTAAGGGAACATTTTGTACTCATTGTTAATTCCGTCTCTCCCTTTATCTTTAATTGTCTAGCACTGTTTCTAATTGAGCTGTGGTCGGAAGCCCCATTTGTAATTTCACAGCACCAGACTCATCCCTAAAATAAATGGCAGGCGTAGCGGAAAGGCTCAGTCGTCGCATAAGCCTGTGGTTGTCATCAAGCTCCTTTTTCACCTCTGGTGTCGGGTTATTCAAAGGCTTAAGCAGCGCTAATTGACCAGCTTCATGGTTGTGAAGAATCTCACTAGGGTTTTCTGCGCTAAGAATGGCTGCAGATTTTCCATAACTATCAGCCTTCAATATACCGACCAGGATATGCCGAATTTGAACATTACCGGCGTCAACCCACGGTCGGGCCTGCTGCCAAAACTTTTGACAATAAGGGCAGTTCGGATCGGTAAAGGCATAGACAACTCTACTAGCATTAGGGTTACCATCTAAAACCCAACTCGACTCACTCAACTGCTGCCATATTTTTTCGCTTTGCGCACCGTTTATGTAGTTATTTAATTCGTTAGCTCCAACATCTTGTCCGTTTGCGTCGAACATTTTTCCAGCCAACATATACTGACCATCTTCCGTGACATAAACCGTGATTGCATTACCTTTGAAGTCAATGACATAGCCTGTCATTTGGGATGGCGCATCAAAGCGACTTATCACCTCTCCGCCTTGCTTTTCAACGATGCTGAGAGGCTTTGGAAGCTCACTATCAGTGGCGAATGATGAGCTAGAGAAAGCTAACATCCAAGAGACTACTTTTAGCATTCTTATTCCTTGAGGTACTTAATTTACTTGAGAAGAGGACGGAGGTAATGCTGAAGGCTAGCCTCAGACAGCTCCCCCATGTGGCGGTCAACTAACTCGCCTTTTGCATTGAAAAATAACGTAGTTGGCAGGCCATATGCGCCAAAGCTTTTTGAGATATTGCCTGCAAAATCAAAGTAAGTATTTTCAAGGTCAACACCTTGGCTCATTAAGAAGCGCTCTGCTTTCGTGGGCGCTTCGCTTTGATTGATAAAAATAAATTTTACGTCTGACTGCGTTTGTTGTGCCCGCGCTAAAACGGGCATTTCGCGGCGACACGGAGGGCACCATGAAGCCCAAAAGTTGATGACGACAGGTTTACCGATATTTAGCTCTAGTGATTGATACTCGCCACTTGAAGTCTGAGCATTGATATTTAGCGGACTAGGAGAGGTATTATATAAGGTTTGAATTACAACTAGTGGAAACAACGCAGCCGCGGTGATAGCCCCAGATTTAAGATAAAACGACATAAGCTGACGATGCTTTTTTGCTCTAACCAAAAGAACCGTTAGGCCCGCAAACCATCCAGAATAGCTATTGAAACCACCATCTCTAATATTGAGTACGGAAAGCCAGTCTTTTTGATAAATCTCCCACAAATCTATGACGAAGATTAAACGTGCCACAACTAGCCCTGCTGCGATAGACCAGAATATAGTGTCAGTAACTTCGTTCTTCTGCTTACTGGCTCTTGCCAAATAGCCGACAAGGCTCCAGAAAATAATTACACCCGCAATAATTAATGCGGTGCTGGTCATCATAGCGAAAGGGCCTAAATTGATCGTATTCACGTTAAATGCACTTAGTAAGTTTGAGCTGGTAAACTAATTACCAAAGATTAATTTAATATTAATGTTCACCCATTAGCTTCTACGCATCAAACCGCTTTGTGAAAAACTATGAATATTCTTCTCGTTGAAGACGACCTCGTTATTGCAGACGCAGTATGTGTTTACCTTCAAAGCAAACTCATGCAAGTCACCCACGCCGTCACGTTAAGTGAGGCTAAGCACTATGTATCAATCAACCAGTTTGACGTGTGCTTGTTAGATATCGCACTACCCGATGGAAGCGGACTGGAATTGTTATCGTTAGTCAGGAAGAAAAAGCTGCCAATGGCAATCATTCTTTTAACGGCAAGAGATGCCATTGAAGATAAGGTGACGGGGCTCAACAAAGGCGCAGATGACTACGTGACAAAGCCTTTTGACTTTGAAGAGTTAATTGCGAGAATTTACAGCGTAACGAGAAGACAAGATCAGCATTTACACGAGATATTGAAGTTTGAAGAGCTTACGTTTGATGCTAAAGCCAAACGCGTAGAAGTGCGCGGCGAACAGTTATCCTTATCTGCATGTGAACTGAAACTTCTGTATTTATTCTTATCAAACCCAGGCAGAATTTTAAGTGAAGCACAGCTTAAAGACTACTTATATGGCGTCAACGATGATGTGAATAGCAACGCCTTAAACGTGCATTTATTTAATCTTAGAAAAAAAGTGGGTAAACATATCATTATCACGGAACGTGGTCTGGGCTACCGCCTCGCTCATCAGCAGGAATAAGAAACATGAGTCTTCGACTAAAGCTCATCGCAATTATTGCTCCTGTATTTTTTGTCTTGTGGCTAACAGCCAGTTATTTCTCTATTACCCAGCTGAAAAGCGAGATAAACCAAGCCATGGATAGCCGCCTTGCCTCCACAGCAAGAATGATGAATAACCTTATGCTGTCCGACCAAAATTCAGTGGGCAACTTGGGGCTTTCCCCAAACGGTACGTTCAACGATGCGGGCACCTTAAAAGGCCTTGCCTGTAAGATAAGCGCGTTAAATGGTGAAATTATTGCTAATAGCCACCCTCAAGAGCTAACACTACCTGATACGCTACCATCGGGACTTGATACCGTTATTGTTGAAAACATCGAGTGGCGGGTATTTTCTTTAAAAACAGAAAAGCACACCATTTCTATCGCTGAAAAGCTTTCTGAGCGACATGCAATATTTGTCCAGATGGTAATCGTCAGCGCCCTTCCAACACTCATTTCCCTCGTGGTTTCGCTGCTTGTGATCTGGTTTGCCTTAGGAAGAGAGTTGAGGCCGCTTCAGCGACTAAAAGACGCCATCACCAATCGCTCACCAAACGATTTAAATCCAATTCGGTTAAGGCATAACCTGCAAGAAATTACTCCCCTAATTGATAGCCAGAATCAGTTGTTCACCAAGCTTGAAAACGCTATTGAAAGGGAAAAAGCGTTTACCGATAACGCTGCTCATGAATTAAGAACACCTTTGACGGGCATTATTAGTCAACTACAGGTAGCAAAAGTCACGCAAGGAGAAACGCAACAGCGTGCCATTGAGAAGAGTTTATTTAGTGCACGTCGCTTGCAAAGCTTATTAGAAAACTTGCTGTTGCTGGCAAGAGTAGACAAAGCGCCAATTGAGCAGCATGTGCAACCGTGGGAACTGTCTAAAGAACTTAGCAACCTGCTGACAGAGTTAGGCTGTGAAAACAACGACATTCAGGTTCATACCAATGTTTCAAAACGACTATCACACATCCCCGTATTCGCATTCACTATTGTCATGAAAAATCTAATAGATAACGCCCGTCAACATGGTGTTAAAGGAATGCCGATTTCAATAGTCATTGAAGAAGACGACAACGAGTTTGTTATTCGCGTTTCCAATCATGCAACGCTTAATACTGAAACGCTAGCGTACATGACAAGACGATTTTGGCGTGAAAGTCATTCACAAGGAAACGGGCTTGGATTAGCGATTGTGAACGCACTGGTAGAAGCGCTGAATGGAACATTTAACGTCAATTACGAAGGTGACCAGCTACACGTAATGATCACCTTCCCAACTTCGCCAAATACCGAGTAAGGCACACCGAATCTGTGATTGAGCGAAAGCTTCTTTTTAGCTCAACGAGCCCGTCTAGCCCAAACACGGTTCGGCTACATTTTGCTGCTGGGCATGTATTGTAAGCTAGTCGGCGCCAAGGATAGTCACTACCGCCGCGCCCCCCAGACCTATGTTATGCGCCAGAGCAAGCTTTGCATTTTCTACCTGTCTCTGCCCTGCTCTGTTAGTTAAATGCCACGATAGTTCAACACACTGCGCTATACCCGTCGCCCCGATGGGATGGCCTTTTGACATCAAACCACCTGACGGTCCAACAACGTATTTACCACCATAGGTATTGTCTCGGTCAATGACGAGCTTTTCAGCTTCACCTTCAAGGCACAACCCAAGTGCTTCATAAGTGATAATCTCATTCGTTGTGAAGCAATCGTGCAGCTCTATTACATCTATATCGTTTGGAGAGACCGCTGCAGCCTCGTATGCCTTGTGAGATGCTATTTTTGTCATCTCACTCCCCACCGCTGAAATGGGGTCACGCCAAGAATCAATAGTGTCCGTAGCCATTCCTTGTCCAAGAATAGACACCGCATTTGTTATGCCGTGTTTCTTGGTAAATGTTTCACTACACAACACAACTGCTGCAGCGCCACAGGTAGGTGGACAAGCCATTGTTCGCGTTAAATAGCTATCGAAAATCACCTTGTCTGTTAGCACTTCTTGCACGCTAAGTGAAGAAGTAAACAAAGAAAAAGGGTTGTTGATAGCGTGCTGTCGAGACTTAACCGAAACTTCAGCAAAAAGGTTTGGGCTTACACCGAATTTTTCCATGTAGTGCTTGCCAGCTGAACCGAACGCTCTCAACGCGATAGGAGCTGGAGGCACATCAAACTCATCATAAACAGGCGTGAAACGGTCAAACGGACTTTCTCTATCCTGCCAATGACTGCCCAAAGCTCCCGGCTGCATCTCCTCAAAACCAAAAGCTACAGCGCAGTCGACCTCTCCGGAAAGAATTGCTTGTCGGGCAAGATAAATAGCACTGGCTCCACTTGCACAATTATTATTTACATTGACAACTGGCACGCCAAGCTGTGCCACGTCGTAAAAAGCGTGTTGGCCACAGGTGCTGTCACCATAGATATAAGATGCGAAAACTTGCTGAATATGCTTTTTATCAATATCTGCATCTTTAAGGGCTGATTCCACGGCATTCGAAGCCATAATGCGATAGGGTAACTGGCTACCTGGCTTAACAAACTTCGTCATGCCGGCACCTATAATTTTAACGTTGTTCATGTCTGTCTCTGTCAAATTTGTCTCGGGCGACACTGATAATAAGACTTGAACAATTTAAAGCGTATTATTTCGTTCAACCTACTACCAGAGGCCTTTGCTCAACACGTTAAGTATTGAGCACACGCCCTAAAAGTGCTCGCGATTCTCGTAATAATCTTTGCCGTTTAGGTCTTCAAAAAGTACGGTAATGTCCGTATGTTTTCCTACGAACGGACGAAGCGCTTCATCGATAAGGTTAGCTACCGCAGTTTTGGAATCTTGCCCGCGATCAAACCACAACACTTCTATGAAAGGATAGCCTGATGAGGCTCCACCAGCCGCAACAAACTGACTCGCAATATGCTCTACCGTGAAGTGATCGTTGGGGGTATCAGTGAGCTTCGCAAACTGCTCAACAATATCCACTGCGACTTTCTCTAATACAGTTTGCTGAATACCTCTTGCGCGTATATGTGGCATTTTCTTGGTCCTTCTTAAAGCGCTCAAATTGTTGTTTATCATGTCTTTACTGACATCATATCACGCATTTTAAATCGCGAAACTAAGGGCTTGTTTCAGCACGCTTAAAGACTCCGTATAACATCGACAGATATATTATTTTGGGAATTACGGATAGTTAAACCGATATGGAATCGCGTACCACTACCTCGCGCCATAAGTGAGCGCAGTCTTCTATGAATTTTTTATGGATAGGATGAAGCTGATACTCATCTTGTGCTTCAACGCTTTCAAAAAACATAAGCTCAGAGACGTCAAAGGAATTATCGATAACATCCCGCTTGAGTGTATTCGCAGGCACGCCAATGTGGAGCGAGTGAACCTGTGGAATGGCGCGCAACGATTGTAAACCGTCAATAAGCTTTTGCTTATCTTCTGTCGACGCTGGGTCTTTTAGCCAGAAGTAAACCATGTGAAGGATAGGTGGTAACTCAGCGCTAGCACGGGGGTTTGCCTGTGCAGAAGCCGGCAATGCAGATAGTGAAGCTAGCGCTCCTGCGGTTGCTAAAAATTGTCTTCTTTTTGTATCTGTCATTGCCTTCATCCTTTTTTTATAACGGGTAAAAAAACTGAATTTCTACAATGACACTGGACGCGCATTGAAGCAATAAGAATCCGTTGATGAGTCATCTGTCACCTAACATTGCGCAGCGACATAAATTGCCATCTATTAACAAGGTTTTTGAACGCAATAATTCGCATCTTGGCAAGCAACTTGAAAGACATTTAAAAGAAACGAAATTTAAACACGTAAACAACGAGATTTTGACGCTATGCGCTTACCTACTAAACAGCTTATTAATAAGATCGAGCACTTATCTAACGGCCTAACGCCAGAACAACTGTCGAGTTTCCTAGATATTATTGATGCCATGACGGCATTAGTTGAAGAGGCGGGTGAGTTAAAAGGTGATTGCGACGCCAAAAGCAACAATGGTAATTCGGAGATATCTATACTCCACTAAGAAGTGTATTTATACGCCCCTACCTTTACGCAATAACATATACAAAAAGCCACTAATATTCGATTTTGATCATTTGCAGTTCGTTTATGTTCGTTTTATGATGATTTTCTCTTAATTGTACATTGGAAGCAGTTTAGAAAAACGACTTACGACAAATGAGTTATTTAGCGTAATGATATAATCGCGCTCATTAGAAGCGGTATTCGCCTACATTTGCTAGCACGTAACTTTGTCCTCTTTTTTCTACTCATGCACTGTACGGGTTATAATAAAAAGGAAATCATATGTTACCTCTCTCGGAACCAACACTTGTCCGGCAGTGTATTGCTGAATTTGTAGGCACAGGCATTCTAATATTCTTCGGCGTTGGCGCAGTGGCAGCATTGGTATTAACAGGTGCTTCCTTCGGCCAGTGGGAAATGAGTATTCTTTGGGGCGTGGGCGTGTCCATTGCCATCTATTGTACTGCTGGCGTTTCGGGTGCCCACATCAACCCCGCGGTGACCATAGCACTCGCAATGTTCCACGGTTTTGAAAAACACAAAGTCGCGCCCTACATAGCGTCCCAGTTTTTGGGAGCATTTTGTTCTGCAGCTCTTATCTACAGCCTATATTATCAACTTTTTGTTGACTATGAACTTGCGCACAACCTATCAAGAGAAAGCATAGGGGCACTCGCTACTGCGGGCATTTTCGCAACGTATCCTCACGAAGCACTTTCATTCTGGGGTGCCTTCAGTGTTGAATTCGTTATCACAGCAGTTTTAATGTTCGCAATATTGGCGTTAGGGGACGAAAAAAACGGCGCTCCGCGAGGAGCTATGAATCCACTCCTCGTGGGTCTTCTAATCGCCGTTATCGGCGCTTCTTTAGGGCCATTGACCGGATTTGCTATGAATCCCGCAAGGGATTTTGGACCGCGACTCTTTACCTATTTCGCAGGATGGGAGTATTCACTTTCCGGTGCAAAGGATATCCCGTACTTCATTATTCCTATTTTTGCACCAATATTTGGCGCTTGCTTTGGTGCGTGGCTGTATCCAACATTAATAGGCCATTCTCTTTCTCAAGAAAGTCATGGCTGCACTATTCCTAACGATTGCGAAGCTCCCGTGATAAGAAATACGTCTGAAACACGTATTGAGAGGGGCTAGGTTTATGTTAACAGGGTGAAGGTATGGCAGAAGAAAAGGTAATGAGAACACCGTTGGAATAATAAACTCCGGGCATCCTTCTATTCACTAAAATTATCGGCAATGAAGAAGCTAACTGTTGATATAAAAGCGGCGATAACCTATTTTACGGCGCGGTTAATCTTTCAAAGAAGTGCAGCGTGTGATTTATTTAATAGCCGTTACTGTCCTATGGGCATTTTCCTTTTCGCTCATAGGCGAGTTCTTGGCAGGTTCGGTCGATAGTTATTTTGCAGTGTTAACACGGATCGTGCTCGCCACCGTAGTTTTCCTTCCTTTTCTAAAGCCGGCTCTATTGAGCACTAAACTAAAAGCGATTCTGGCAAGCTTAGGCGCTGTGCAGTTAGGGTTGATGTACATCTTCTTTTACCACGCGTTTTTGTTTTTAACTGTACCAGAAGTGCTACTTTTCACCATATTCACGCCGCTTTATGTAGCCATTTTAAATGACGCCCTGTTTAAGCGGTTTACCCCGTTTTATTTATTGTGTGCACTTATCGCCACCGCAGGTGCAGCAATAATTCGCTTCAATGGTGTTAGTGAAAATTTCTGGTTTGGTTTTGCTATTGTTCAAGGTGCTAACCTTTGTTTTGCTTTGGGACAAGTGGGTTATAAAAAGCTGACTTCAACGTTTGAAACCCAAATGCCCTATCACAACGTATTCGCGTGGTTTTATTTAGGTGCATTGGCCGTTGCTCTACCTGCGTTCTCCCTATTCGGCAACACGAGTCAGCTGCCACAAAACCCTGAACAATGGGGCGTGTTGCTATGGTTGGGTATTGTGGCGTCAGGGCTTGGGTATTATTTTTGGAATCAAGGTGCACTAAAAGTGTCTGGTGGTACGTTAGCCATTATGAATAACGCGCTTATTCCAGCAGGTCTTGTGGTTAATTTACTGCTTTGGCAAAAAGACACAGACTTCTCTCGGTTGTTTCTTGGCGGCGCCATCATCGCTTTAGCGCTTTGGATGTCTCATCAATACTCCAAAAAACAGGAACGCCCCTAAGCCTTAAGAGAGCGTCCACTACGCAGGGCTATACTTACTTATCATGGTGTAGTCTTTGCGAGGTCCAATGACCTTCCATGTTGAGCGCCATACAGGCCACGTACTGAAGTCATAACGCACCACATAGTTATCGTCACCACATAAGTGCTCAGCGTTTGGGTTAGTAGCGCTAAATGAGTGAAAATAGCGCTTATCGTCGAATAACACCTCAAATAAACCCGTTTGAAGCTGCTGCCAGAAATAGCGACGCTCGGCAGGCATTACGTGGCCGTTTGGCGCAGTAACCTCACCATTTTCAAAATACGCTAACGCGCGACTTTCTTCGTGCTCACTGCCTTCCAGCCAGCTAAATTCAGCCTCGCCCATAAAGGCGAACACATCGCCATTTCGCTGGATGATTTTGCGCGTCAGCGTCCAACGTCCAGCAAAATCGTCCAAAGTATGAGGAGAATTAGCTATCATTGCGCCGTCCTTACCAAAAATAGGTTACGGTGGCAGAATATTGATCGCCACGGCCCGGTGTCCCGGGGATTTCTTCAAAGCGTTCATCCCACAAATTATCGACTGCCAACACCAGATTTAACCCTTCAATCTGCGCCGGTGAATACGTGAGGGCGACATGAGAAAAGAATGCAGAGTCACTCCCTTTTCTAAGGGCATTGTTTTCTTGTTTTCTCCATTCATTATCCACGCGAATTTCAATCGTATTGACGTGGTCAACCAAAATTGACCAACCCAGTTAAGCTACTTTTTTCAATTTCTTCATGTCCGCCTCATATTGATTT
>NZ_CAMZMZ010000006.1:0-154781 GCF_947311905.1 Alteromonas sp. CyTr2 | reverse complement strand
AAATCAATATGAGGCGGACATGAAGAAATTGAAAAAAGTAGCTTAACTGGGTTGGTCAATTTTGGTTGACCACGTCACCTGATGGTGACTTGCCGACTGCAAGGAGTTAATCCCTACCATTATCTGGTGGATGTATTACAACGCGTGGCATTACATCCGGCCAGGGACGTAATCGACCTCACGCCGCGGCTCTGGAAACAAAAATACAATCAAAACAGGTTAGTCAGCGATGTCAAAATACTCACTTCCCAACACTAAAATCTCGGCCACAATTATGGAGTTCGGTAAAGGAGTGTTAAATGCACTCCCTGCTGATTACAGCCAGTCAGAAATGGAAGATGCTATGCTGACGATAATAACCGTGTGGAATGCCATCGTACTGGACACTTGGCACAACACAGACAAAAATGAAAAAATGGTGCTTGATGCACTCTCTCAAGCGCCTAAAGAAGGACAACTTCAAGTAAAACGATTGATAAAAAGAAAGAAGACCAAGTTTAGCGATGATATCCGCGCGGTTGGAGATCACTGGATAAGAGAAGAGCAAGGGGACTTTATTTTCGGCTGTGAAGCACGGTTAGATATAGAACGCATCTCCTTAAACGAAGATAGCCTCAAACACTAAACGAATCACAACGGTCTATATTGATCGCTTACTCCGTAGCTAACTTATGAATTGAATGTGGGTATTACCGGACGGGCACTTTTTAATTTCATCGTTAGCTTTCGCAAAATGCTGAGGGTCTGCTTTTAGGTAACTCATACCTACTAAGTCATTCGTTTTAACGGCCAGTTTTTCATGCCACATATCGCAACTCACACCTTCTTGGTTTGCGATGCACTTTTCAATTGCTCTAGTGGCTTGGATAGCATTTCTATTATTTAAAACATATGCTCTTGGAGCCAAAGAATCGAGGTTGTCTATAATCTCCTCTACAGCGTCTGACAAGGTTTGCTCGTTCGCAAAGCACCCTGTCATTTCGTTTATGAAATCATAGTGCTCTCCGTAATTATGGCCCTCTCTCAACACTACTGGAATATCGCAGAACATTCCTTCGATAATGGCTCTATTATTGCCTTCAAATTTTGACCACAGAACATTCACTTTGGAACTAGATAAAACCTCTGAGACTTTATCTCGAGAAATTTTTTCGAAGATTGTTACATTTTCCTCAATACCATGCTTTTGGGTCAACTGACGGATTTCTTCTTTTGTCATATCAACCGGATAGCCAACAAGTACAAGCTTAAAATCTTTGTTTCGTTCTATGCAAGGTTTTATTGCTTTAAAAAATTCGTCATGGCGTTTGAATTTAGCCCAAGCAGCCACCATTATGACATCGTATAATTTCTGTAACTGTTGCGGAACAAATACTTCATGGTTGATAAACCATGAAGGTCCTATTTGAATTGGAATAAGATTCGTTTTCGAATTACTTATTAATTCAAAATCCCTTTCTTCATAAGTTTGAACGAAAACGGGAGACTTCAATGATGTGTAAAAGAAAATTGGTAATTCACAGAGACCAGCCCAACTTGGCTCCAAAATAATATAATATTTACTGCTGATTTTTTCGATATCAAAAAATCTAGCAAATAAACCAAAGTAAACACTGTACTTAACAATTACAACACCTTTAGATGATTCAGTAGGATTACAGATAACTGTAACAATTTTACCGACCATTTGATCTGGTTTGCGAAACAGCCTCTCTGTGTTGCTTTGAGGCTCAATATCATTTATCTCTTTAGTCGCTATCTTCGATCCAAGATTTGGTTTTTGAACGAAGTAAAAATTGATTTCTTTTTGCGCTAGTTTTTCACTTCCCTTCCATCCTGAACGAAACGTACTTGCGGTAATCTTAAAAGCTAGCTGATGTTTACCAAATAATTTAAGAATAGAAATTACTAGTGAAATTGCAAAAACCAATGGCTGCTTATATTGATTAAAGTCGTATTTGATAAACTCTTTTACTTTGGAACTGAGTGACACTTTTACTTGCCCTTTACTATTGAAATAACGCGACTGATTAGCTCATGCCTAGCTACGAGTAAGGTAGCTAGATATATAAAACCTAATACGACAATTTCTAACGCTAGTTTCCATGACATTTCTATATCGTGGAAGATGTATTTAACGACCCAAATAAACGCAGTGAACGATAAAAGTATGAAAATGTTTTTGATCATCGAACGTATTAGTCTAGAGACTACGCCTTCAAAGTACACACGCAGTAAAATAAGCTTCGCGATTAGAGCGATTGCACTAGATATAAGAATTCCATAGACAATGGACAGCCAACTCTCAAGATAAACGATTAAGGCACAACTAACTACCGTAACTAATAGATTTCCGAGTTGGTAAACGGAAAGAACTTTTTCATGTTTAGCCATTACCATCAATTGTTCAAAGTACATGCAAACATTATTCAATATTAAAGCTATTGCTATTACGGGAAGAAGGTTACCAGCCGTGCTCCACTCAGCACCAAACACAAATAAAACAACTTCAGCGCCATAAACCGACAGGAATAAGAGAGGCGCCAGAATTAATGGTTGAGTTAGTGTATTTGACAAAATGAATGCTGACTGTAGCTCACCGCCTCTTTGTTCCCGTGAAAAATAAGGGCTAATAACGGGGCTTATAAGATTGTTGACTGACTTGGCCGTAAAATTAGGAATACCATTAGCTCTTGAATAAAACGCTGCACTCGAAGCATTTGAAACAAAACCTAGACACATTTCGGGAAACTGAGTAGCCAGCCTTTTCAGCATTGCCGCAATAGATATCAGCCCTCCTCTCTTGAATACTGATGCTATTCCGCGAAATTGTAGTCTAAATCTAATTTTTTCGGGCTTTAATATTGTTGACAAGATAGCAGCGACTGCAGATGCCACCAAGATACCTAAAGGTAAGCTAATGTAACCAAAACCATAAAGCGCCAAGGCTATTGGAATACACTGCTGTAAGAAAACCTCGGTCACTCTAATCGTTTCCACTTTATAGAATGAGAACTCTCTAGCGAGTGCGGCTGTTGTTACCGAATAAAAAGGAATAAATACAAAAGAGATAGCTACAACTACAAGACTATAACTTACTCTTTCATCTTTAAAAAAATCTGCTATTAAGCCTGACATAGCTATGAGTACTAAGGCGATACTGAACGAAGTAATAACTAAAACAGTAAAAGCCCTGTAAACGATAGCATCTGTGAGCTCTTTCTCTCTGATGATCAGAGACCCAACTCCCATATTTTTTAATTCAGCCACGACTAAGACTACTGAAGCAGCTAAAACCTGCACCCCTATTTCATCCGGGGACAAAATGCGTGATATGAGCACCATCCCAAGGAAAGACATTACGATAGTTAAAGGTTTTGTAATAAGTGAGACTCTGAAAAAACTACCGACGCCCATATTTCTTACCTAAAAATATACTTACTAAAATGAGGAATGCAGGAATTAGCCAAATTAAAAAATAGCTAAATCTTTCGAAGTAATACTTCTTTTTTACGAATTCTTTTACACCATTCCATGTTTGGTAAGAATGCTTTTCGAACCCAGTGCTTACAACAGTTTCGCCGTTGTTTATGAAGCCCTGTTCGTTGTAGGCTTCAGTTATTTGCCTTGGCTTGTACTTTAACTCTTGTAGTGTACTCTCTATGACTACACCAAAGTCGGGGTCTAACCAAAAGTCTTTTCCGTCAGCATTTGCAGCAATAGCTACATGGCCCGGTATGGTAACAATCTTATGAGAGATATCTTCTTTACTGAGTAGTTCCGACATCAACATCGAAGCATCACCACATAAACCAACCCCTCTCTCTATCGCTTTCTCTGCTATGGTAAAGTGATACCGTTCAAACTCTGGAATACCCGAGAAGCCCCCCATTAAATAGAGTATATAATTTTCCCATATAGGTACGCGCTGATGAAACCTGTCTGGGTCATACTTCCCCCAATGCACATGGGCAATACCATCTGCAATAACTTTTGTTAAGCGCTGAGCATATTCAGACTGAGATTCTTCAGGTAGCATCTTAACTTTTTTAGAAAACTCTTCTTTTGAAAGTAGCAAGTCGTTTTGTTTAAATCTTAATACTTCTTCTTCTAAACCTTCAGGTCTTAACGATTGAGTCAGCCCGTAGATGTTGAGGATTAATAAGAGTAACCCTAAAATTAAGAGTAGTTGTGAAAGTCTGTAGAGCATAGTGTGATTTGCCTAAGAACTGTTACGCCAATGCTAACTATATTCTTGAAGTAAACAAGCATATATTAAACATCGTAATTAAAAGCTTTAAAGTCCTCTTGATATATGTTGTATATCTTTCTTTTATCATTTTCAGTCAATAACGTAACTTTATGAGAAACATTTGCTTTCCCAATATTTCCATCTACATTTACGCCTGCTAGTTGATTAATTTTCTGTAGATCCGACTCCATATTCTCAAACTTGCCTACAAAATCGACTAAAACTGTCCCGCTCGAAGTAAGTAAAAATTTATTGGCTGGCATAAAGTGCGGCTCGTTAAGCCTGTAAGGAATAGTATCGATAAATGTTGAGAGAGACATTTTGTTTGTAGCTGAATCCCAACTTTTCCGCCAATTAAACTCAGATTCAATACGGCGGTAAGGATTTCTAACAAAAGCGAATTTAAAATACTTTCTAAACCTAAATGGGGCCAAAAGTGACATTCTTCGCGCTGTAATATGTTGCAATTCCCTTCCGTACATTAAATTCAAAGAAAACTTACTAGGATGAGTAAAGCGAGACTTAAGGCCTGGGCAATAGTAATTATTTATAGAGGTTCCTGCACACTTTGGTACATGTATGAAAATTAACTTGTGTCTATCATATATCGGCATGAAATACGAGTTCCTGTTAAAGCCGGTTGTGTCTCATTATAAAATCCGTGTTAATTTACTAATTTTTGAAATTAACGCGATGATCCGAAATTTGCGTTAGTATTCCCAATACACGCTCAATTAACAAAATAAAGTTTATTTTTCTCGTTCATAAAAAATCGTTTAAGAGCAATATCTGCGCCCGCTACACTTAAATGGTTATTATCAAAATAAAGTTTCTCATTATCAATAACCGCAGGGCACCCTTCGTGACTGCAAAGCGCTTTATACACATCAATTGGGATTAAAGAGGGGTGCTTCTCAAACGAATTGAGTTTTTTCAAAATATACTCATGTCTCTTTAAAAAGTAGTTTTTCGTTGTCGAAACTTCTAAATTTAATACTGTGTCGTTATTAAAAACAGAGAAAGGGTGCACACCTTTGTTTATGTCCATAGGTAATTCGGGTATTGGGTAAACAAGCCATACTTTTTTACCTGAATTAATCAACCTTTTGACAATAGTTTCTAAATCAACCCAAAAAATTTCCAATGCATCTTCATTTGATATTTTTGATTTTTCAGCAATGAAACTATTTACTTTTACTGGTACGTGAGGATAGTCATGCATGTGTTCGCCGTAAAGATAATAGCTGTATCTAAAACCCATTAATACATTCTTTATATTTTTATTCTGTTCTAAATAATTCAACGTGGCATTTATCCATTCTTTGCAGCGCTTGCGATATGAGGCCTGATAGGTTAGCGCAGGAGGGCACCCCGAATAACTGTGATGGCTTATGCTTTGCCCTCTTTCATTTAATATCTTTGACATTGCATAAGATAGTTCTGCGGTGTGACTGTCACCAAAAGCAGCCCAAGAGACATCTCCATCATCAGGATAAGTGCAAGAGTCACTTGGTTTAATATATTTATTATCGCTCGAGTGGCAACGCTCACGCATAGGACTGTAAGAAGGTCCATCTGAAAGATATGAGTTATACCCATGATATCGTTCTGGTAAGCCTTGAGTGAAATGACCAAATAAACCAGCTGAAATGAAGCAAAAAGCACCTACGAGTGAAAACTTAAATATTGCCTCTTTACTAAACCGGTGTCTTTCTCTAAATGGAGTTTCCACAAATTTATAACTTATGTATGCGCACAGAAACGAAAGAAATATCGCGAAAATAAATATTAGGTGAGATGGGTGTCCAACAGTTTTCATTCTGAAAAAGGCAAAGATAGGCTGGTGCCACAAATAAAGGGAATATGAAATCAAGCCTATAGATACGAGAATTCTATTGGTTAGGACTTTATGAGACAAAGTATTTTCATTAGGAAACAATACTATCAAACAAGTAGCTAAAACAGGTAATACCAAAAAGGCATTCGGGTGGGCAATTTCATCAGGCCAGAATATTAGAGATGTAAGCAATATAAAGAAGCCTATATCGTTGAGATACAATTTATTCGGTTTTGTTTGTCCTATCAAAAGCGCGCACACTGAACCAGCCATGAGCTCCCACGCCCTAGCAACCGGCCAATAAAAACTAGAAGATTGGTTATAAAACTCTCCAAGTGCCAGCATGATGGTATAAGAAATCAACGCTGAAAATAATAGTGTCCTAAGCACTATATGTTTATTGAGTTTAAAAAGCGCGAACATTAGAGGGGGAAATATGAGATAAAACTGCTCCTCAATTGCAAGTGACCATGTGTGAAGAAGAGGCATTTCTTCTGCCGCACTAGAGAAATAATCGATTTCAAAATAAAAAAACAGGTTAGAAATGAATAACAGTACGGACACTAAACTTTGACTATAGTTTTTCAACTGAACAGGGTTCATGAAAACGACGCTTAAAATCGTTGTAATTGCTAGCACAAAAAACAACGCTGGTAGAATCCGCCTTGCTCGTCGTTCATAAAAGCTTTGGATAGAAAAAGTTTCTTTTTCAAATTCGGAAATTAAAATCTTAGTAATAAGAAAGCCACTTATTACGAAAAATACATCTACACCAAGATAACCGCCATTGAAAAAGCCAAAATCCGCATGAAAAAAGACAACAGGTAGAACAGCCACTGCACGCAACCCATCTATATCACCGCGATACCTCATTCCTCTTCCCTACCCAGTATTACTCTACTAATATTATAAGAATTTGTTAACACTAAAACTTGCTCATTTAGAACTTTAGATACTTTCACTTTATTTAATAACAGAAGCGTGAACTACGCTAATTAACCTACTTAGGTGATGCTGCTTTGTAAATAGTGCGAGTGTGAGAATCGAACAAACGACAAAAGCAAATAGCAAAAGCCCTTGAGGAATTAATTCAGTTGCCAAACGCCAATAAGAATCAGTATTCAGCTTGTATTGCTCAATACCAATCCACAGGTAAGAGACAAAACTTACCACCGCACCAACCAAGACAACAGGAGTTAACCTTTGCATATGCCCGCTAAAGAGTACTCCCAACAAAATGAGGGTACCGAATAGCCCCGAGCCGACTCTTACCCATACAAGTTCATCTATTGAAAGAGAGAGGTAAACACCAATTAAAAGGCTCGTGGTGATAAGAGCAAGTGAAAATAAGTCAAAACAAAAAATCAGCTTAACCCTTTCTTGGGCAA
This sequence comes from Alteromonas sp. CyTr2, assembly GCF_947311905.1. NCBI lineage: Bacteria > Pseudomonadati > Pseudomonadota > Gammaproteobacteria > Alteromonadales > Alteromonadaceae > Alteromonas > Alteromonas sp. CyTr2. The sequence goes on along the minus strand of NZ_CAMZMZ010000006.1, from coordinate 147,304 downwards.
TCAGCGCAGTTTCAACTACGTGAAGCATTGTCCAATACAAAAACAAAAACGATAATATCGATAAGAGCTTTCCTGCTTCATTCCAATTATCACCTAGAAAGAGAAAAACTAACTCTTCGGAAAATTTCCAAATATAAGCGCATAATGGAATTATTACTATTAGAACAGCGATCAAAGTAAAAGCAACATTGTTAAGTAACTCGTCTGTTCTATCTTTGTCGTTTTTAAACGCACTTAGTAAAGGTTCGATAGCAGGACTAAGTAGAAAATGCGCCGGCATCATGGCTAGCTCCCTAGCCATATGATAATTCCCTAATACTCCACTGGAAAAAGTTCTCGATACAACTACTGTGTCTATTTGAGAACGTGTATAACCCACTATACTTTTGGCCAATAACCATTTAGAAAACGCCCACTGTGTAGAGAACTCTATAAGGGTGAAAGAAGGACGCTTTTTAGCAATAATATATGAAATTATCACTGCAACTACAGCAGCGAAAATATCGGTCACTATAAAAGCCCAGTAACTTTTAAAAAAAATTGCCATTGTTATTAAAAAAGGAACTGCTAACACTCGTTCAATTAGTGAACTCCAGAAAAGAAGAGAAAACTTAAGCTGTCGTTTAAGTAAAATATAGAGTGGAGATTTTAACGCCTGAATAGGAAGTATTATTGCGCTTAGCGCTATTGCATTAGACAATTCTGGACGTTCAAAAAACAATGCTACCCAAGGAGCTGTTGAAGCGATCACCACGCTTATCACAATCTTCACAATTAAGTTTAACGACCATGCAGTGTCTAATTGTTTTTTAGTGACTACAGCCCTCTGTATTACATACTGCTCACTAGCTGTATGGGAAAGAATGTCAAAGAAGTATAACGCTATACTAATTATTGCAATAAAGCCGAATTGTTCTGGGGCTAATATACGCGCAAGCACCATAGTGCTCAAAATACTTAAGGCCTTACTCAACAACTTAGCTGATGTTGCAAACATAGCACTGCTAACGACCTTGCGCGTTACGGTCATCGTCGGAAAATCTCAAGAGCATTTTTAACGTGAGTATCCCAAATGAGGTTTTTCCTCACGTGCTCAACCCCTTTATCCCCATAGCTTGATAACTTTGAACAATTTAGTAATGGTTCTAGCTCTTTTGATATTTTTTCGGGATTAGAGCAATCAATTATTTCGCCGCTCTCACCTATTACCATAGTCTCAGCAGTTCCTCCGGAATTACCAGCAATGACAGGTTTTCCACAGGCCTGAGCTTCTACGAGAACCATTCCAAATCCTTCAATATCATTATCAATGGTTCGATTCGGTAGAATGAAGAAATCACATTGTTGATAACACTTAATTAAATATTCATCGTTTAAGTCGGTATACAATTTTACGTGGTTTTCTAATTTTAATTCGGCAATCAAGTTCTTAAGAGTTTCTTCACACTCTCCTCTTCCCACTACCGCATACAGTAAATCAGGAGTGGCTTCGATAAGGTCTGGCATGGCCTTAATTAAATAATCTTGCCCTTTTCTCTGCTGTAGGCGTCCTACTGTGAGCAATATTTTTCTATTGCTCCACCCCATTTCGTTTCGAAACTCGTGGTCTGGCGGAGCTGGTTTGAACCGTTCTACATCTACACCTGGGTGCAAAACCGAGCATTTATCATCGTTTTCAAAACCTAAACTAACAACTAAGTTACGCGAATTATAGCTATTACATACAAGCTGCCTCGCAGACTTACAAACTCTGCGCACCAAAAAAGACTGTTCCCTGCTTGTAGCTGCAGTTTCAACATCCTCTCCATGAATATAACATCGAAATTGGGTACCAGTTAGCATACTTACAATCCATGCAGTAACGCCTTCATGAATAACTCTACCGCAGTGAATTTCTTCTATTTCATACTCTTTGATAATCTTTAAAAGTTTTCTTACACAGGCAATATAAAAGCGCAGACCAGAGATACTTTTGAATCCCCACTCTGGGGAGTGAAGCGGAAAGCGGATAACCGGAATATTATGCGTTTTGTCAAAAGCAAAACCTTCGTCAAAGTGGTGAGTGCAAACAACAATCTTATCTTTTGGGAGCCTTGAATATAATTCCCAAAACCAACGCCCACTACCGCCCTCTATAGGTGGAAAATTTTCGGTGAGTAACAAAACCTTTTTCATTTTATTTACTACTGTCCTTGAATAGGTCGTTTATAATCGGCGACATTTAATGAATCTGATTTTTCCTGAAACTTAATTAGAAAGTCGTCTAACGATAAATCATCATTGTTCAGCTCAAGCAAAGCATCCGCACCATCACGCGACTGTATACTTTTATTTGTAGCGTTTCCTCTGACTTCTATACCCGTTGAGTTATCCCAACGGTATTCAATAGCATTGTCGTATAGGTGCATTTGGTAAATAAGGTTTCCTTCTACGAGTAATCCTAAATTGCCTTCAGCAACTATGCCGACGTCGGCAAAAGGGTCGCCATTATTCGTATGGTAGATTACGTTACCTTTGGCTACACCATTTCTGTGTGCAAAACGGACCCCTCTATCGCGGAGCCTCATACCAAAACCTATGGCGCGATCGTTATCAATAAAGATATTATCTACAACAGTGTTATCTTCTGAATTATCCCAAAAGTGTACGGCATGCTGAGAAATTCTACCTTTCGGACTTGCTATATCTCTAAATATACTATTTTTGACAGTCCAATTCACTGCACCTAAAGCGTCAACACCACCTATATAATAGTTGGGCCCTATACCTTTTGTATATTGGAAGATACAACCTTCAACTATGCCGCCAATCGATCTGTTTTTTTGTGACTCCTTAGTTTTGTAATTGTATGAAACTTTTAGCATTTGCTCGTAGGAGTCTTGAAAAATAACGTGGCGAAAATGTGGATAACTGGCGTTAATCTCGCCTGCAACTTGAACTAAATGGTTAGGTACATCGGTTAGTGTCACACCATCAAGCGTAAAATAATTCGCGTTGACCCGAAATATTCCTTTCACTCTTCCGCTCTTAGCCATGCCGGTACCTTTAAGAGTTACATCGTAAGGGTTTCCGGTGGCCGATTTCACCATAATATGTTCAGCTTTTACATATATAGTATTTTTTACTTTATAATTACCTCGTTCAAGAATTACTGCTGTGAAGCCTTGTTCATTAGCTTTCCTCATGGCTTTTATGAATTCGTCAGAGTCACTTACCCATATTTCTTCGTAGCCCTGCGGAGTATCAAGAGGAGGAGACATGTAGGCGCGCTTTACTGTGGTGGGAACGCTATCAGGCTCTTGCACTACCTCCTCAACAATCCCTTTATCTTCAAGCTTTGCCCGCACACTCGCTTTCGTTTTAAAGTCAGCGAAAAAATAAAAGATAACGCCGCCGATCACCAAACAAAATATAGTGAAGCCCAGCCCCATGACCATTCCGTCCAACAACTTCTTTATAAACTTTTTCATATCTAACAAGGTTCTCTAGTGCAGAGCGAGGTTTTAGAGTTTTTCTAAAAAAGAAATACAGACCTAATTTAATGATAAAGGGTGCTAATAGCTTCAGGTACATACTCCTGATTTTCGCTTGAAACAAAAATCAGACTTCCGGATACAGGTTGACCTAAGAACACCAAATAAATTTGATACAGTTTCGCTTTTAAATCACTACTGAAAATCTTTTCATTTATAACAAACCACTTAGTTACAAATCGCGTTTTACCAGACGGTGATGCCAATTTAGTAACTTCAATGGATGTGTTAGCAATTTTTATATTGTCAAAAGAGTTTGCGCTTTCACGCGACCACATGTCAGGTGAGAAAGAGCGATTTAGTGAACTAACTAGTTCATTGTCAATACCGTCATACCAAGCGTAAACAACTGTAACGCACTCATCACTAGCTTGAATCCCTTTGGTAGCTTGGTATGTTGGTTTGTTTAAAATAGGTTGCCATTCTTTGCTGGGTGTACATAAGTACCCATTCGATAGATGAGAAAATATAGGGTCGCCCTGCTGTGATTCTTTCATAGTGTTATGCATTAACCAATTAGTCCAAGTTATTGACGCGACCAATATCAAAAATACAGTTAATAGAACGAATTTTCGGTTTTCTACTTTCTTATAAAACGCTGAATCATCGTTAACTTTGGATTGCGCATCTCTCATGAGCTCACCAATGCAAAGCAAACAAATAATTACAAAAGCGAAAAAGAACCACCCGTATATGAGGTGATCGGCACCAGCTGCGTACTCCATATCAGTCGAGTAAGCAATAAGGATAATCCCATATACACGAACCACATTTGCCACAACAGGAAAAATTAAAGAAATGAAAACGAAAATAATCTTTCTTTTAAACGAGTGTAGGTTCAGATAAGCGTAAAGACTTCCTATAACAAAACTCGCTATGAAAAAGCTTACGCCCGAACAAGCTTCTGCTACTAAAAAACGCCCTTGCGGTATTTCAATGTACAAACCGCTTCTAAACAAAGGAATACCAGTTAAATTTAGTAATGCTACTGAACCTGTCGCAGCAATTTCTTGAAGATACGGTATAAGTTGCTCACCAACAGGGATGCTAAATAGCATGAAGCAAAGAGGAAAAAAGATTTTTTTTGCAGCAACATCACCGATTAGCAACCAGATAAGCGCGGGAAGAAGAGTAAACGTCGCAGTATGAGTAAAGAGCTGTACATCACCTGCTATACCAACTGCGTATAACAGAATTGCAGGAATAATCAAAGCTAAAGACAGACTTGATGTCGACTTTGGAGACGCTAGTAACGCCTCTTTCTTTAAGTAAATAAGGTAGAGTGCGCCGGGAATAATAAAGAATCCATGATTGAATATTTCATTTCCGTACCAGATATCAATTACGGATACTAATCCTTCCCAACACAGCCAAATCCATAAAAAAAGAAAGCATGCACTCGATAAATAAAATTGCTTATCGAACGCTAAAGAAAGTGACTGTTCTTGGCTTCCCGCTTTTTCTTCTTGTGTCACTTTATCACCTTTGTCCATGTTACAGCATCCTATCTCACTAGCTTCCTTAGTTCATTTAGAAGGCGTCGGGTTTACTCAATGCCGTAGGCTCTAGCCATAGTAACCCAATTAAAGTCACCAAGTAATTTTTCTATCTTTCCTTCCATTTTTGAAAGATTGATATAGTGACGAGCTTTAGACTTCCATGGTGCAGAATTAAATTTTGGTTGTTCAGCATCTATCTCCCAAGGATGGAAATAGAAACTGTATGGCGCACTTTCAGACTGCATGAACTCAGTAATACGGCGTTTAGATAACCAATAAGGATAAAGACGAAAATAACCGCCACCACCTATTCCAATATTTGTTCCTTTCTTACGAACTGTTGGTATTGGAATCTCTATCAGACCATTCTCACGCTTGTATTTAAAGCGCGGCCAATCTGGTACACCATAGAGATCGTGGTTGATTGGATAAGTACTAGAAGAATAAACAAAGCCGAGCTCCTTTAGGATATCGTACGCCCACGTGTTCGAATCGTTAATTGAAAAACTCGGCGCTCTATAGCCTTTTAACGCCACACCGCCTATATCTTCAAGAATCTCTTTGCTTTGCTTAATATCATCGAAAAACTCTTGTTCGGTCATCGTTGTTGCGCGCTGATGCGCTAGTCCATGACTCGCTAGCTCGTGACCTTCACTTACTATCCGTTTGATAACATCTGGGCAGCGCTGCGCCACCCAGCCAAGTGTGAAAAACGTCGATTTAACATCATTTTCAGCAAATAAATCTAACAGGCGATGGGTATTGTCCCCTACTCTCAGGCCTATTGAATTCCAATCGCTTTTGTTTACTACGCCTTCAAAGGCAGAAACTTGAAAGTAGTCTTCCACATCTACTGTCATGGCATTGAGTCGATTATCTAGCTTCATGATTATCGCCCTTTGCCAAATAGTACAATTTCAACCGTACGGATAAGTATCAAAATATCTAACAGCAAACTTTGGTGTTTTACATAATAAAGATCGAACTTAAGCTTTTCCATAGAGTCTTCTACGCTGGCGCCATAAGGGTAATTGAGCTGTGCCCAGCCAGCTAAACCTGGTTTAACGTTATGACGCTGATTGTAATAGGGCACTTCGCGTACAAGCTGCTCTACAAACTGAGGTCTCTCTGGACGAGGTCCGATAAATGCCATTTCACCTTTAAACACATTTAAAAGCTGTGGTAATTCGTCTACGCGGTACTTTCTAATAAAGTGGCCAATACGAGTAACGCGATCATCATTCTTGCTTGCCCATTTAGCGCCATCTTTTTCTGCATCAGGTCGCATACTTCTGAATTTAATTATTTTGAAAAGCTTTCCGTTTAACCCCACTCGCTCTTGTTTATAGAAAACGGACACACCTGTACGTCTGCCATCATCGCAATAAATAATGAACGCGGTAATCAGCATAATTGGCCAAACAAATAGGAATATGATGAACGCTAGGAACGCGTTGAGGGTGTAATCTAGCGCGTCTCGCAAATAATTCTGACTTTGGAATCCATTAGAATAAATGACCCAACTCGGGTACATCAGGTTTACCACTATTTGCCCTGTTTCACGCTCCATGAAATCTAAAAGCTCGGTAACTTCAATCCCTCTTAGCCTGCAGTCAAAAAGAACTTCTACAGGAAGCGTTCCACGACGTTGGTCGCAAGCAATGACTATTTCTTCTATTTCATTGTCTGCAATGAACTGCTGAAAACTCTCGTCTACCTTAAGATGAATAATCTTCTCTTTTCGAATTCCGTCTTCGCGATTGTCTCCTGGAATTGGGATGAACCCTACAAGCTCAAACCCAATTCTATCCACATCCCTGCGCATACGCTTTTCAATAATTGAAGCTCTTTCCCCTGCCCCAAGGACTAATATGCGCACTTTCCCTAGGCCTAACAAGCCGAGACGGTTTGTGAAATACCTGAAAACAACTAAGGTAATAATAATTGAACAAACGGATGCTGGCAGGAAATAAGGATCCATGACCAAGTCATCAAAAAATGCTCGACTTAGCACTTCGACTAAAAAATAACTCAGTCCCACGCTTACAAATATGCGACGGATAATACCTCGGAAAGTTTCTCTTAACTTCGCTTCATACAACCCAACGGATAACGAACATAACAATATTGAAACTGTAAGCATTCCAACGTTGATAATCAGTTTTTCCACCGCCACATTCGGCGACATTCCAATTTGCGTAAGAATAAAATGAGAAATATAGCCCATGTAAGCAATGAGCAACGCTTCTGTTATTACTAGTATATTTGAGCGTTTATTTTGATTGCGCTTGTTTACTGCCACCCCTGGCCCCCTAAAACTGCGGCGTTTTTCCCATCATAAAGGGATTTATTCCAATAGACTACAATTGTTATTGGCATTATAGTGACATTTACCGTAGGGTAAACGGCAAAAGCCATAAATTAACCATAATGAGTGTAGGATGATCTCTTATGTTCCGCTTTAAAAAACTAATAACGTGCTGTGCTCCACTTTTACTTATCGGTCTTAATGGTTGCAGTAACACTGGCACTCTGCCCGAAGCAACTACCCGACCTTCACTAACTACCAATGTTAACGATTACCAATATTTAATTGGCCCAGGTGATTCCCTAACTATTTTTGTATGGAGAAATCCAGAGGTTTCTGGCAATTTTATTGTTCGACCGGACGGAAAAGTGACCACTTCTCTAGTGGAAGATATTGATGTAGCTGGTAGAACGCCAACAATGCTTGCCAGGGAAATAGAAGAACAGCTTTCTACCTACATAAACAACCCGAGAGTGACGGTAAGTGTGAACAATTTCACAGGCCCTTTGAGTGAACAGGTTCGCGTGATTGGTGAAGCCACAAATCCGAGTGCGGTAAGTTACTCCGAGCACATGACGTTACTGGATTTAATGATAGCCGTAGGTGGTTTAACGGAATTTGCAGACGGCAATAACGCGAAACTGGTTCGAGTAATCGCCGGAAAACAAAAAACGTTCGAAATAAACATTGACGATTTGATTAGAGATGGTGATATCTCAAAAAATGTCGATATGCTACCTGGTGATATTGTAATTATTCCAGAAGCTTGGTTCTAGTTGTAAAGCAGTAAACGGAACAAATAATAAAATGCAGGACTTACAACAAACGCTAATCCAAATTCTTGATTACATTAAAGGGGTTTGGATTAAAAAGCGTTACGTGATTATTTTTTCATGGCTTATCTGCCCTATTGGCTTTTTATACGTTGCCAGCCTTCCCGATGTCTACTCTTCAAAAGCCCAAGTATTCGTGGATACTCGATCGGTGTTGCAACCATTACTTCGCGGGTTAGCGATTCAAACAAATCCCGACCAAGAAATTCAGATGATGGCTAAAACATTGCTCAGTAGAAGTAATGTCGAGAAAATTGCCAGAGAAAGCGACCTAGACATTACTACTACTACAGAAAACGAATTTGAATCTCTTGTAACTTCATTAACAAAGGACATCAAATTATCTTCAACTGGAAGAGATAACATCTACAACATTTCATTTTCGAATGAAGCTCCTGCTGTGGCGCAAAGAGTAGTTCAGGAAACTTTAGATCTGTTTGTAGAAGGTGCGCTTGGAAACAACAGAAAAGATACGGATACCGCGGGACGCTTTTTAGATGAGCAGATTGCCGAGTATGAATCTCGCCTTAGTGAAGCGGAACAAAGGTTAGCCAATTTTAAACGTCAGTATAATGACATTTTACCACTTGCAGGCTCTTACTATTCCAGCTTACAGAACTTGAATGACGAGCTTGAAGCTACCCGCTTACAAATAAGACAAACCCAACAACAAGCAGAAACGCTTAAAAAGCAAATTAGTAGTGCAAAGCAAAATGATAGTTTTGGAGTAACCAACCAAGATGAACCGGTGCTCCGAACCCGTTATGATGAGCGTATCAAAGCGCTAGAAGAAGAGCTCGACCGATTAAGCCTTCGCTTTACAGATTTACACCCCGATGTTATTGAAACAAAAGCGCTCTTAGATAGCTTAGAAAAGTCTCGTGACCAAGAAATTAAAGCGTTTCTAAGTGCTGATGGCGACGGGCAGAATCAACCGCTTTCTGAATTAAATCGAGAGATAAAACTCGAAGCTAGTCGCCTAGAGAGTCAAATTGCTTCACTTCAGGTAAAAGAAACCGATTTACTACGTAAGATCTCTGAACTAGAAAGCAAAGTAGACTTAATTCCTCAAATTGAAGCAGAATCATCTTCGCTCAACCGAGAGTATGGTGTTACAAAGCAAAAATACGAAGAGTTACTCTCTCGTAGAGAGTCAGCTGATCTTTCAAGAAGAGCTGATGTGTCTGCAGAAGACCTTCAATTTCGAATTATAGAGCCGCCGCTTCTTCCCAAGCGACCTTCAGGTCCAAACAGGCTTATTTTTTACACCGCCGTGTTAGTTATAGGTTTTGGTTCAGGCATTGCAATTGCATTTCTCATAAGTCAACTTAATCCTATCTTGATTAGACCTAAGCAGTTACTCAATGTGTCAGATTACCCTATTTGGGGTACTGTAACCCACTTGAACATTGAGCAAATAAATAAAACAAACAGAAACCGACTCTTAGTGTTTCTGCTTTCCAGTGGTACTATTTTGGCAATGTACGGTGCCTTGGTCGCCGCTGAAATTATGAATATAGATTTATTTGGAGGGCTTCTTTAATGAAAAATACAATTGAGAAAGCACTTCAAAAACAAAAAGAAGCGAAAGCAGCAAGTCAAAATAATTCGTCTACGGAAAAGCTTGAAGACGCTAATCATTCAAACTTGCCTGAAGAGTCGAAGGTATCAATTGACAAACCTGCACCCGCGGAGCTTCCTGCTGAAACCGTGATCGCTGATGAAAAGGAATTTATCAATAAGAAATCTCCACTCGACGAATTTGTTATTGATTTTGCCCGCCTCGATAAGAATGGGCATATTTCGCTTAACGGTGAGAGAAAACAAATTAATGAAGAGTACCGAGAAATAAAGCGTAAGCTTTTAGCAAATGCTTTTGGTTCATTAGCGAAAACCCTTCACAACCCGAACATTATTATGGTTACCAGTAGTCGCCCTTCTGAAGGGAAGACATTCACTGCAACCAACCTGGCAATGAGTATCGCATCAGAGCAGGATAAAACCGTACTGCTAGTGGATGCTGATGTACTTAAGCCTAACGTATTAAATACTTTAGGGTTAGAGCGTCGTATAGGGCTGATGGAATACTTGACCGGGGACGTTGACGATATTTCAGATGTGCTGTACCCAACCAACATCGATAAGCTGAAAATTATTCCTGCAGGAAAGTCGCACCATTTATCTACCGAATTGCTAGCAAGTCAAAAAATGCATGACACTGTGAATGAATTTGCTAACAGATACCCAGATCGAATAGTTATTTTTGATACGCCTCCTCTCATTGGTATAAACGAGAGTGCTATTCTCGCTAATTTTGCAGGACAAGCGGTTGTTGTCGTTGAAGAGGGCAAAGCAAAAATAGGCGATATTAAAATGTCTGTGGAGCGATTGAACCCAGAAATGGCCATAGGATTTGTAGTGAACAAGTCTGTACATAACGACACCGATGGAAGCGGATATTATGGGTATTATTACTCAGAGCGCAGCGAATAGGCGCGATACAATGCGTAAAAGTAGAATAATAAAGCCGACACTTGTTGCCGCAGCCGTTGCAACAAGTCTACCGGCTTTTGCAAAGCTTAACGTTAATGCTATTGCCACAGCTGAAACAATCTATCAAAGTGTCGATACTGAGGAAAATGGCAACCGTTCACTTACCACAGTAACTGTGGCGCCTAAAGTAAACGCTACTTATCAAACAAGAACATTTCAAGGGTTATGGTCTGGTACCTACACCCATCTTGAGCGCGATAACGACGATGCGAGCCAGCGCCAAGATTACGCAGAGTACAGCTATTCAGCGCAATGGGTACCTTTTGAAAATCTACTGTCCTTTCAAGCGGCTGGGGCTTTGAATTACCAAAACACTAATTCAGCAAACTTTTTAGTGAGTGATTTTATTGTAAACTCTGACAGTTTGGCGAAAACTCGCTCGAATCGACTATCTTCTACGCTTACACTAGATCAAGGCGACTGGGTAAGGGGGCAAGGCACAGCCTCATACTCAGATACAGCATCGGAGCGCTCATTAACTAACAGCAATGCTCTGGATAATGACAGTTATCAACTCTCAGGTACTTTACTCAACGGCGATGAAGCCAAGTATTTCATCTGGTCAGTTACAGGTACTTATCAGAATACTGAGAGAGGTCAAGCAAGTGCAGGCGACTTTGAATCGAGAACCGGTGACGGTTATATTGATACTCGAATTTATGGCAACTGGGCCATTCGTTTAACTGCAAGGCACGAAGCCAACCAGATCTCTGACAGAAATGACACGGGTAGTTTAGTCAGAGAGTTTAATTCATATGGCGCGGGCTTGACCTATCGACAAGCTGAAAATCGTTATGTCTCAATTACGACAAATAAAAGTGATTCCGATATAGAGGATGACGACGGTGAAACATTCGTAGGTGTTGATATGCAATGGGCTTTGAGTACCCGTACTCGCATTGCGGCTACATACGGGCGTCGTTTTTATGGTGAATCGGCATCAGCGAATATTAGCTACAATTCCAAATACTTACGAACCTCGTTCAGCTATTCGGAAGACGTTACAAACACTTCTCGCTTGTTAGCTGATCCAGAGAACTTAGGCGTATTTGTTTGCCCAGCTTCATCGACATCCATTGCTGACTGTTTTCAGCCCAATAGCTTAAGTTATACACCCTCCGCGGGAGAGCAATTGGTGCAGCTTACTTCTCAAAATCTAGAGTTTGACGACAACATCATTCTGCGAAAAAGTGCAAATTTTCAAGCAGGTTATGACTTTTCTAGAATTACCCTCGCTTTTTCTTGGCGATATGCCGAAGATGATTACTTAGACGAAGATAGACTAAGACGCACCTACTCATTCGGTACAAACGTAGCCTATAAAATTGGTAGCTATACCAACATAACTAGCAGTATTAACTACGCCAATATCACGGGTCAGGGTTCAGAAGACGTATTTAGAGGCGAAAGCGACAACTGGAATGCATCCATAGGTTTAGAAAGAGAGTTCGGTCGCCGGTTAAAAGCAAGTATTGATGCTAGGTACCTTAAACAAGAGGGAGATTTGAACGCTGGGGGACAGTTTGGTAACAACTATACCGACAGACGCTTAAGCGCCTCTATTACCTACACCTATGACTAATTCACTGAATTTTTTCAATATACTGGCTGTAGTTTGTAGGCAGTGCAAGTCACCTAAACTCCAAAAAAAGCGCCCGATTTTACGTTAGTAAAAAGGCGCTTTTTTTGTTTATCAAATGATGGTGGCTACAAAGAAAGTATCACTCTTTCTTATCATCACTCTTAAGTCTGACATACGTTTTGAACTTCTTTTTCATAAGCTTATCAACGTATTGCGTCATTTTCACTTTTTGTGAAATGGCGTCATCTAAGGCATCAACTAATTCAGCTAACATATCCAAGTAGTATTTGGTGTCGCGAATGACATTGCCTTTAGGTGTCATGATAGTTTGGCTTTCAGGGTGGTCAGCAAAGCCCATATGCTCCGTCACTTCTGCGCCTGTTTTATCTGGCTCGAACATCTCGGCTTTTACTTCTTCAATTACTTCATTTACCGCGTCCGCGTCGAAGTTCTCTAGTTCCTCTAAAAAGCCATAAAGCATTACCCTATCCATTAGGGTATTAATTTTACGAGGAATACCGCGAGAGAACATATGAATTCGTTCGAACGCCTCTTCACTGAATAACTGTGAGCCATTCCATCCCGCGTGGTGCAATCGGTACTCAATGTATTCTTTGCACTCTTCCAATGAAAGCGGAGCGAGATGGCAAGACGCCACAATACGTTGCCTAAATTGCTCCATATTCGGTGCGCGTAGAATAGGCTGCAGTTCTTCTTGCCCCAGCAAAAAGCTTTGAATCAACGGTTTGCCGTTCAGCTGAAAGTTACTCAGCATTCTTAATTCTTCAATGGTCTCTAACGGCAGATTTTGCGCTTCATCAACCAATAGTAAGGCGCGGCGACCCGCTTTGTTTAGATCGTATAAGAAAATTTCAAGCGCTTTTAAAATATCGGCTTTTGAGCGACCTTCCGTGGGGATATCAAATTTAGACGCGACCATTTTTACCAGTTCGTCTGGCGACAGCTTTGGCGTAACTATTTGAGCTGCCGCAATGTCGTCTTCAATTTCTTCAAGCAAGCTGTTTGCTACGGTAGTTTTCCCGGTTCCAATTCCGCCGGTAATAACAATGAACCCTTCAGCTTGAGAAAGTCCATACTGTAGATAAGACATGGCGCGTTTGTGCCATTTACTTGCGAAGAAAAATTCTGGATCTGGGGTTAACTGAAACGGTTTCGAGTTAAGTCCATAATAACTTTCGTACATGCAATTTACCGTTTTTCCATTAAAAATGTGCGTTCGAAAACATGAGTGCGAACACGTGAATTCGAAACAGCGCGCTTATTCTCGTATATATGGTAACCAACATCGCGCGATTATCGAAGTATTATATTTACGCCGAGTCTTTAGGGCTGGTTGATCTATGTTGTACAGCAAAGGTCAACAAGCACTAGTTAATTCTGCTAACATAAAGCTACGAGAAATTTCTATACATTGAATTACATTGGCACAAAGTATACCAGCCAACGCAGGCAATACCCACCAGGGAAGTACAAAAGCTACGTGGTATCTCTACTTAGTTGAAAATAAGCTTGGCCAACTCTACACAGGAATTACCACTAACCCCAAGCGCCGCATAGCGCAACACCGAGGAGAGTTAAAAGGGGGCGCCAAGGCCTTAAAAGGTAAGGCACCACTGACCTTTAAAGCCATATTCGAAATGACTGACAAGTCACATGCCTCAAAGCTTGAATATAAGGTAAAGAGAATGAGCCGCCCTCAAAAAAACGGGATTATTCGTAAAGGGCAACTCAATGAGCTAATGTGTATGAAAACCCAATTTGAAGATTAAGACATTGGGTTGCGTTAGGTTCGTTATCCAGAAAAGAGTATTCCCCTACCCGCCTAAAACACCATTAATGATCATGGCGTTTCCTATGCTAAGGGTAAACCCAAGTGCAGCTACACCAACGTTATGCTGTTGATCGACTTCCTGCCGGAAATTCATGCCAAATAAAATAATTTTTTTGCTCGCTAGTACCAAAATATGAAGTGCGATTGCTAAGCCAACACTAACAATCAGCCAACCTGTTATATTGCTCACGTAGCCTGATGGGTTATAAATGAGTAAATTCTTCGCTGCCGACACAATCATAGCAGTTCCAAGTAAATTACCAGTGTGCTCGATAGCGAGTGCTAACTGCCCCTTCTCTAGCGCTCCTTGAAATGAGTCGTTTTGATTATCTCTTGCATATCTAAACTCTAAAATACGCGTCATAACAAGCAACATGGTCAGAACTACGGTAAAACCGGTCACAATAGCAATGATTGCGTTCATGTCGCTGCCATCAACCCACACCATAATATTGCGTAAAACAATTGCGCTTGCCACCAAACTAGCCGCATCAACCAACGCCACACTCACACTCCTTTCGGCAATCATCGCGTGAGTATCAACTTTATTAAGTACTAGTTTATCGTGAGCGAAGCGTCCGAACTTCACCAATATAATGCCCACAATGCCGAAAGTTACCATTCCAATCGCCGCTTCTTTATAACCCACGCCAATATGACGGCCAACAACCGAGCTCAATACTATGCACAACGACAGCATGCCTCCCGCAATGCTTATCCCAAATGCGAAGTTATCTTTAACACCTAGTTCTTCTGTTACCGAGTATTTCCTAAATGCGCCTGTCAGCCACTTCATAATCATTAGCAGTACTAACGCAATTGCGACATCCATAGCGAGATATATCAGCAGTTCTTGCGTTAGAGGTACTAGTTTTACTAAGGCTTCCACGTTATCTTTACTCCTTGAACACACAAAGTTCTTCTGATTAGTTTTTGATGTAGTTTCGAAAAATCAGTGATGGCTAATTGAATAGCGTTCATCTAATACAAACTTGTACAACGATGACATCGAACTTGTTCAGATTTATTTTAGTTAGGGCTAAATGACCTGTAGATCACACCCTGGGTTAGCAGGCACTTAACCACATTGAATGCAGAGCTGCACGTTAGCGCACTTAGCAGACCTTGTTTTGAGTACTTGCAATGGCAATTGTGAGTATTCAACCGTAAAACACGAGCGATATCTCATAAGACGCGAGCATTATGCCAACAGACAACGAAAATAGCATGACAAACGTAGAACTTGCCGAAAAATTTTGGCAGCAGTTGTTAACAGCGCCAGCAATTAGCGAAAGTGAAAAAGCCGTAATTGAGGCTCATTGTGAAACACTAATGCTCTCCTTCACGCGTTCCTCCTTCTTGGCTGAGACATTGATTCAAAACCCTTCATTTGTTTCTCGCATCGTTGAGCCTTATCAATCACCTGAGAAAAGTGAAACGCTTCAATCTCTTAGCAATACCATGTCATCTGACTATCTCGCAAACCTAGAAAATGAATTGCACACCGTCGCTAGCGAAGATGACTTACTGCAAGTGTTGAGGAAATTTAGAAATAAAGAGATGGCGCGGATTACTTTCCTCGACGTATTGAACAAGCAACCCATCGAAATATCACTTATGCAGGTTTCAGCATTAGCTGATGTACTTATTAACGGTGCGTACCACTGGCTTTATCAACATTTAGCTGCGCGCTATGGAAAACCACAAAGCCATAACCAAGACATGCACATGTATACCTTAGGTATGGGGAAATTAGGAGGAAAGGAACTCAACTTTTCTTCTGATATCGATTTAATTTTTACGTACCCAGAAAAAGGCGAAACCCAAGGTGGTCGAAAAAGCGTAGAGCATCAGCAGTTTTTTACCAAACTCGCGCAAAAACTTATTCAAGCATTGAACAAAGTGACTAATGACGGTCAAGTCTATCGCGTCGACATGCGTTTACGCCCCTTCGGCGATTCAGGCCCCCTTGTGATGCATTTCGCGGCACTTGAAGATTATTATCAAGACCAAGGTCGACACTGGGAGCGCTTTGCCATGGTAAAAGCGCGGGTGATTAACGATGATAATTCGCAAGATGTGAAATGGTTAAAGAGCATTTTGCACCCGTTTACCTTCCGTCGTTACTTAGACTTCACCACATTAGATGCCCTTCGTAACATGAAAAAGCTGATCGCCACAGAAATACGCAGACGCAGACTGAGTAACAATATAAAACTCGGCGCAGGTGGCATTCGTGAAGTGGAGTTTTTTGCCCAAAGTTTTCAGCTGATTCACGGAGGACGAGAGCCAGCATTACAAAGTAAGTCATTACTTCGCACGTTAGACGCATTAACTGAACTCGATATAGTCGAACGCGACGTGACGCAACAGCTAAAAAGTGACTATTTATTCTTAAGAAAAGTAGAGCACACGCTTCAACAAGCTCAAGATCGCCAGACCCAGACTCTTCCTGAGTTACCTTGGCAACAAGCTGCGCTTATTGAAGTCATGGGTTTTGATTCTTACAGTGAATTTTTAGTGCATTTAGATACTGTAATGGCGCGTATTCATGCCCATTTCAACGAGTTAGTAGAAGAGTCTCATGATACGCACTCAGAAGAAGACCAGCTTTTCACTGCCTGCCAAGATGCGTGGCGTCTTGCATTGCAAGAGGATGAGTTTACTGAAACCTTTGGCGAATACCTGTCTGCTAGCGATATTAAAGGCATATATTCTATTCTTGTCGCCTTTAAGGATAAGCAACGCAATTATCGCATAGGCCAAAAAGGTGAAGACACGTTAAATAAATTGCTTCCCGAAATCTTGTATGTGCTCATCAACCAACATCCAAACTACATCCCTCAGGTACTCGACCGTTTACTCGGTGTTATAGAAGCGATTACAGGCCGAACCACTTACCTTGACTTACTACTTGAAAATCCGGATGTATTAAAACAGTTAGTAAGGCTATGTGAACGAAGCGACTGGATTGCTCAAGAAATTAAGCGCTTCCCATTACTATTAGACGAATTACTCACGCCGTTATACCTCGGTCAGCAAAATACCGATATCCGTACCAGCAAGCAGGAATATCAGCTGGAACTGCGTGAAATCATGCTTCGTATTGAACAAGACGATGTTGAAATGCTTATGGATGGATGGAGGCAGTTCAAACTTTGCCAACAGCTTCGCATAGCCGCCAGCGACATCAGTGAATCACTACCTATAAACAACGTGAGCGATAAGCTTACGGTGCTAGCTGAAGTGATATTGGAGAACGTAGTAGATGCTGCCTGGATGCAAATGCACCAGCGCTATGGCGTTCCAGCACACCTAGAGGGAACTGACAAAGGATTTGCAGTGATCGGCTATGGAAAACTAGGCGGGTATGAATTAGGTTACGGCTCAGACTTAGATTTAGTGTTTTTGCACAATGCCCCTCGCGGCATAAGTACAGACGGTAAGAAATCTATTGAAGCGCAACAGTTTTACATTAAGTTGGCGCAGCGCATCATGCATCTTCTCAATACGAAGACGTTGTTTGGACAATTATACGAAACCGACTTGCGTCTACGCCCTTCTGGCAATGCGGGATTGTTATGTTGCCATATCGATGGTTTCGAAAAATACCAGACGGAAGAAGCATGGACTTGGGAACATCAAGCGCTGGTTCGTGCAAGAGCCATTTGCGGAGACCCACGCCTTTTGAATGACTTCACGCAGGTAAGAAATTCTATACTAACTCGCTCTAGAAACGCTAAAACGTTGGCTGACGATGTGTGCAAAATGCGTTTAAAAATGCGGGAGCACTTGCTTTCAAAGGACAACGACAAGGTAGACTTAAAGCAGTGTGTAGGTGGTATTACCGATATTGAGTTCATGGCTCAATACCTTGTACTCGCTAATGCAAAGTCACAGGCTGCCATGACAGAATATCCTGACAATCTTCGCATTTTTGACGCCGCAGCCAAGACCAACATTATTGATGTCGCCACTGCGCACAAACTGCAAAAGGCGTATTTAAAGTTGCGAGAGCAATACCACCATTTAACGTTAGCAGATACCAAGTACGCAGATCAGAGCGAAGAACTAGATGCCATACGAGAACAAGTAACCATTCACTGGAATGCGCTATTTGGCACGTGTAGCGGCTAGGCGATGAAGCTTAACCTCTAACCAAACGACAGTTGGTGGTGAGAAATTCTGTTTCTTGGGCAGTCACCACCAGCGAGCGTTGCTCTGCACATAAATATGCTTTTACTTGCCCTTCAAAACTACTGTCTATGGCACTGGCAATTTTAGCAAGCGATCCTGCAACCGTGTTGTCCAATTGAAACTGGTGCTTAATAACAAAGTCTTGCTCCAGGTTCCATATCACCTGCATGCCTTCAGCTTGAGCATATTGCGAAATAGCTTCGCGCAGTGTGTTCCCTTCCTGGAACGTGCGGTATTTATGTTCGCCGGTCCAATTCTTTTCAACCGGACGGGTTTGGCTAGACATTTGTGCAAGCTTGTTGTCTAAATTAGGATCAACGCCCGCAATATCCAGTACAAAATCTCCCTGCTCATCTTCTGCTGGGTCAGTAGCAGACATACGGAAGTCTCGATAGAACTCACTTAACCCACGTGATACAGACTTTTCTTCCGCTTGCCCTTGAGGAACAGGCTCTTGGTCCTGTGTTTGAAGCATGTAAATGAGTACGCCAGCAATGATCACAAGCACTGCTGCTATGCCAATTTGCTTTGCCCAAAACGATGAACTTGAATAACTTGTCTGTCCCATACCTTACCAATGTGTAGCCACTTTTAATCGAAAATCAGCTTATGCTATGTGTATGAACTTAAGCATAATTCTTCTATTTTAGTCTACCTTCGAACGGAAAGCCTATTATTCTATTTATCTAATTTTCATCGCTAGGTGTTTATTCATACACAGCTATAGTGATTTATACAGCGATTCAGAGTTACCTTCCGGTCTGGTTTTAAATCGCTTGTGCATCCACAAATAGCTTTCTGGCTGTTCTTTAACCGCAGCGTCTACATGTTGATTCAATAATGTTAGTGCTTCAGCGTCTTCCATAACCCCTAACTGAGAAAGCGGTGGATAGATTTTAATTTTGTAACCGCGTTTGGTGTATTGCGACGTGATGATCATTGGCTCAGAGTGACTGCGTCGAATAAACATCAGCGTTGCTGTAGTTGTCGCGGTATCTTTCACCCCACCGAATGGCACAAAGATACTTTGTTTCGGGCCATAATCCTGGTCGGGCAAATACAAACAAAGTTCTTTATCGTCAAGTGCAGCAAGTAAGGCTTTTGCGTTGCGTTTATCAATCATGTATTTGTTCGAGCGGTTTCGCCCATGATACTGAAGGTAATCAACGAGAGGGTTGTTGTGTTTGCGATAAAACGCGATGCTTGGACGGAAGAAGCCAATACCTCTACAGGCAAATTCCAGATTCATATTGTGAAGTGCCATACCAAAGACACCTTTGCCATTTGCAAGGGCCGCTTCAACATGCTCAGTGCCTTCAATCTCAATAGCTCGTTTTACGCGCCAGCTAGGCCACCACCACCCCATAGCAGTTTCAAATAGTGCCATGCCTGTACGCCGCACATTTTCTTTGTAAAGCGCCTCTACTTCACTGGCGGAAAGTGTAGGGTTCCAGAGCGTCAAGTTACGCTTTGCGACTTTTGCCCGTTTAGGAACAATTAATGCGATAAGTTTACCGGTACCGCCACCGATAGCGCGTATCACGGGTAAAGGCAACCATGTAATTGTATAAAGAACGAAAACACCTAACCATACAGGCCAAAACTTAGGGCCTAAAAATGCTAGTTTAAATTTAGGAGCTTTAATTGCCGCCGCCAATGTCTGTATCCTTTGAAACGAAGTGGGCGGCATTGTAGCAGAAGGTTTTTGGTGGGGCTAATTGAGACAGACAGCCCACAGTGCTCTTGCGATTAATAGAAGCACTTAAGCAGAGAGAGCCCATACTTGCTTTCTCTGCTTAAGAAATATATTGCTTGTTAGCAATACAAACTGAAATCAGGTCACTAATATTCTTTATCGATTTGCTTCAACTTTTTCTCAAACGATTCATATTGCTCTTTTGAGTCATAGTCAAAATGGTATTGATTGTGAAAGCCGAACTGCAGCTTCACATTAACGTCTTCAATGTAAAGCGTATAGCCATCGTGATCTGTAAACGCAGTAATCCCATTAAGCTTATACTGTTCATCTTCTTTCGCGCCATGCTGGCGGATCTTGTCGAAAACCTGAAGTAAGAACTTGCTGTCTAATTCGTTTTTCATTGTAAATCCATTGTTGAGAATTTATCTATTTTTACACAATCAAACGATTTTTGGATTTATCTAGGGCCTATATTTAAAACGACTATGCGAGTTAATAACTACAACCTAAAAGTTGTAGCGAAAACCTAAATTTACAATATGCGCAGAAAAATCATCTTTGCCACCAAAGTAGGTGTATTCCACGCGTACCATCGACTGTAAGCCTAAGTAGTAATCGAAGCCTAGCCCAGCTAATCCTGCGATAATTGTGTCATCGTATCCACACACAGCGGCTTCTGGGCCACAGGTAGAGCTATCTATCGACGCGTGCTCGATGTCAACGCTTGCCACGCCTAATTTATAATACAGCTCACCTTTCTGGCTACTCGCTTTACCTAGTAACGCCAAATAAGGGCCTTTAGATGAGATTGATTGTTCGTCGTTATCTGTATCAATAAAAGAGATATAGCCACCTTCTACATACCACTGACGGTGAAATTGATAGCCTAAAGCAGCTGAATAGCTAATATCAGACTCATTATCTATTTCAGTATCTACGTTGCCAAAGCCAATATTTGCCACTGCATATCCGTTGGCTGATGCTAGTCCAGAAAAACCCAAGCTTGTTAAAGCTGCACTTCCAATAAGGAACTTAGCGAAAAATGATGAAAGACGGCGCATTTTAATTACTTCTCCATGTTAAAGAGCGCTCACTATAAAAGACAATGCCTCTGATTAAAACGAACAAACCGAGTTTAGATGGATACAGTTAACTGATAGCTGCACGAAAAAACGGGTTTAATATCAGCCCGCATAGATAATTACCCACTCAGCGAGAGATAAGATGTTGGTAATCGGGGCGTTTTACAGCAGGTATAGTGGTTCTACATCAAGGTGACACAACAACCAGAGCGTTTTTTGACCATTAAATATCAGCAATGTTAATCCCTTGCATCACACCTTCGTATAAAAAAGACGCAGATAGTTTATATAACCACATGATTATCTGATAATTTTTACAAAATTTGATCTTTTTTAAATTAGGTGTAGTATTAACCTAAACAACTGGTCAGATGAGCGGATGAGTTATTATGAGTATCAGAACTAGCTTAAAGAAAGTATTACCCCCAATTTCAACCACAGAGCAAGAAGCCTTAGATGCAGGCGACGTGTGGATTGAATCTTCTATTTATCAGGGTAAGCCTGACATGCAGGCGCTACGCGATATCCCTCAGGCAAAACTGAGCGCAGAAGAACAAGCATTCATGGACGGTCCAGTAACCGAGTTGCTGAACATGATCGATGATTTTGAATTAGGCAACGGCAAGCACATTCCTCAGGACGTTTTAGACTTCCTAGGTAAGAACCGCTTCTTCTCTATGATCATTCCAAAGAAATTTGGTGGTCTTGAGTTCAGCCCGTATGCAAACTCTACAATCGTTGCCACTATCGCAGCGAAAAGCGGTGCAATTGCAGTAACCGTAATGGTTCCTAACTCATTAGGTCCAGGCGAGCTTCTTATGCACTACGGTACGACCGAGCAGCAAGATTACTGGCTACCTCGTCTAGCAGACGGTCGCGATATTCCGTGCTTCGCGCTTACCAGCCCTGAAGCAGGTTCTGACGCAGGTGCTATTCCTGACGCGGCTATCGTAACTAAAGGCGAATTCAACGGTGAAGAAGTGCTTGGTTTACGTGTAAGCTGGGACAAGCGCTACATTACACTTGCACCAATTGCGACCGTACTAGGTCTTGCGTTTAAAGTATTCGATCCAGACCAACTACTTGGCGACAAACTAGAGCTTGGCATTACCTGTGCCCTTCTACCTAAGTCTCACCCAGGTGTTGAACTTGGTAACCGTCACGACCCAATGGGTGTACGCTTCTACAACGGTACTACTCGTGGTCAAGATGTGTTCATTCCTATGGACTTCATCATTGGTGGTCAAAAGAACATTGGTCGTGGTTGGCAGATGCTAGTTAGCTGTCTAGGTGCAGGTCGTGGTATTTCACTTCCAGCAATGGGCGTAGCGACTGCACAATCTGCATTTAAAGGCACGGTTGAGTATTCATTCGTACGTGAGCAGTTTGGTCTCCCAATTGGTCGCTTTGAAGGTATTCAAGAGAAAATGGCAGACATCGCGGGTAAGACGTTCTTACTTGAAGCGATGCGTGTGTTAACAACTGAAGGTCTAGGCCTAGGTGTTAAACCATCAGTAGTTACCGCTATTGCTAAATATCATATGACTGAACTAGGTCGTGATGTGATGAACTCTGCTATGGACATCCAGGCAGGTAAAGCGATTCAACGCGGTCCTCAGAATACGTTAGCGGGCGGCTATGCTGCGCTTCCTATCGCGATTACAGTAGAAGGTGCAAACATTCTTACACGAAATCTAATGATCTTCGGTCAAGGTGCAATGCGTTGCCACCCTTACCTTAAAGACATGGTTGACCTAATCCACAGCAACGAAAGTTCAGCGGATGCAGAGTTCAACAAGGTACTTCGGAAGACTGTTGGCTTCAGCGTTAAAAATGCATTCCGCAGCCTTGGTAAAGGATACCTTCCCTTCCTACGCGAGAGCGAGTCTGCACTACCAGAAGTTCGCAAGTACGAGAAGCGTGTTAACAGCATCTCTGCAAAACTAGCACCACTTGCTGACTTGTCACTTGCGGTACTAGGCGGTGACCTTAAGAAAGCTGAGCTTTTATCAGCACGTCTAGGTGACGTAATGAGCTACCTATACGGTGCAATGGCAGCAATTCGTTTCTACGAGCAGCGCATTGAAGACAGAAAGCTTGCGCTACCGTATTTCGAATACGCGATGCAGTGGTCGTTACAACAAGCGGATCAGGCAATTGTTAACTTTATCAACAATTTCCCGAACACGGCGACACGTGGTCTAATGCGTCTTCTTACGAACACCTACACCAACAGTGTTGCGGGTATTAGCGATGACCTAGTGCGTGAGCTTTCTATTGCATCTATGCAAGATAACAGCGTGAAAGAGCAGCTTACTCACCTTGTTCGCGTTACGCCTGGAGATGGCAACGACATCAACGAGCAAGCGTTCAAAGCGAAGCACGCGGTAGCTCACCTTCTTGGTAAAGTGCAAAAAGCACTTCGCAAAGAGCCTGTAGTGCCGTTCATTTCTTTTGAACATGCACTTAACAAGCTTCAAGAAAAAGGCGTGGTAACTGCTGATGAAGCCGCTAAGCTTCACGACTATAACGAAAAACGCAAGCTAGCAGTTCGTGTAGACGAATACACGTTCGATATGGAACTTGTTCCAGCGTCTCAAACGCTTAAAGCGATTGATGGCGGTCAAAACGCTGCGTAAACTGTCATAATTGCAGTAACTTGATTAACAAAGCCCCATCCTTGAGATGGGGCTTTTTATTTGCCCGTTAAATTATCTTTCTATTGTTTCGTTCGTACTCTACCTTTAGCTTATCGTGGTTTTCTTAAACAAGGATTTGTAAAGTGAAAACGATGCGCTTTATTGGCATTCAAACCGTTTCAATATTTTTTATTCTCTTTTTCTCGTCGCTGCTATTCAATTCAAACGCCAGTGCCCAGCACGATGATACTAACTTCGTCATTGGAGAACTAACTCATCCTCGAGTAAGTAGCTTCTATAAACCCCTAATAGCACGTGCGTACCAAGATATCGGCATTGAGGTTACATTCGAAAAAGTGGGTGGGGAAAGAGGCTTACGGCTTTTAGATGAAGGAATGACAGATGCAGATATTATTCGCTATGACGTAGTGTCTCAGCCTGACAATAACATTGTAATTGTTCCTCCAGCACTGTCTCATGGCGCATCATTTCTATTGTATACGGGGAGCTGAGTGCAATAAAAGCATAATTCAACAACCTGATAAGGCAATAGCCGTCACTACCCAATTTTTCTTCAATATGCACGTCAAACCTGGCGAGTTAAATGCCAACATCTTTGAATTTGATGACTTTCACCACGTCATAAATTTACTGCTCAACGGGCGATTTGACTACGCTATTTTACCGAGTGACTATTCTGAAGAAGCCATTTTCGAACAATCTGGAATTGAGTATATACCTCTAGTGGAACACGAATTGGTACACGTTATTCATAAGAAACATAGCCATTTGATTGACCAACTTTCTGCAGCAATCGCCAAGCAGCATCAATTACTCAAAACCGCAGAGAATGAATAAATAAAAAACGCCCGCATTGAGTGCGGGCGTTAATTGAACAATAACTAGTACCTTTGCACTAGATACTTGCTCGTTAGTCGAACATATATTTAAGCGACAGCACTGTAGTACGGCCGTTCAATGGACGTGCTCTGATGTAGCTACCAACTTCTGCTGAACCTTCTTCTGACTCAGTGATGATAAATTCATCAGTGGCGTTATTCACATTAAGCGACACAGAAAATTGGTCGTTCACCCAATAAGTGGCAAACAAGTTTACAAGGTTATAACCCTCTTGTTTCAGGTCGTTATTGTCCTGAACATAGTACTCTGTCGAGCCTTGTAGTGAGGCACCAACAGACCATGTATCAGTAACGTACTCAGGGGTAATAGTCCAAATCCAATCTGCTTGGCGGCGTGGAGTATTTCCTTCAAGTGCAGGGTTGTTTACGTCTTTACTGATTTCAGCGTCTGTCCACGTTAAGTTACCGGATAGCACGAAATTATCAGTTGCTGTCCAGCGGCCTTCAAGCTCTAAACCTGTTGCTTCATATTCGCGCATAAAGGTTAAACCACTGGTTACCTCTGCTTGCGTATCTTCAGTAACAGTATCAAACAAGGTTGCGTTAACCATGAGGTCTTTCGTACCGTATTTGTAACCTACCTCGAATTGTTTCGTTGTATCGTAACCCGATGTTGTGCTTGTTAAGCTGCCGTCTGTATTCAATGTACCGCCAATCTGTAGTAAACGATCGGCGATAGCACGGCCACCTTTTGAGTAACGAGCAAAGAATGTCTGACTGGCGCTTAGAAGGTACGAACCACCGATTGAATAAGACGTATTATTCGCGCTGTAATCAACAATTTGAGAAGACGCACTGGCGCGATTTAAGTTGATGACACCACCGCTAATGAAGCCGCTGTTGATTGCTGAAGCATCTTCAATTTGCTCAATAGTTCCGTTACCGTTTATGTCGAAGTCAGCATTTCCGCCGCAGCACGAGCTGATGAGTTCACCTGAAGCTTCGGTCGTGTCATGACGTACCGATGCATCAATAAGAATGTTATCTGACAATTCAAAACCAACGTTCATGTACGGCGCTTTTGTTACATAGTTTAAGTCCCACTCCCACGAAAGGAAGCTTGGTGACAATAAACCGTTTGAAACAAGTTCCACGCCATCGCCATCTGTAATTGTTAGAAGCTGTGAATTGTCACCGTCTAGAGTTTGTATAAATGTCTGCCAGCTTGACCAGCTTGTGGCGATGTCCTGGTTTGAGTAGTAATAACCTACTGTGAGGTCGATACCGTTATCAAATTCTTTACGCAAGCTGAAATCGTTGATCATGTTACCCAGATCGTTGATTCTTGTGTCGAACTGAAGGTTTGTAAATGCTTGTCCTGTGTACACTTCACCAGCGCCAGGTCCGTTCGCGAGCACAACACTTGTGCTGTCGCAATTCAGCGCATTTCCGTCACCGTCAGTAGCGCCGGCACAAAGTGCAGAAGCGAAATTCGATACATCGCCAGGGCCCGCTGGAAATCCATCAGTAAATGGAGCAATAAAACCACCTGAGATATCTGAAATACGGAACTTGTTTAATAAGAACAAGTTTTCAGCCACTTCGAGGTCAACTTCAACGCCAAATGAGTTTACTTTTGATTCGATACCATCGCGGACGTCGCGATTCTCTGGGTTACCATAGCTGTCAAAAGTAGAAATGTTTGTGTTGTAAGCTGAGTTTAATGCCTGTGAGCTGGCGTCGTAACCAGGTACCGGGCCATATTCACCATCGCCTTTCACCAATACCGGAGAAGGAAGGTATGTTGATACTTTGTCATCAAGGTTTTTATAGAAGAAACGGATGTGACCGTTATCTAGCATCTTAGTGATATTGAACTTAACCTGACCGCCTTGGTCGCCATTGTATCCCGTTTCTCGCGGGCCCTCTCCACCACGGGCAAAGCCAGCAATGTGGTAGTAAAGGTCGTCGCTAATTTCACCGCCATAGCGAAAGTCTAAACGAAATTCTTCGTAATCAACGCCAAATGACGTTCCAACGGCACCGCCACCTACTTCGCCCGTGTTACTGATCAAGTTAATAACACCGCCTGGCGAGTTACTGGCGAATGTTGACGCTGAACCACCGCGCACTGCTTCCACATTCGCTACTGACCAGTCGTAGCGTAAAAAGTTATCGGCATTGCCAAAGTTAATATCACCATATTCTAAAACAGGTAAACCGTCTTCATGGATTTGCAAGAATTTAGAACCACCCGTCGCAAGTGGAATACCGCGAATAGTAATATTTGCGTTACCGCCTCCGCCTGAAGACTCGGCACGAATACCGGGTAACGCGCGAAATACCTCAGCGGTAGAACGAGGAGCTAGTTTAAGAATATCGTCTTCGTCGAATGCACTTACAGAAACACTAGCTTCTTGCATCGTTGCACCACTCGGTGCAGCGGTAACCACAATCTGTTCGAATTTTTCTTTCGACTTTGCGTCAGCATCAGCTGTTGATGATTCCTGCGCGATAACCGAGCCCGAAAAAGCGGCGCAAATCGCTAGGGTCAAAGCGTTGAGTGTATGATTTTTGTTCATTTTTTCTCCGGCAATGTGTTGAATTTGTTAAATCCAAGGTAGCCTCTGCCCCTTTAACGTAGGGAGGCGGCAACACAATTCAAACTTAATCGATTAAGAATTTATAACAAAGGAACAACATTGTAAACATCCTGTGAAGAGTTTTTACTCTTGCGCAGCGCCTTATTTAACTTTTATATACTAAAGTTTTAGCTATTTTGAGCGATTCACATCGCAGATAAGAAATAAAAAGCAATATCGATTAAGAACACTACACTTTCAGGTGTTTAGAGCGAACTGTGAAAAAACATAGATAGACAAAAAGCGAGTTGCTTTAGTCGAATTTTAAAATGCCTCCGTCATATGTATTATATTTAGCCTATACTACAATCATTTAGTGCACTTAAGTTTGTACGCTTCGCTCTATTCTGTACGACTAAATTTGCTTTTGAAGTAACGCATTAAATTTGAATCACAATGTAATTAAGGCTTTATCCGGTTGAACACGTATCAAGAATCGATATCACAAACTGAAATAGAACGAGACACCACCGACATGCTAATTGGCAATAGCTTTGTCGGCTTCTTGATGACGATATTTGCCTTTTCTGGCTTGGTATTTTTCTTTGAAAGCGACTCCCCTTCAACATTTGCAAATAAACTACAGATTTGGGGAGTAATGGTGTGCGTCTCACTTCTGAGGCTAGTTGATGCATTGTATTGGCGCACTAATTTGGCAGGAAAAGCTTATAACCCGCGCCCTGCTTTGATTCGGTTTTCGACCGGGCTTTATGTTACGGGTTGTATTTGGGCGCTTTATTCAGTGCTTTTCTATTCATCCATGGCAACTGTCGAACTAGCAGCGACTATGGTTGTACTCGCCGCGATGTCCGGCGGAGCTGTTACCGTCCTGTCTCCGAACATAAAACTCGTCGGGTTCTACTCTACTGCTCTTCTTGTACCTATGTCGTTATGTGCGTTAATTGATGCTAGCGGGAAATTTTTTATTTTAGGTGTGCTTGGCTTGGTTTTCTGGTTTGGTATTTTCGCCAGTGCTTTTCGCTACCATCGCTTTTTCATCAGTACGTTACACCTTAAAGCTAAGAATAATAGTTTGATGGAACAGATGCGTATTGAGCGTAGTGAAACAGTTAAAGTAAACAAACTACTCATAGCTTCAAACGAAAAGCTCGATGCATCTAACGCCAACCTTGAAGCGGAAGTGGAAAGAAGAACGGCGGATTTATATCGGTTGTCTAACAGAGATCCACTGACAAATTTGCTTAATCGCAACGGCTTTCTCAAGCATCTCAACAATTTGATAGACACCACACGTGCCCTAGATAACTCGCTCGCCCTTCTATTTATCGACTTAGACGGATTCAAGCAAGTTAACGACAGTTTAGGACATAAAGTCGGCGATATTGTCCTTGCCGAAATTGCCAACAGACTTCGTAACTATACGGAAGAAAATCACCTGGGAAGATGGGGAGGAGACGAATTCGTCGCCGTAATTCCTTATGCTAATGTTGATACCGCAAAGGCCGTAGCACACGCTATGCGCAGTGGCGTCACTATTCCCATTATTGCAAACGACAACCAAATAACTCTAGACGCCACAATAGGTATCGCCATGTTCCCCGTGCATGGCGACAGTGCTGTTGATTTAATTCAACAGGCCGACCTGACTATGTACGATCAAAAGCGCAAACAAAGGGGCTCTATCGGTGTGTTCAATGAAACACTGCACAACGAAATTAAACGAGAGCAACGTCTTTGTGAACGATTGCGTTCAGCCATTGAAAATAGTGAATTTACTGTTTTTTATCAACCTATCATTGACGTCACGACAAACTCCTTGTCGTCAGTAGAAGCGCTGTTACGGTGGAACTGCGACGGAGAAAACATTTCTCCTGCGGTATTTATCCCCCTAGCAGAGCGCAGTGGGCTAATGCCAGAAATAGGTGCGTGGGTATTAAATAGAGCGCTTATCGACCTTTCACATTGGCAGTTCAAACCCGGCCTCGCAATGTCGATAAATGTATCAGTCGCGCAGCTGCTCGATGACAGCTTCTTTAAAGTTTTAGACAATGCCCTCAGCACAACTAAAATTTCACCAGAACGCCTCTATCTAGAAATAACTGAAAGCGTATTCGCTATTGATAAAGATCTAGTGACTAAACGAGTGAGCGAACTCGTAGCCCGTGATGTCAAAATATCAATTGATGACTTTGGTACAGGTTATTCATCTTTAAACCGTCTTCAATCTATGCCATTCAATTTTATTAAAATTGACCGCTCTTTTATACAGAATAGCTCTGAAGAGAGTGATACCATAATAAGAGCAACACTTTTAATGGCTAAAGAGTTTGGCTGTAAAACCATTGCAGAGGGCATCGAAACTGAGCAGCAAAGGCAACACTTGTCCCAGCTTGGAACCGACTATTTGCAAGGCTTTTACTTCGCTAGACCAATGAACGCCAACGACCTTATTTCTTGGTATAACGAAAACTACTAATAACCATGGCTCAACTTTATTTTTATTACTCTGCAATGAACGCAGGGAAGTCTACATCACTCCTCCAATCAGCTTATAACTACCGTGAACGCGGTATGCATTCCGTGATTTATACCGCAGCGCTTGATGATCGGTACGGCGTTGGGAAAGTCACTTCTCGTATCGGCTTACAAGCAGATGCCAAGCTATACGCAAAAGGCGATGATTTGTTTGCCTCAATAAGCAAAGACTGCGAAGCGTTAAAGCCCGACTGCATTTTTATTGACGAAGCACAGTTCTTAACAAAGGCACAAGTAAAGCAGCTAGTGGACGTAGTTGATGAACTTGATGTGCCGGTACTAGCCTACGGCCTGCGTACCGACTTTTTAGGTGAAACCTTTGAAGGCAGTCATTATTTGCTGGCTTGGGCAGATAAACTGTCTGAACTAAAAACCGTTTGCCATTGCGGTAAAAAAGCAAGTTTCGTGGTGCGTTTAGACGAAAATGGCAATGCAGTAAAAAATGGTGATCAAGTACAAATTGGCGGCAACGACACCTATGAATCAATGTGTCGCAAGCACTTTAAAGAACTGGTTTGGGACTAAATCCCAACGTCAAGTAACCTAACTAAAATAAGCAGTCACTGAACCTCATATCTGTTGCGGGCTATAGCATTTATTGTCCGCTTCTCATTCTCTAAAAAATTTGCCACTCCCCCTTCTGCTCTTTGCCAGATTTCAATCGGCGTTATCCAAACTTTCTCGGTACTATCTAGAAGTAGCAAGAAAAAGCATTAAGCATTCTTGCTAGCCACGAATAGCCGTTTATGACCTGTATTTGAAAACACTTTTCTTAAACAATTAAGAAAACACTTGCGTATGAGTAAAACAACTACTATTGTTAAAACGTTGTAAATAATAAACCTTTGTTTAACACACTCAGCAAGGTATGACTCATGAAGCACACCAGTACGTTTAAACCTGCGTTAATCGCTATTTCAATTACCGCCGCCCTTAACAGCGGTTCAGTAGTAGCACAAGACACACCAGACGACGAACAAGTAGAAATTATTCAAGTTTCGGGTATTCGAGGCTCTTTAATGCGCGCCCAAGCGGTGAAAATGGACAACGATTCCATTGTTGAGGCCATTTCCGCAGAAGACATCGGTAAGCTTCCAGACTCTTCAATCGCAGAATCACTTGCCCGCTTGCCGGGCCTATCAGGTGAGCGCGTAGGCGGACGAACGTCGGGTATTTCGGTACGTGGCTTCAAAGAAGACTTTACCGGCACCTCACTGAACGGCCGCGAACTTATCGGTATTGGTGACAACCGTGGCGTAGAGTACGACTTATACCCTGCTGAAATCATGACAGGCGCCACTATTTACAAAACCTCTGACGCGTCGCTTATTGTCCAAGGTATTGGCGGTACAGTAGACTTGCAAACAGTACGCCCTCTAGCAGCCCAGGAAACCCTTACCGTCACTGGGGTCTATGAACTTGGTGGCAACGATTCAGATAATCCAGAGTTCGACAATAGCGGCAACCGTTTTGCCCTTTCCTTTGTAGAAAAGTTTGCCGATGACACGGTAGGTCTCGCACTTGCCATTGCATCAACGGAGTCCCCCAGAAACGAGAGAAAATACGGTGTTTGGGGATATGGTGAGAATGACGATGGTCAGGTGCTTCCGTTTGGTTTAGACACTCAGGCCATTAGCCGCGTGCTAGAACGCGACACGATTTCAGCCATTCTTCAATGGCGTCCCACCGATAGACTAGACATTGTTTTTGATGCGCTAGATATTGATTATTCCGACTCAGGTGTTATTCGCGGTTTCATCGAACCCTTCGCTGCGGCAAATGTTAGCGGTACAGGCATTAACAACTCGGGCACGCAAGTTAACGCGAATCCAGTATTGCGTACAGATCCCGCGCAAAAAGATGGCGAGCTTCAAACCTTCGGTTTAAATATCAAATACGACATAACCGATGAGTGGTCTCTTACTTTAGACGTGGCAGACAGTGAGTCGAACAAACGTGACTTGCGTGGTGAATCATACGCTGGTTTAGCGCGTTCTGGTGCGCTCGGCGAAGGGCAATTAGGTTCACGTCAATTCGAAATGAGCACTGATGGTATTTACTTTAGCGGCAGTAGCGGCCTTGATGCATTCTCTGATCCCACCATGTTACAACTAGCGGGCCCTCAAGTTTGGGGGGGCGGTATGGCTAACATTGCCGACCAGTTTACTACCGATGTTTTACAAGCAAATGGTCAACCCTACAGCTACTTCAACGCTCAAGATGGCTTCCTGAACTTTGCTGATTTTGAAGAAGAGCTGACCACAATACGTTTTGAGGCAGTTGGTTATGTAGATTGGGGAATCTTCAACACTTTTACGGCCGGCGTAAACTATAGCGACCGATACAAAGCAAAAGACAATAAAGGTTTCTTTGCAACTGCGTCGTCATATCCATTTTCTGAGGCAATCCCTGAGCAGTATCTGTATAACGGGTTAGCTGACTTAACCTGGGCTGGCATGGGTTACGTTGTAGCCTACGACGGCTTTGCCCCTTATAACGATGGTGAATATACGCTTAATGATGCAGGGCTTCTAGAGCCTGATCGTTTAGGTGATACCTACACCATTGATGAAGAAGTAACTACATTATACGCCCAGCTAGACTTTGAGACTGAAGTTCAAGGTTTCAATGTAAAAGGTAACGTGGGTGCACAATATGTACAAACGGACCAAAGCTCAACGGGTTTCATTGGTATTGTAGGCCCGAACTTTGCCGTGTGTGACGACGATGGCAATCAAGTGGTTGATGCGGACTGTATTATTACCGATGGCGATGATTACTCTCACTTCCTACCTAGCCT
Organism: Alteromonas sp. CyTr2; assembly: GCF_947311905.1. Lineage (NCBI taxonomy): Bacteria > Pseudomonadati > Pseudomonadota > Gammaproteobacteria > Alteromonadales > Alteromonadaceae > Alteromonas > Alteromonas sp. CyTr2. Next base: position 114,729 of record NZ_CAMZMZ010000006.1, on the reverse strand, counting down.
GAACGTAAGTGTCGAACTTAATGAGAATCGCTACCTGCGCTTGGCGGCATCGAAAACCATTAGTCGAGCGCGTATCGACCAAATGAAAGCATCGGGCTTTGTTAAGTTTGATCAAAATATTGAGCTGATTGCTACAGAGAATTCTGAGGCGGCGGTGAGAGAGTTCGGGTCGCCTTGGTCTAAATTTACGGGTAACCCCACCCTTCGTCCGTTAGAAGCCAATAACTTTGACATTTCATTTGAAAACTACTTCGATGAAGAAGGTTATGTCTCAATTGCGCTTTTCTATAAAGATTTGGTTAATTGGACCCGCGACGGCAACCAGCTTATTGATTTCACGAATGACGTGACCAATGACGGTGCTAACTACTTCATCCCTGGATTCCATGACAGGATCGTGGACGTTGCGGGTAACTACGGCCCGCAAGACACGCCTTACGAAGTGGGCGATTTAGTAACTCCGCCAGACCAAGGCTTCTATTCATTCTTCGAAGATGGCCTAAAAGGTGAAATGAAAGGGGTTGAGCTAACGGCCAATGTTCCTTTAAGAATGCTCACTGACTCTCTGGATGGATTTGGTATTGCCGCTTCTGCAACAATCCTAGATGCGGAGCTTGAAGATGGCACAGCCATTCCAGGCCAATCAGACAATACGTACAGCATTACAGCGTACTATGAGATGAACGGCTTTGAGGTTAGGGTTGCGGCAACCGATCGTTCTGAGTTCCTTACATATCAGCGTGGAGGTTCAAACAAAATTGAGCCAGCAACTCGTAACGCCGTTACCCAAGTCGATGCTCAAATTAGCTACGATTTCGCAGATAGCGGAATTGAGTACTTGGAAGGGCTAAGAGTATCGTTACAAGGCGTCAACCTGACTGATGAGAAAGAAGAAACCATTGATGATGCGGGCATTGTTACGCTCCGCCGTGAGTTTGGTCCTTCTTATATGCTAAACCTCAACTATTCGTTCTATTAAAAGGGACCATCTCTTTTGAACGTACGAAAATAATGGCACGCATCTTTAGATAGTGGATACGTACCTTGCATTACTGCCATGTAAAGTGTGGCAGTAATGCGCAACTCTGATACTGTTTAATTTCACCCTTCTTTTATTGCAGAGCCTTTAATGACAACACCACACCGAATTGTTATTGCTGGAGGCGGCACAGCAGGTTGGATGGCTGCCAACCTTTTAGCTCACCGCTGGGCTAATCAAGCTGTGACCATCACACTCATAGAATCAGAAGACATTGGCACAATAGGCGTAGGCGAAGGCTCGACACCTACTCTCAAGCGTTTCTTCCAAACTCTTGATATTCCTGAGTATGATTGGATGGAAGAGTGCCAAGCAACGTATAAAGTTAATATCAAGTTCACGGGCTGGAATGGCAATAATTCACACAGCTACTCTCACCCCTTTATTAGCCAGCTAGATGTTTTTAGTGAACGAGCATTTCACGTTAATGCCTTAACCAGAAGGCTGGGTCTCGATGTTGAAACTCGACCTGATAAGTTTCTTATGGCGGGGTATTTGGCAAAGAAAAACCTTGCCCCTCTTCCCTCACATAATTTTCCATTCGATATAGAATACGGCTACCACTTTGACTCTCTAAAACTTGGACGATTCTTACGCGAGCGCGCTAAATCAAAAGGCGTATATCACGTTGTTGGTAATATTGAATCGGTGCATACCTCACCATCTGGCGACATTTCACATCTCGTTTGTCAAGACGGACAAAAACTTGATGGAGATCTGTTCATAGATTGCACGGGTTTTTCAGGACTCCTTTTACAAAAGACGCTAGGCGTACCGTTTAGGGACTTTAGTGACAACCTATTCAATGACTCGGCCGTTGTGTTGCCTACACCAGCATGCGCTAATTTACCGGTTGAAACCGAGTCGGTTGCCATGTCGAACGGTTGGCGCTGGCAGATACCGCTTCGCAACCGCACGGGAAACGGATATGTGTATAGTCAGCAGTACCAAGAGAAAGACGCTGCAGAATGTGAATTGCGACGCGCATTGGGGATGGAAAATACCGATGTTGAAGCAAAGCACTTGTCTATGCGTGTAGGTCAATGTGAAAGGCATTGGGAGAAGAATTGTCTTGCACTAGGCTTGTCGCAAGGGTTTATTGAACCTTTAGAAGCAACGGCACTACACCTAGTTCAAACGAGCATCGAGCTTTTCGCGGACAACTATTCTTTCAACGAAACAAGTGCACAACAGAGACAGGCGTTTAATCGGGAAGTTTCAGAGCGCTTTGAACGCGTCCGAGATTATATCGTGTGTCATTACAAGCTAAACGGGCGCAACGACAGTGACTATTGGAGAGACAACAGAGCTAACATGAAGCTGTCCGAATCACTGCTAAGTTTGCTTGATGTGTGGTACAGAAAAGGGGATATTGTTGAGGAAATAAAGCGCCAAGGTATTGGTCGACATTTCAGCACTACGTCATGGCACTGTTTGTTGTCTGGCTATGGTGTATTCCCGCCACCGGCACTCAATCAGCCCGCTTCTTTGAAGGAAAGCGGCGATCTTTTTGAAGAAAAGAAGCTTGCCGCATTTTTTAATCGCTGCTCGTTAAACTTTGATAAGCAATCTACCTTATTTAACGCGGGCTGAACCTCTTGGCTCAGCCTATACCGTCTCGCCGACTTGCAATTCAAAAGGCAGCGTACTCTTTGCTGTTACTTGATTAAGCAGTGCTTTTGTTGCTTCTACGCCTTTGCCACTGCTGGATTGGCAAACTGTAGTAAGACGCGGGCGCGCACGCTCGGCTTCCCCAATACCATCAAACCCTGTAATTTTCAGCTCTTCCGGTACCTTAATATTCATATCCAAGGCTAAGTGAAGTAGCTCAAGGGCTATAATGTCACTCATACACAAAACCACATTAGGTCTTGGAGAGCTGGTCAGTACTTCTTTGGCTGCCTGTCTTGCAAAGTGTCTGTCACTTTCTGGAAGGTGCCAAATACGCTCATTGCTTACCGTGATGTTCTTTTCTTCAGCGGCCCTTAAATAACCATCAAGTCGACGGTGAGCAATTGAGCTGTCTACGTCAATCAACGGACTATCGTAAATACGACATGTAGAAGGCGAGTCAATCAGGCGAAGCCCAAAGATTGCCACATTGTCACCTTCATTTAACGTATGAGACGCAACGCGATAGGCCGCCTCTTCGTTATCAATATTAATAGATGGCTTGTCTTCGATATCAAAGTCAACGGTGACCACAGGTTTTGGCGACACTGCCAACTCCGCTACCAAGTTGCTGTTGCGCGGTTGTCCGTAACAAATAAAACCATCAACAAAATCTACAACATCAAGAATGCTGTCAGAGTCGCCCGCGTACAGTAACAAATGCTTGCCATTTTCTTGAAGCGCAGAAGAAACACCTTTAATAAAAGTACTCGCGACGGGGTCACTCACCATATATGAAATGCTGTCGGCTAATACTAAAGCCACAATATTTGATGTGCCCTTTCTGAGGATCTGTGCTGCTTTATTGGGGCCGTTGTAACCAATCTTTTTGCACTGCGCTAAAATCTCTTCGCGCTTCGCTTTTGATAATTGGTCCGGGCGGTTAAATGCATTTGAAATGGTTGCCGTTGAAACGCCCAACTGTTCAGCAACATCTTTTAGGGTAAGTTTTGTTTTATTCATTATTTTTAGCTCTTTTCACGAAACTAACTACCCAGATTTAAAAACAAAAAAGGGTAGCAAGCGTGCGCTCTGACTACCCTCTGACTATATCATTAACTTAAACGTTTAACGCGTGAAATTTAGCGCTAATTCGATGAGTTGTGTAACAAATTGCTCAATGGCTTAATTTTTAGAGATTTTCGCTCTTAGCGCGTGCCAAAGATTTTGTCTCCAGCATCTCCTAATCCCGGTAGGATATAGCCTTTCTCATTCAATCTATCATCGATTGCGGCGGTAAAGATATCAACATCAGGGTGTGCTTCAACAACGGCTTTAATGCCTTCAGGCGCAGCAACAAGGAATAGTCCCATTATTCTTCGACAGCCTTTCTTTTTCAGAAGATCGATTGTTGCAATCAACGTTCCGCCTGTTGCCAGCATGGGGTCAACAATCAGTGCGGTACGTTCATCAATGTTTTTTACTACCTTGTCAAAATAGGCAACTGGCTGCAGTGTATCTTCATCACGGTACAGACCGACTACACTAATCTTCGCATTTGGAATAAGTTCCAGTACGCCTTCAAGCATACCTAAGCCAGCACGAAGAATAGGGACAACAGTTATTTTCTTACCTTTAATTTGTCTTACTTCTACCTCATCTCCCGACCAACTTTTAATCGTCGCTCTTTCCGTAGGCAGTGTTCGCGTTGCTTCATAAGTCAGAAGGTTCCCTACTTCAGAGGCAAGCTCGCGAAAGTCTTTGCTGCTAATTTTAGCGTATCGCATAAGCCCTAGTTTGTGCGCAATAAGCGGGTGGGTAATTTCGTGAACGGCCATGTAAGACTCCTTGTAATCGATTTAGCTATATTTTAACCCAGAAGTATTTTAGTTAAAGCGATTAGTCGTAAAAATATGTTTATTCAATGCTTTAAAACGCCACATCAACGCTAGACAGAGTGGATAAATGCTATAACCTATTGCGTAGGCTATAGCCACAGTTCGTGGCGCAATTCACGATCATGAATGTATAGCGCTCGCTATGAATTGTCGTAGTTACGCGCTAATGAGATCGATTGAGAAAGTTTCAGGAAGTTCAATTTTCTCAAAACAGCCGAATCAAACTTACTATTCAAACCATGTTTATCTATGTCAAAAGGAATTGTTTATGCATTCTTACGCTAAACGTTTTCGCTATTTTGCTGTAATGGCACTGAGTTTCTGTGCCCATAATGCCTTTGCACAATGGGAGCAAATCACTCCTGAAAATGAGGTGGTGGTATCAGTACCTGGCGGCGGTGAAAAAACCGTGTACCCATCATGTTCTCTTCCCGCTTTACCGGGACCAGAGGGGTTAGCCCCCAACCCATTCTCGTTTTATTTCGAACAAGGAGAAAGTGATAACCTACTTATCTACTTCAATGGTGGCGGCGCATGCTGGGACAGTGCCACTTGCTTAGCGTCAATGCAGCTTGAGTTTGACGACAACCCGATGTCGCGAGCCGCTTATAACCCATCAGCCGTAATCGAAAATACACCATTTATTTCAGGCGGAATATTTGAAGATACACAAGAGAACCCTTTTCAAACTTGGTCAAAAGTTTTCATTCCCTACTGTACTGGCGACCTACACTTAGGCTCAAAAGACACGCAGTACGTTGACGAGCTTGGTATCGTTACAGGTCTACCTGGTGCCGAAGTTACTTTAAAGCACCGTGGTCACGACAACGCGCTAGTTGTTATGCAGTGGATTAAAGAAAAACTGAACAACGATGATTTATCACCCAACAAAGTGCTACTCAGTGGAAGCAGTGCGGGCGGTTATGGTGCAACGTTCAACTTCCCCTACTTCCAATCGCTGTTTGGTCGCACAAAGGTTGCCCTCTTCGCTGATGCGTCGCTTGGTGTTATATCCCGAGGCTTTACGCAAACAGTCCTAAACTATCAAGGACCATGGGGGATAGAAGATACACTACCACGTAATTTCCAATCACTGATTGGCAATTTTAACCATCTAACGCTCAATAAGCAGGTGATGCTGCGATTAGCTTATCAGTACCCTTGGAACCGTTTTGCGCAATATTCAACAGGAACCGACATTGTTCAAATTCAGTTTTCTAAAATCTCTGATCAGGTCTCTAGAGATAATTTAGACCCAACGACATGGGGTGTAACAGAATCTGATTTAGGCTACATACTTGGCTGGCAACTTCAGGCTAATACGTCACTTCATGCGCTGTCAGCTTTCACATGGAATTATCAATTTTACCTTGGTGAAGGCACCTGCCACATGGTGCTAAACGATTTTTGTGAAGATAATGCCTTCCCAGTATCCTCACCTAGCCCATTTTATAATGAGCAGAGTGCGCGGGGTATTTCCTTTAACGAATGGCTACACACGTTTGCTACGTCACGCCGCTTTAGAGAAAATAGCGCGGCATACTATCACTAGGATACGTAGTGCGAACTTGTAATAAAAAGTAATCAATAACATGGCAAGTCCAACCCAGCAGTGGTTGGATTAGCCATATTTTTACCTGCGGTAACACGCCGCGATTACGAACATTTTAAGTCTCGCTGAGTGGGTAATTATCTATGAGGACTGGTATTAAAACTAGGATTTGTCGTTCCTTGCTGTGCATTTATGCAGCAACAAATTAACACGCCCTACTACCCTACTTGTAAAGTAGCGCCATCAGGCATAGTTACTTCAATTTTCATGTTCCCGCCAACCGCAGCTAAATATGCAGCCGCACGTTGAAGTGAAACGTCCTGAATACGTTTTGATTCCAACTTACTTACACCAGAAGCTGTGACCGATAACGCCATTGCCACGACTTCCTGTTTAACTCTGTGCTGCTTTCTGATGTCACCTAATGTGATTTCTTTCATTGTCTTTTACCGAGAATTACGGGCATTAAAAAAGCCCAGATGGTGATACCTTCTGGGCTTTTGCAAAACGTTCTACCTGCAGTGCCCAGAAGCCAATACTTGCCCCTGAACACCGACGGTCAGGTGCAATCAGTAATTAAAATTATAAAAATAACCAGTTGAAACGTTTTGCATGATAATTCTCTTTTCACAATGTGCTTGTACAAACGACCCTGTGCCGCGACTAAGCTAAATGTTGAGGCTTCGGTGCTTTTCAAAAATTCAGCAGCGGCCTTATGTCACTTATCCTTAACCATACCATGTAGATAAGCAATAGCAATGACTTTCCAAAAAGGAAAGTGCCTAAAGCATGCTATGAGTGCGTGATTAGACAAGAAGTGCCTTTAAAAGGCTACGCTATCACCCACCGCCGCTTTCTTCAGTGATGCTAGAAAATTGGGGACCTGGTCGTTTCCTTCTTCAGGAGACCAGCTTGCAAAGCCTTTATCATCGGTGACTTCGTAAGGACCCTGTTTAACTTCCATGAAAACTACCGGGCTGTGACACACCGTTGCGTGCCAGGTATTAGGAGGAATCTCAATTCCGCTGGTCTCTCCACGAGCCGTTAGCGTCACTCTGTTTTCAACGTCGCCATCGTCGCTGAAAAATAGAATGTCTAACTCGCCCTCTACCACCATGAAGAACTCCCACTTATGAGACTGTACATGTCGATGAGGCCGCACGTAGGAGTCAGGCATCATTGCAATAAACAAACGCTGTACCATGTCGGTATAAGATTTATGTACGTTCAAATTAGCCCGTCGGCGAGGACTTTCCTCAGCCGACTGTTTAAGCGTTTCAAACAACGCCTTATCAAAATACTGAATCTTATCCAACATCACACCCTGTCTATTATTGCGATAGTAATTTAAAGCGTATCGCTCCTCCCCCCGATGGTGCAAGCTTTAATGACAAGACATCAGCAGACGTCACTACCTTTTTCTCGATGTTCATTGCGTAGGGGTTTGTTTTCCAATGCGCTTTCTCTCCATCCAGATAGAACCGCGCTTCATACTGCTGACCTTCCTCTAGAAAGGTTAATGGCAATGATAACTCTCTGGCTTCTTCATTCGTAATTGCACCAACATACCAATCGTTTTCAGAATAGGATTTGTGCTTGCTCGCTTTACGCGCCATTACAATATATTCGCCCACTTCCCCTTGAAGCGCTTTACTATGAGACCAGTCTGTAGGGACGTCTTTGATAAACTGAAACGCCGGTAAATTATTCTCATAATTGCGAGGCAAGTCTGCAGCCATTTGGATAGGGCTATACAGCACTACATATTGGGCCAGTTGCTTGGCAAGCGTTGTTTGAGGGCGCATAACCTCTCCTTTGCCCCACTCGATTCCGCCGTCATTAGTTCTTACATAGTCAAAGTTGAAAATGCCAGGTGTGAAATCCATCGGACCAGCGAGCATGCGAGTAAACGCCAACATGGGAATATGGTTAGGCGGATTAGGTGCCGCCCACCCTGAGTTGTATTCCTGACCTCGAGCGCTTTCTCGCGATATCCAGTTCGGATATGTACGGCGAAGGCCAGTATCTTTTACCGATTCATGAGTGTTGATAGACAACTGATATTTCGCAGCGGTTGTGACGTTTTTAATGAAATGATTTACCACGTCCTGGCTGTCGGTATATTCATAGCGCAGTACGTTGTTGTCGTCGCGCACTTTGAGATTTTGGCCATGGGCAACATAGCCCGTTTTAATTTGAGAAACCCCCAGCTTGTTGTACAGGGCAAAACCGTCTTCCATCTGCGCTTCGTAGTTGGTTATTCCTCCTGATGTTTCATGGTGTCCTATTAACTTCACGCCAACTTTCTCGCCGTAGCTGGTCACCGCTTCAATATCAAAGTCTGGATAACTTTCTGTGAAAGAAAATAACTCTGAATTCGCTATCCAATCACCATCCCAACCTTTATTCCAACCTTCAACCAATACACCATCAAAACCGTGTTTAGCGGCGAAGTCCATGTATTGCTTTGTGCGCTGAGTAGTAGCACCATGCTTGTCTCCAGAGCCCCACGTATACTCATCAATGTGCATTCCCCACCAAATACCTATGTATTTTCCTGGTTCAACCCAGCTCACGTCACCGAGTTTATTTGGCTCATTAAGATTCAAAACAAGGTATGAATTAACCAAATCCGTTGCGTCATTTCCTAACGTAATAGTGCGCCATGGGGTAACAAAACTACCAGTTTTATGCACCAAACTTCCGTCGTGACGAGGTGCCAGCGACGCTGTAAAACGCCCTAACTCTTGTCTTTTAAGGCTCATACCCGCGTAATCAACAAGGGCAGCTTCATGAATAGCGACATGAGTGCCGTTTTCATACTTCACCGTGAATGGCGTGTGAGCGGTGTGAACGTCTTGCAGATTAGTGGATTGATAAACATATTCATATCTATCTCGACCATGGGCAGGGATCCAAAACGCTTTTGCTTGATGAGAATCGACTAAGTTAAATTCAGTCAGCTCTCTAGTAATTATGCGATTACCGCTTGCAGGTAGCTCGTAGCGAAAGCCGATACCATCGTTAAAAACTCTTGCCCTTACAAGAAAAGTGCGGTCTTTATCGCTTGGGTTATAGAACTTGACCAAAAGCTCATTGTGGTTGTCGCGAATGTCTCGCTGCTCTCCCCACGGCTGCTGCCATGTTTGATCCACCGTATTCCTGCTTATCTCTTCTACTTTAAAGTCGCGATATAAAGGGGCGGCTTTTGCAAAAGTAAAACCAAGCTTACCGAGCCCTAAAACGGGTTCTCCGTTAAATGACACCCGATATTGCGCTAATTCGCCATCATCTGTGAACGATAACTTTACTTTTTTATCTGGGGAGAGAACCGACAACTCATTAGCTATTGAAGGCAAGGAGACGGCCAATAGAAGGAGCAAAAATACGCGCATAAATTATCCAACAAAAGTTGTTAACCTAATGTTAGTATCAAGTAATAGTGAATTTTTGCAACCCATTCCTTAATCGATTAAGCCTATTTTTTGGTTAGCGCTTGTTTTTCTTCATCCTACGGCTTTGTTCTTGACGCTTCTCTTCTCGTTTTTCTTTCCGATCTTTCTTATCCGGCGTTAACGAACCTGTTTTGAATTTTGCTTTACGCTTGGCTTTCGCTTCAGCTTTCTTCGCCGCCTCAAGTGCCATTTCTTCTTTTTCGACTTCCAGCATTTCTGGTGTCTCTAGGGTTATTCGCCCCAACTTACCCGACTGCAGTTCTTTAAGCAGGATCTCGCATATTTTATGAAGATTTACGCGACCACCCGCTTGAATTGCTCCACGCGTTTTGGCTGCGGCTTCCAAAAACTCTATTTCAGTATCTGGCAACTCGTCCAGCTTATAGCGCTCCTTCATTACTTCTGGATACGCTTTAATAAGGTAATCTGCCGCAAAAAAACCGACATCGTCGTATTCCATGGCAGTATTTTTAACAGCGCCCGATGAAGCTAACCGATAAATTGAATGTGGGTTTTCAAGCTTAGGCCACAGTACTCCCGGTGTATCAAACAAGATAATACCGCTGCCTAAATTTATGCGCTGCTGGCTTTTCGTTACAGCTGGCTCGTTGCCTGTTTTAGCAATGATTCGGTCGGCTAAAATATTAATTAGCGTCGATTTACCCACGTTAGGTATACCCGTGATCATAGCTTTAATTGCTTTTGGCTGACCTTCTTTATACGAACAAATGCTTTTAACCAGCTGCATAATTTGCTTGCTGTTGCCCGGGTTATCGCTAGAGGTCGTGATCGTCTTCACGCCGCGCTCTTTCTCTAAGCTCTCCTGCCAGCGCGCAGTAATTTCTGGGTCTGCCAAATCATACTTATTAAGAATTTTAATACAGGGCTTATCGCCGCGTATTTTTGCAATTTCAGGGTTTTCACTTGAATATGGAATACGTGCGTCAAGCACCTCAATAAGAATGTCTACTTGATTAAGCGACTCTTTAATTTCTTTCAGGGCCTTGTGCATATGCCCTGGGAACCATTGTAATGCCATGGTTGTTTCCTATCGTAATCGAGTTGAGGGGAGTGTGCTTAACGGGTTAATTCATAAGCGCAGATATTCACAGCGCTGGCTAAGTTTAACGAGTCAATCTTACCGCTTCCCGCAATGGTATACGCCGTTGCGTTTAGCTTTGATAGTGCCTCAACAGGCACGCCACGGGCTTCGTTACCAAACAGATAACACTGATAATCACCAAAGGTGTTAGAGGTGATATTACTACCATTCATATCCAAGAAAGCGAAACGTTCGAACCGCTCGCCTAGGCTTTCAAGCGCCACGTTTAATTCCATGTTTACATGGAAAATAGCCCCCATACTTGAGCGTACAACTTTCGAGTTGTATGGATCTACGCTATTTGGGCTTAGTAATAATGTAAAATCCCCAAACCACGCTAGCGTTCTTAGTATGGTGCCTAAGTTGCCAGGGTCTTGAACTTCATACAAATAAATGTACTTTTCGGCACTGGATTTGTTTGCTGAAATGCTGGTTTGTGACCGCTCTGAATATAACGCGGAGTTAGGAAGTGGAACGCGAGCAATAATACCTTGAGGTGACTTAGTGTCGCTGAGTTGCTGCATTTGTTGAGACGATACCGTTTCTACCTTCATATTAGAGACTGAAGAATCAAGTTTTTCTTTCAGCCACGCCTCATAATCAGCTGTCACATAAAGGGTTATATCACCTAATGTACTGCTGTCATGCTGAGCAACATTAATTAACTCTAAAACTAAGTGCTCTCCTTCCACCAAATAGAATCCGAACTGCGTTCTAAATTTCTTTTGATGAAGCTTTTTCACGTCACTTAGTTTCATTTGCACTGCCCTTTTTATAACTTTCGGCGCAAGTGTAAGGTATGAAACCCAAAACGCAAAGCGGCAACGCTTAATAGTGAAACAAATAATGAGAGAAAAAGATTGTAGTGGAGAAATACAGGATAAAGGGGAGTATCAAAAAGGCGTTTCAAATATACTTGTAAACGCCTTTTTAATTACCGAGATACCAAGACACCTAAAGCGTTCCAACGTTTGCGTGGCTCACCAATTGGAATACATAAGCAGGCCTCTTCTTTTTCACTTGGTAAAATCTGACATACAACATTTGCACTTTTAAACTCGTGAGCAAGTTCTGTTGCAAATATTTCCGTCACACCTTCCACCAGCACAAACTCGTTTTGCTTTTTCAACGCTGTAGCCAACTCTTCTACCGCTTTTAGTGAAAGCGGCCATAAAGTACGCAATACTCTTAACGATGCAACTGAGGTGATATCGCCACCTTGAATTTGTACTTTAAACATTGAATTACTCGTCTAATGTTGTTGCTTCTTGAGTATCATCACTCGTTGACGCTAATGACGTGCCAGCGGCAAATCCACCTGCGCCTGCTAAACCAATACCAACGACACCAACTCCGATTTCACCAAGCGTTGCAGCGCCCGCAAGAGCAATGGGCACAGTTGCTAACCCTGCTGTGCCAACAATGGCAATACCCAAACCAATCATAGCAATGCCAACGCCTAGCTGCTCCCAACCATCAAAGCCGCCGGACACCATTTCAATTTCACTTGTATTTAACTCTTTCATTTACATTTCCTTGTTTTATTAGGCTTCCATTCGAAGCCAAAAACAGGGTAAAAAATGGAATAACAAATAGAAACTGTTCGATGGACGGGTTTTAAAACACTTAAGAGCTAAAGCATCGTCCAAACTGGTTTGGTTCGCTTTTTTTCTTACTGTTGGTCAGCTACAACATAAATTTCACCGTCGTAAATACCTTGGACGGTAAGCTTCTGGCTTGCCAGTGCCTGAAGGTAATCAATATGCGCTTGTTCCACTTTCTGTCCAGGAACAATAAGCGGAATACCAGGCGGATACGGTGTAATTAAACCTGCTGCAGTGCGTCCAACGCTGTTTTGCCATGGAATGGCTTCCCTAGGGCTGAAAAACGCTTTTGACGGAAGGTCGTCTAAATGAATTGGCGGAATGTCTGCCGGTAACGGACTCTTGCTCTTGCGCTTGCTTAGGTTAACGGCGCCATCATCAAGACGTTTTAACGCGTTGTATAGCCTTACAATTTTAGAGCGCATTCCACCTAGCGTAAGCAGTACTAGAATAGTGCTATGAGTAAACTTCTCGATTTCTAAACCAACTTCGTCCATTAAGAAACGATGTATTTCTTGGTTTGAATAATCAAGCGCCGATACGTCAATTAAGATTTTAAGCGGATCATGCCCAATGTTGTCACTTTCAAAGTGAGAAAACATATTCGCAAAGTCACTAGGCGAAAGTATTTTAAGTCGCTTAAACTTGGCCATTTGCGATTTGAGTTCGGCAACATTGCTCAATAGCTCATTAAGGATTTTGTAGCCTTCCATTTCCAGCTGCTGACGACATACATCAAGCGAGGCAATGAGTTGATACTTGGGCGAGGTACTGGTGTGAATTGCAAACACTTCTTTAAAAAAGTCTTTATCGAAATCTGGATCGTTTACATGAATAAAGGATGCTTGCGAGAACGCCGACACCACTTTGTGCGCAGAGTGAGTAATATAGTCTGCCCCAGCGGCGATAGCCGAGTAATCACGCAATGCAGGATGGAACAAGGAATACGCAAACCATGCTTCGTCAATGAACACTTTAATGCCATGCTCGTGGGCTAAATTTACGACTTGCTTAAGGTCAGTCAATAACCCGTCGTAGGTACAGCCCGTCAGTACGATAAGTTTAGCGTCAGTATTTTCTTCAATAAGCTGCTTAATTTGCGCCATTCTAGGCGGTGAGAAAATACCGTATTCAGGGTTAAATACACTGTCTAAATACACCGGCATGGCTCGCGCCTGAATAATGCCGTAGTGCACTGACTTGTGGCAGTTTCTGTCGGCAATTACTTTGTCGCCTTCGCGCAACAGCGTCTGCAAAATGATTTTGTTTGATGTCGAAGAGCCGTTCGTGACGAAATAGGAATGGCGAACTTCAAATGTATTCGCGACAGCGGCTTGCGCTTTCCCGATAGCGTGAGTGCCATCTGATAATGAGCCCAGCGAGTCTACGCTTACCGATAAGTCACTAACAAACACGTTACGACCAAAGAAGCGATAAAAATCACTGATATAGGGTGAATTTCTAAAGCTTGCGCCACCGCTGTGACCTGGCGTATGCCACGAGTCGTTAGACTCCACTACATAGTCTTTGTATTCAGTCCAAAACGGCGTTTCGTTTCTATCATCAAAGTCGTTGATGATATAACCCAAAATAGACTCTGGGTCTGAAATAATGTCGTTACGATAGAAGAACGATTCAATGCCATTGGCTTGGTTTACAATATCCAACCCTTTTACTGCATCGCCTAAGACATATACGGGGAGTTCAGGGCGAATGCGTTTAATGGCGTCTATAACTCTGGCGTTATTATCAATAACAGCGTTGCGTGCAGACGACTTTTCGCCTGTGGCTTTCTCGTTCGCGTTTTGTGAACTAGCGCTTTCGGCTGCGGGGCTTGTATTTTCATTAAGTACGCCATTTAAAGGCACAACGTCTGTCAGCTCTTTAACCTTCGCCACCACATCCCAGCTAAATACCACAGCCTGAATGTCACCGTCTTCACGAACAAATTGTAGTGCCTTTGCAACAGAGTTCGCTTCAAGCAGGCTTATTTCAACGTCACTTCGGTCAAAGTAAGTGATGGTGTTGCCTATACTCGAGGTGATTTGTTCCAATAAATCAACAGCATCTTCTATAACAAGAATTTTTAAATGAGGGCGCATTAACCAACCATGTAATTAATAATGAGCATTTAGCGCTAGGCTAAAACTCATAAAACTAAGAATCAATAAACTAAGAATCTATAAACAAAAACAGTAAAACTAAAAATAGTGTAACTCTGAATTTCACTGGTGTCGTGTAAACTCTTGCTATGTCGTAATAATAGTGCCTAAACGAATTGGACCGGGGCTAAACCACTCATGCACACACCTTCCCTTCAAAACCAATTCCCACACGCTTATCTTGCAAACTCAACAGAGCACAAAAGTAACCTACGAGAATTCTTACACTACGCGAAAAATGTGCTCCCTTCTATTGCTTCAACGAAGAAAAGCACTTGGCCAATACATCATGACCACTGTTTTATGCGGGTGATTTTAGACAATATTGTCGGCTGTGCGTGGTATGAGGTCATTCCCTCGCCGGCCTATAAAAACCTGACCGACGAGCAAGCCAGCGCTGCATTAAACCTTGCCAAACAAATAGCCACTGAGAGTGTCTCGCTTCACGCACTCAACCAACGCTCGAAACAATGGCGCATTAAGCAGCTAAAGCTGGAGTTTTAGTATGACAAAACGAACAACCATTAACGACGCAATTTTAATAGAGGATGGCCAAGACCTAGAGCGAATTGTGAAAGATAAGCGAGCGCAATGGCGGGCTAATAACGCGAAAGCGCGTCGCAGGCAACGCCGATATAAAAAGAAGCTTATTGCAGAACTTCCGCGAATTATCACCGATATTCATAGCACATATCCCGAAGATGAAGCCTAAAGCACTATCATAAAAGAAATCAATTACCTACAATCACTGCTAGAAAGTTGCGCTTAACAGAGTGTAACGTAAATTAATTCCTACTGAGAAAGTGACAGGACATACCATGGCGTTTAATTTAGCTATTAATAACGATATTGCAGTAATCACCTTTGACGACGGAAAAGTTAACGCTGTAGGCTTTGATCTTATTCAGCAGTTTAATGATGCCTTAGATGAAGCAGAACAAAACGCGAAAGCGGTTGTATTACACGGTGGTGAAGGCAAGTTTTGCGGAGGGTTTGATTTATCGGTAATGAAAGCCGATGACAAAGCAAAACAACACGAGTTGGTATCAAAAGGCGCTGAGTTAATCGTACGTCTTTATAGCTTCCCACTACCTGTAGTCATTGCTGCTGAAGGTCACAGCATTGCAATGGGCGCAATTATGCTTATGGCTGCTGACCTGCGCATTGGTAAAGATTCAGATACTAAGTATGGTCTTAATGAAACCGCCATTGGTATGGTTCTCCCGCCTTTCGGTATGGAACTAGCCAAAGCAAGATTAGCTAACACGTCTCAAACTGAAGCCTTACTTTTTTCACGTATTTATCAAGGCAGTGAAGCGGTTAAAGCGGGCTTTTTAGACGCTGCAGTACCTCAAGAGCAGGTTTTAGCAACGGCTATGGGTTATGCAGAAAAACTGAAAATGTTGCCTAGGCAGTCTTTTGCTGAGTCTAAAATTCAGTTGCGTAAAGAAACAATAGCCAAGATGCAAGCCTAGGCCCTAATTTGCAACAACGCGTTGAGCTTTGTTATTTCAACGCGTTGTTTAGAAGTGATTACTTTACAGGCCCCGACCGGCGTTCTATTTCTTCTTTAAGGGCACTTCTAAGGCCCAATTCAAAACTCAATTCAGCAAGCACGAAAAGTGGCCCTATCGCCAACCCCATAATGTCGTCGACAAACGCAGGCTTTTTACCCTCATAGTGATGACCAATGAACTGTAGCACCCAACCACCAATAAAAATGCCAAGTGAGATAGCAAACCATGTTCCCATTTCATTTTGCGCGATAGGTTGGGCGAAATAGACCATAGCGCCCGTGATAAGCGTCATCACTATGCCAAGTTTTATATCTAACTTAATGTAGAACGCATTACCAATTGCCCAAACAAAGAGCGCTGGGCTTATGATCATATCCCCCAAAATTGGCGCACTAACTAGAAACACAGGCTTACTTAGTAGACAGAAAACCGAGAAAACAATTAGCGGAATACCGACATAATGGGTGTATATGTTTCTTTGATCTCTGTGGTACTTGGCGTACTCACTCAAGTGCTGTTCTAAATTTTTCATACTGCGTCACCCATAAGTTATATCAAGGTGTTAGTTTACTCCCTTCTTTCGCTTACGAACTGTCGTTTTGACGACAAAGTGGAGGTATAGTGGTGCTCTTCGTGCTATTTGAGCTCAACGATTAAAGATGAACTTAGTTGGCTATCGCGAATCATAGTGAAATTGATTAAAAACAATTGGAGTTTTCATGACTTACAGGAAGTACCTTTGGGCTTTGACAGGTTCTGCGCTTCTTTCTTTAACAGCGTGCAGCTCGGTCTCCTCTCTCTATTCAAATGAAAGTGAAGGTAGTCAACAGCATACCGAAGGCAAACCACTTACGTTAGCGGACAGTCATTGGCAGGTTGAAAGTATAGACCGAGCAGGAATTATCGATTTCAGCCATGTTACGCTTAACGTAAATTCAAACGGAGACACTAGCAGAGTAAGCGGCAGTACAGGTTGTAATCAGTTTACCGGAGCGCTAGATGTTGATGAAGCCGATACGGTATTTAGTGATAAAAGCTCAGCTGAATCCTTTTCCACTGATAAGCTCATTCTCACCAAAAAGGCATGTGCGCCTGCACTGATGAAACAAGAGCAACGCTTCATCGAAATGTTGGCCGCATCGGCAACTTATTCGATAGTGGAAAATACTTGGTTAGTGCTTTACGACAGTAATGGCAATGAAACGATTAGAGCGATTGCTGCACAGATTTCTCAATCGACGACAAACAAATCGGCAAGTGCGACAAAAAGTAATGTAGATACGAAATTGTCTGACCTGGCTTCATCGCAAAAACAAGATGTGGTTGGCTCAAATGAACAAGAGTCTACCAAAACGTACAAATGTGAAACGCCTAATGCCAATCTCGCTACATTACGTGTAAATACGCTGGGGCCTGACACATTGGCTTTATCATTAAACAACACCCATCACATTGTGCAGTTATCACGTTCAGCATCGGGGGCAAAATACACCAACAACAAGAACATAGTGTTTTGGAATAAAGGTGATGTTGCTACCCTATCGATCAACTCAGGTTATTACCATTGTAGTTTAAGCACCTAAAGCGAAATCGACGCTTACTTGTCTGTTTTAGGCTTAGTCTCTACCTTAATATTTACCTCACATGATGAAAGGGCCTCAGCTGCCCTTTTAACTTCTCTTTTCAACACTATCAAATTGCTTAGAGCAATTGCTTTTAGCCCCGCAAGGTTAACCCTTACCTCCAACTCAATTAGTTTCAGTTAAACATTTTCGCACCTTTAATTGGTCAATCAAAAACGAATTAAGCATGGGGATAGCTAATTCTTTATATTTTTAATGTTTACACTTTTACTGTTTAAAATCATTCACTTACCAGCAAGCTTCGCAGGTTACTCCTAGCCATTCCGCTTCTGTAACAATGCTCACAAGTTGAAACAATAGTTAGAACACTATACAATTTATTTTTATTGAACAATCAATTAAAATAAAAACATCAGTAAAAAGACGTGCGACATTACGTCCTAAAACCTTCAATAATGCGCCATTGGCGCAGTAGGTAATGATGTTTTTTACAGGGTGACTTTTACAAAGCGAAAGTGTTCTATTCGAGCAAGTTAGCACTTCAATAAAGAAAATAGTTTCAACACTATTCATCATTTTGAAACTATTTCTACGTATTAGGTATTTGTAATAGAAGTTAATTCGCAGTACCCGCAAATTGGCGAAAGTTTTAGTCCTTTTAAAAGTAGGAGTTTATGCATGTCATTACCGACTTATCAGAATTTCATTCACGGCAAGCCGATGGCAAACAAAAGCAAAGAAACCTTTGCTGTAACCAACCCCGCAACCGGTGAGATAATTTACCACGTAGAAGTGGCTGATGAGTTTATTCAACAAGAAGCAATTAAAAGCGCTAAAGAAGGTTTTTCAGTGTGGTCAGCAATGATGCCAATTGAAAGAACCCGCATTCTTAATAAAGCGGTTGCATTGCTTCGTGAGCGTAATGACGAACTCGCTAAACTTGAAGTACTCGATACCGGTAAGCCTATTCAAGAAGCCGACTGTGTTGATATTGAAACTGGCGCTGATGTCATTGAGTACTATGCCGGCCTAGCTCCTACTCAACTAGGTACCCAGCAACCTGTGGGTAGCGATTTCTTCTACACGCGCAAAGAAGCGCTAGGTATCTGTGCCGGTATTGGCGCATGGAACTACCCTATTCAAATCGCTTGCTGGAAATCAGGCCCTGCCCTTGCCGCAGGTAATGCGTTTATATTTAAGCCGTCAGAAGAAACCCCGATGGGTGCGCTTAAACTGGCTGAAATTTTCACCGAAGCTGGCGTACCTGACGGCGTATTTAATGTGGTTCAAGGCGCAGCACAAGTAGGTCAGTGGCTTACAAACAGCCCTGACATAGAGAAAGTATCGTTTACTGGTGAAGTAGGCACAGGTAAAAAAGTGATGCAAAGCGCCGCTGCGTCGAACTTAAAAGACGTGACAATGGAGCTTGGCGGTAAGTCACCGCTTGTGGTATTTGAAGATGCCGACATTAGCCAAGCTATTAGCGCCGCTATGCTTGGTAATTTTTATACCCAAGGTGAAATCTGCACTAACTGCACCCGTGTTTACGTTCAACGTTCTGTTTATCAAGCCTTTATTGATGAGCTTAAAGCCCGTACCGAAAACAACATTGTTATGGGCGATCCGCTTGACCCTAACGTAAACCTAGGCGCACTTATTTCTAAAAAGCACCAAGAGCTAGTACTTAGCTATATTGCCAAAGGAAAAGAAGAAGGCGCAACGCTGTTAACCGGCGGGAACGCTGCCTCTCCGGCATCTGCGCCAAATGGCTATTTTGTTGAGCCAACAATTTTCACTGACTGCACTGACGATATGACTATCGTTAAAGAAGAGATCTTCGGACCAGTAATGAGCGTGTTAGTTTTCGATGATGAAGACGAAGTGATCGCACGCGCGAATGACACTGAGCTAGGTTTAGCTGCCGGTGTATTTAGTAAGGATATCCAGCGCGCGCACCGCGTTATCCACCAGCTTCAAGCCGGTATTTGCTGGATAAATGCATATGGTAACTCTCCGGCTGAAATGCCTGTAGGCGGCTACAAACAGTCTGGCATTGGACGTGAAAACGGCGTTGAAACGCTTAATAGCTACACACAGACCAAATCGGTTTATGTAGGTATGAGCCAAATTGAGAGCCCGTTTTAAGCCGCAGTAGGAGTACATATGCAGACATTTGATTACATTATTGTTGGAGCTGGTTCTGCTGGCTGCGTGCTAGCGAACCGCTTATCAGAAAACCCAAAGCACAAGGTGTTGCTACTGGAAACCGGTGGCTCAGATAAAAGCATTTTCATCAAGATGCCAACGGCGCTGTCTATTCCTATGAATACCGACAAGTATGCGTGGCAATTCAACACTGAAAAAGAGCCCTATTTAAACAACCGTGAAATGCACTGCCCACGCGGTAAAGTGTTGGGCGGCTCGTCATCCATTAACGGAATGGTATACGTACGCGGCCACGCTAAAGACTTTGATGAATGGGAAGCTCACGGCGCAGAGGGCTGGAATTATCAGGCGTGCCTCCCCTATTTCCAAAAAGCTGAAACCTGGTACAAAGGTAACGACGCTTACCGAGGTGGCAATGGTGAACTCGGCGTTAACAACGGTAACGAAATGAAGAATCCGCTTTATACGGCCTTCATTAAAGCCGGCGAACAGGCGGGCTACGATATCACTAGCGATTACAATGGTAAGCAGCAAGAAGGCTTCGGCCCTATGCATATGACCGTTAAAGATGGTGTACGCAGTTCGGCAAGCCGTGAATATCTTGACCCGATAAAATCGCGTAAGAATTTAACTATAGTGACTGGCGCGCTGGTTACTAAAGTCGTGCTGGAAGATAAAGTCGCAAAAGGCGTTGAATATGTAGTTAACGGTAAAGCCGAAACTGCCGCCGCCTCTAACGAAGTGATTTTAAGTGCCGGCTCTATTGGCTCACCACATATCCTGCAACTTTCTGGAATTGGCGACAAAGATATTCTTGAAAAAGCAGGTGTCGATGTTAAGCACCACCTGCCGGGTGTGGGTCAAAACCTGCAAGATCATTTGGAGTTTTATTTCCAGTACAAGTGCAAACAGCCAATAACGTTAAACCGCAAACTGGGCTTAATTTCAAAAGGGTTGATCGGCGCTCGCTGGTTGTTAAACCGTTCTGGGTTAGGCGCTACGAATCACTTTGAGTCTTGCGCCTTCATTCGCTCGAAAGCAGACGTAGAGTGGCCTGACATTCAGTACCACTTCTTGCCTGCCGCTATTCGATACGACGGAAAGTCCGCGTTTGATGGCGATGGTTTTCAAGTGCACGTAGGTCACAACAAACCTAAAAGTAGAGGTAGCGTAACCCTTCAGTCGGCTAACCCGACGGTTCCACCTAAAATTTTGTTTAACTATTTGCAGCATCCAGATGATATCGAAGGGTTTAGAGCATGCGTAAGACTTACACGAGAAATCATCGCACAGTCAGCATTCGACGACTTCAGAGACGGCGAAATTCAGCCTGGCGAGCACATTCAGACGGATGAAGAAATAGACGCTTTTGTGCGTGAAGCCGTTGAGAGCGCTTACCATCCATCATGCTCTTGCAAAATGGGGGAAGATGAGATGGCAGTGGTAGATTCTCAAACCAATGTTCATGGCATTGAAGGATTGCGAGTGGTGGATTCTTCTATCTTCCCCACAATTCCAAACGGAAACCTAAATGCGCCAACCATCATGGTGGCGGAAAAGGCGGCAGACATCATTCTGGGTAAACCCGCTTTGCCACCACAAAATGTACCCGTGGATATTCACCCGCGTTGGCAAACAGAGCAACGCTAAATTTTTAAACTATCTCGCACCAGTGTGCTTGTTGTTAATACAAGCGCACCTTCCACAGTGCCTACATGCCGCCTTTACTATAAGGCTTTAATGTGTAGTTGGGTGGACTGTTTAATAACGAAAAAAAGGAAAAAACATGTTTCATTTTTATCAATATTGGGAGGGTGATAATGACAGTATGGCTTAGTGCAGGCATTATTTTCACTCTACTTTCTGTAGCCTATATTTTGTTTAAATGGGGCAACATGAAAGTGGTCGGCGTAACGCCAGTTAGAACCTTTACCTTTATTGCCATTCTCTTTACCTCAGGTTTGGACGTGGGCCTTATTATGTTCCCGCTCACTGAATTTGCTGGTTATGCTGACATAAGCGCAAGTCCTGAATATGCCTTCACCAATCCGCTCGCCATTGAGTTTGGGTTCTGGGGATTCTTAATTTGGGGATTCTACTTTCTTACTTGTTTTTATTTCTGCGTAATCGAACCGAAAGTAAAGTTCTTCGAGCTTCCCGTTGTTAAGTTCGTAAACAACGTTGTAATCATCGGAACCTGTGCTTTCACGGCGTTTCTACTGCTGTCTAACCTTCCGTGGTATTTACCGTCGGTAGGCGACGGAGAATCTGTCGTGCCTGCGTTCTACCTGATTGTGTTTGCAGCCATTGCTTTTGCCGTATATTCGAGCACTAGCATTAAATACGTGCGTATTTTAAGCCTTACAACCACATGGGTATTCATCGCACTCATTGTTGGCATGTGGGCGGCAGCATTTGTATTTGGCGAAAGTGAGATAACGGCTTATTTTACCAACCTAGGTCTTATTGGTGGGTACTTTGCGAACATCGATAACTTCGTATTACCCATTAATGAGTATCACGAGTTCTATCTATTCTGGTGGTTCAGCTGGAGCATCATGATTGGTCAGTTTACGTCTCGTTTTGTGGGCGGTCTTAAAACTTATCAAGTCATGTTGGCTATGATGGTCATTCCATCTATTCCCATTGCGGCTTGGTTTTCGGTACTGTACCACTATCACAGTGCAGGTATTCCTACTGAGGGGATAACCAATTTAGCCATGGTGTGTGTGGGTGTCGTCTTTGTGATCAACTCACTTGATTCACTGATTAGACTGTACACAGATAATCTAAACATGACCGTTGAACGCATCGGTAAAGGCAATTACATTGCTCTCAATATCGTGGCGCTTTCGCTACTCACGCTGCTGTTCAAACTAGACTTCTTGCAAATTCAGTGGGTGGGTGCGTTAGTTATCGCTATCTTCTTTAGCTGCTTTGCTTTCATTCTAAGTCAGAAGTTTAAATCGGTGACGGCCATCAAAACATCGCCGAAAGAAAACAAAATCGACTTTACCAAGATAGAAAATCTCAACTAATTAAATCAATCACTTCTTACCTCATTAACATTGGCTCACTTTGAGCCAATGGGGGTAAGTGTTGCCCGAAACCGGCGTAAAAGCGCATTAACTAGGAAGCGGGCCAAATAAAACAACGATAAAAACAGGTGTTTAACAATGAAAAAATTGAATTCTTTTTTTACATCCACGCATATTTTCACAGTGGCTATTGTCGCAGCGTTATATTCTTCAGCTTCATTCGCTGATTGGAGCGCCAATATCTCTGCGGTTTCAGATTATACCTTCAACGGCGTTAGCCAAACACAAAACGACCCTGCACTACAAGGCGGTGTTGATAAAGCATTTGATAACGGCACTTATGCAGGCACGTGGGCATCTAATGTAGATTTTGGTGGCGATACAAACCTTGAATGGGATTTTTACGTGGGTCGTTACCAAATGCTAACCGAAACGGTGAGTTTGGACTACGGCATCGCTTATTACTCTTATCACGGTGGCGATGATTCAAGTGATGGCAATTACCCAGAGGTGTATACCAAGTTTGGTTATGCCAGTGACTACGGTAGCTCAGAACTAAACTTCTGGTACACGTGGGATTACTTTGGAACAGGCGCAAAACACGCTATCGCAATGGTTGCTCATACCTTTGAACTAGCACCCAACCATCATTTACGTGCAAGCTTTGACGTATCTAACTCACTAGACAGTGACAAGTGGCTGTGGAATGGTGATGACACCTCTTTCTACCACTACCGTTTGGCTTACCAAACAAGCTATGAAGGGTTCGATTTCGAAATTGCTGCTGAAAACACCAATCTTGATTTTGATACCGCCGATGAGCGCATTGTGTTTGGTGTATCAAAAACCTTCAGCTTCTAAACGTTGAATTGGAAAGTGGTTCTTCAGAACAAGAGCCACTTTCCTTATCAAATGCTATGCGTGCTCGCACTATGCTGCTTCAACTGTACTCGGTCAATTTAACTTAGCGATACGACGGTTAAAAAGTCCACGCAACAAAACGACTCAATTTACTTCCCTGCCCCATATCAATCACTTTACACTGCGCAGCACCGTAATAACCAATACTGGTTTTAATTGGTTTCAAATGGGCACTCTTCGACACCAAGCAGGTGAACCATTCTACATTGTCTTTTACAGAGACACTCTCTTTAACCATGCGCTGAATAAAGGCAAGTTCACCGCCTTCGCACCACAGTTCATTCGCTTGGCCCGCAAAATTCAAGTTTGCGTCCTTACCTTGGTAAGCGGCATTTTTACCTTGTAGCTTGGATGTACGATGCCCAAAACCTTGCTCACGATTATCGGTGAACTTCGCACCACTTCGTTTCTGTTTATTGCGGATTAAATTAGATGTCTTCCTTCGCGTGCCTGATAGTGCCTCTTGCGCAGACTTATGAAACGGAGGATTGCACATAGTAAACGTAAATCGTTCATTTGCTTCAATCACGCCGTTGAAAATACTTGCTCTATTCAATTGTTTACGCACTTGGAATTTATGGGCTAACACACTATTTTTACTAGCAATAGCTTTAGCACTTTTTACTGCGACGTCGTCAACATCACTCCCTACGAACGACCAGTCATAGGATGTAACGCCGATAATAGGATAGATAGCATTTGCGCCTACGCCTATATCAAGCCCACGAACGTTTTGATCTTTCCCCTGTTGACTCTGCTCACCCTGCGCACTGCTGCTCGTTGATTTCAATAAATCAGCAATACCGTGGATATAATCTGCTCTTCCAGGTACAGGAGGGCATAAGTAGCCATCAGGAATATCCCAATATTCAAGGCGGTAGTAGTGATGAAGTAAGGCCGCATTAAGCACCTTCACCGCTTTTGGGCTGGTGAAATCTATACTGGTATTGCCGCTTTTAGCACGAACAAGAAAAGACTTGAGCGCTGGGTATGTCTGGCACAGCGTATCCATAGGATAGCCGTTCTTGTGAAGATTTTTTGGGTGCATGAAGCGCTACTTTTTGTGTGAAACTAAGAACTGGGATTGCACGTTTTCATCGAGCAACTGGGCACCGCTACCTTGGGCTGCCACTTTATCGTCGGTATTGTAAAGCCTACAGCGGTCTAATGACAAACACCCACAGCCAATACAGCCTTCTAACGACGTCTTCAAACTGGTCAGCGCTGCAATTTTTGCTTCGATATGCTGATTAAACACCGTACTTAATTTTGCCCAATCAGCTTGTGTTGGCGTTCTGTTGTCTGGAAGTGTAGACAACAGACTCTTTATCTCAGCAAGGGAATACCCCATATTTTGCGCGATCAAAATAAAGGAAACTCTACGAATGACAGAGCGAGGAAATGCTCTATTTCCGCCATTTGTGCGCACAGAAGGAATAAGCCCTTCGTTGGCATAATAGCGAATTAATGAAACAGCATTGCCAGTACGTTTAGCAATAAAGCCAATGCTTACCATAGGTTCTGGTGCCATAACGCCCCTTTTCCAATTTCGAAATAGCGGGTAAAAAATGCTTGATCTAAAGTTAGCTTTAGATATTAAGCTGTTTTTCGTTGATTATCTACACAAGGAAAAACACATGACAACTGCATACTTAGAGCACGCGAATATCACCGTTGAAAACCCAGATGAGCTAGCCAGCTTACTTTGTACGCTATTTGGTTGGAAAGTACGGTGGAGCGGCGGCGCCAAAAATGACGGCTACACGGTGCACGTAGGAAACGATAAAGACTACCTAGCCCTTTACAGACCTAAAGCTATCAATGATATTGAAAGCGATTATAAAACCCTCGCCAATATCAACCACATCGGTATTGTTGTGCCTAATTTAGACGAAACAGAGCAGCGGGTTCTGGCACTAAATTTCAATACTTTTAGCCATGGCGATTATGAACCAGGTAGACGCTTTTATTTCATGGCTCAGCAAAACATAGAGATTGAAGTCGTTTCATATAACTAGGGCTATTAATTGATACGCCTAGCTGAACTTTCAAATTTAGTGTTAGATTAACGTTACCCCACTCGTGCGCGTTTTACTTTGTATTTTTGTTTGCTAGGTTTGTTTACTAAAAATGAACGCGCACTGTGGTCATTTTAATAATAATAGACAGGAAACATGGATGAGAAAGTTACTAGCGATAAGTTTAGGTTTAGTAATGTTGTCCCTATCGGCAAACGCATGGGCGAATAACATTCTTAGTATGAAACAGCGAAGCGAGCTGATTGATAAAATCACCGTTGAACGCTTCAATTCTGTGCTGCCCCAAATTATGGAGCGTGAAGGCATCGACATGTGGGTGTTAATGTCCCGGGAATACAACGAAGATCCCGTTTTAAAAACCATGTTACCTTCTACTTGGATTTCCGCACGACGTCATACCATGTTAGTCATTTATAACCCCGGCAATGGTCAACCGCTAGAACGTTTGGCCGTTGCAAGATATGCGGTAGGGTCACTATTTAAAAAAGCGTGGGATAAGGAAGCACAACCCGACCAGTGGAAGGCATTGAAACACGTTATCGAAGCCCGGAATCCCGCTAAAATTGCCATTAATACGTCTGATTCATTTGCGCTCGCTGATGGCATGACCTCTACCGAACACGATAAATTTATGGCCGTACTTCCTGAAGCGCTGAAAAGCCGCGTTGTAAGTGGCGAAAGACTCTCAATCGGTTGGCTGGAAACGCGCAGTGACCTTGAAATGCAATATTATCCGGTACTTACTCAAATTGGTCATTCATTGATAGCAACGGCATTTTCAAATGAAGTTATAACCCCTAACGTGACCACCACTGACGATGTAGTATGGTGGCTGCGTGATCAAACGCGCGCTTTAGGGCTGACCAACTGGTTTCATCCTACTGTCTCAATTCAACGTAAAGACAGTGAAGTCTTCGACCAAATTACCGCGTTTAGCAAGCGTCCTGGTGAAAACATCATTCGGCCGGGCGATCTCATTCATGTCGATTTCGGCATTACTTACCTTCGACTTAATACTGATCAACAGCAGCATGCTTACGTGTTAAAGCCTGGTGAAAAAGACGCGCCAGCTTCACTTAAGGAAGCACTTAAATCTGGAAACCAGTTGCAGGACATTCTGACCGGTAATTTTAAAGTAGGCAGAACAGGTAACACTATTTTGAGTATGTCGCGACAGCAGGCTATCGAACAAGGCATTACGCCCGCTATTTACACCCACCCGCTTGGTTTTCATGGGCACGCGGCAGGTCCAACGATAGGAATGTGGGATGCACAGGAAGGAGTACCAGTTCAAGGTGACTATCCAGTGTTTGCACAAACGGCTTATTCGATAGAACTCAATGCAGCAAGCTTTATTAAAGAGTGGAACAAAGAAATTAGAATTATGCTGGAAGAAGATGCATTTTTTGATGGTCAGTCAGTAACCTATTTAGATGGCAGGCAAACTGAGTTTCATTTGATTCATTCAGATGAAAACCAATAACTATAGGTGGAGCGTTACGCCTATTTTAAGACCTATACGAAATGAAGAAACTGAACGGCGCGGCTAAAGGTTGGCCGATGCGAGAAGATTTACGTAGAATTAAATTAAGCGAAGCGTAAAGTATCAGGCCTTTCGCCCTTTCAAGCGAAAGGCCATGAAACTGTACTAAATATTAGCAGTAGGTTGCTATCCTAAAACGCAGTCTTATTCAGCAGCAGTGCGAACAACTACGTTCTCTGCACTGTATTCGCGAACAAAGTCAGACATTGTTTTGTGGTTACAAATAATGTTCTCACCTTCCAAACCAAACTTCGCTAGTGCCGCTTCTTTACCTACTGAAAGCGCTTCTAGACAAGCCTGTGACGCAACATCTTGGTTTTTAGCAACAAGTGCTACAGTTTTCGCGTTTTCAGTCGCCTTGTTGTTTTTGTACATGTAAGCAAAAGTGCGAAGCGATTCGCCGTTGCAACGTACAGATGCACTGAACTCTTCTGCATTAAAACCTTTTGAACGGATAAGACGCAATGCAGGACCAAAACCATCTTCAGCAGCAGTTAAACATGCTTGTGTTTCGATGTTGTCGTTAATTGGCTTTAGTACAACATCTTTTGCGAAAGATTGAGTGGCAGCAACAGATAGTGTTAGAGCAATAGCGAAAGTAGACAGTTTCATTTTTGAATTCCTATTTTGTAACTAAATTAGATATCACCTGAGTGATGAATACATTATGAACAATACTTTCAAAAAATAAAGCATTTTTCGTAATTCAATTACAGAAATAGCAAAATAAACAGACAAATCACGACAAAACTGAAAGTTATTTACAAAAACCAACATATTTTATATAAAATTTTACATATAAGTCTTTTTAGTTACAGATTTCCAAAAGGTCGACTAGGGTTAAACTTCCACTATTTGAGGTGGTTCATTGAAGTTAGACCGAACGACTTGATCCCTTCCACTGCGTTTCGCCTCATAAAGAGCTTGGTCAGCATCATTCAACCATTCGTTAAGAGACTTAAATCGATCATCAAATGCTGATACACCTATACTTACTGACACTTTTCTTTGTCCAAGCAAAGTACAGTCCTCTAGCTCTCTAACTTTAACTCTGATCCTCTCTGCTATATCCATGGCTTGCGCAGCATTTAGGTTATTAAGTATTACCGCAAATTCTTCACCACCGTAACGACCTGCATAATCTCGCTCTCTAATACAGTCCATCACTTGCCCAGAGACCATAGAAATAACTTTATCACCCACTGTATGACCGAAGTTATCGTTAATAGATTTGAACATATCGATGTCAATAAAAAGCAGTACTGCCTCTTCGCTTCTACGACTCTTACTCAACATGGAGAAAGTTTGCTCCAGTTTCATTTGCAAGAATCGACGGTTGAGCATTCCCGTTAATAAGTCTGTTTTGTTTGCGATTTCAAGCTTTTCGTAGGCTTTTCTCTTGCTTACAATCATTTTGACTAAGAATATCGCCATCAATGAAATGGAAACGATACAGAAAACAAGGAGTTGATTAGTTTGTTCTAGCTGACGTGCTTTGTCTCTTGAATCAAATAGTGCCTTACGCTCCTGCTCTTTCGCATTCGTTAGCTCTTCCAAGTAATTCAAACGGTCCATTGTTACGTCAAAGCGGAATCGCCTAAACTCGGCTTGAATCTGCTTTAATGCACTCGCAACGTTACCTTGTGACGATGAAAGCAATGTGTTGGCAATTTTGAATTCTGAAGGCTCGTCTAAGCCATTAGAATTAAGTACGTTACTTAAATACTCTGACAATTGATTTGCTCGCTCTAGTTGACCAAGGGAGGCGAGTAACTCAACTTTCAAAAACTTACCTTGTAACTTCCAGCGCTCGGGTACTGAATTGTGGCCATTTTCAGCCTGCTCCAACAGTACGAGAGCTTCTTTGTTTTTGCCTAATAAAAATAATTGTTCAACTTTCTTTAGTGAGGCAAAGTAAATCTCGTTTTGATCCTCAGATGCGGTCGCGTAGGCCAAATATCGATCGGTGTAAGTGCCTACAATATTGGGGTCACCTATTTGCTTTAGAAAGTAGCTAATAACGTTGTAAAAATGAATGAAGTATTTAACGGGTATATCATGAGCTTCACAGAAGTCTATATATCGATTTAAAAGCTCAATTTTGATAGAGGGAACGTTTTCTACTACATAGGCAGCGTGTAAACCCATCATCAGATCCCCCACTCCAGAGTTATTTTCTGATAAATAGTTTACTTCCGTGCCAAGAAGCATGGCCTCTCGACTACTCCTTTCAGATAGCGCGACAAAAACAATATAGTTGAACTTGAGTGCGTCTTTTACCTGT
This sequence comes from Alteromonas sp. CyTr2, assembly GCF_947311905.1. Taxonomy (NCBI): domain Bacteria; kingdom Pseudomonadati; phylum Pseudomonadota; class Gammaproteobacteria; order Alteromonadales; family Alteromonadaceae; genus Alteromonas; species Alteromonas sp. CyTr2. The sequence goes on along the minus strand of NZ_CAMZMZ010000006.1, from coordinate 85,215 downwards.
GAAGAGAGACCGGAATAGTACCTTTTTAAATCATCACTTCCAGCGCGCTTCCCTTTGACCCTGTCCAAACGGCTGAGAATAGCAATTTCGGATAGCTTCGCAAAAGCGAGTTGGCTTTCAGACTTCGTATTCAGAGCGTTTTGTTCAATTGACTTTACTTGCTCTAGAGCGAGTGAATATTCGTCGTAAGATATATAGTAATACATCAACAATTTACTCAACTCGAACTTTGATTGAAGCGGCGAACTCAATGCACCGAGTTTATGGAGTTTATCTTGAGAAGATGCATCTAATTTATTGGCTAACCGCTCCAATAATTTTTCAGCGCTATCGGCATAAGTCCTATCAGCATTCAATTCAGAAAAATCATTGATATTAGCTAACGCCTGTAGACTGAAAAGACAGGTGATCAATAGATAATGTTTGAGGCGCATTTGAGTTGACTTCATTTGAAGGGAATATAAGGACTGAGAATGCTTCAAGACGTGCTCCCCTATTTTAGTTATAACTTAATGTATAGCACTAAAACTTCTTTAAGGAGCAAACGCTTACCTATACTTCAGCAAAAACGTCGAAAAAGAACCAACATTTTCATCCTAGCAAACTTTTAACTAGCCTCTAGGCTCGAAGCATCAGCAAACCCTTATATTACTCTAATTCGTCAACTTAAACAATTAAGTCATGCATCCAATTTAGTGAAGGCAACTGCTGCTCTGGTTGGTAAAAGAGTCGATTTAGTCTACCTAATAAATTAACCGAACGGCTGGGATCGTGCGCTTTAACCCTATGCTCACTTTCGGTTAGCATGAACTCCCAAGGCTGAAGATTGAGTTCGTCTACTTCTTCCTGCTTAACGCCCAGTGATTGCAATGTTGACAAAATTCGCTCCGTTTTACTTTCGGCAATAGGAATGATTTCGTTGCCGTATAAATCATCGAGCGGCGCATTGATAGTTTCTAACGTGTGATTTATTGCTGCCCACACATCATCGTGGTCAAACGCCCAGCCTCGCGGAGCATAGTACCCCTCTATTTCCCACTCAAACTCTGCGTTGCTTACAGCAATAGAGCTTTCTGCTTCAGGAGAATAAGCTAGATCGGGTTTAGCGCCAATGTTGTAGGCGTCTACACTCATGGCGACGCAAATGATCAAATCACCACAATGTTGCTTGTTTGTGTAAAGCGCTTCAAATGCTGCCCGCTTAACCCCCATCCAACCGTGTACTCTTGAGGGTTGTTCAACAAAGTGTCTTACATCATCGGGTAAGTCTTCGCCATAGGCATTGATGAGCAAAGGAAGCGGATTTTGATCTGGCGCTTCATCTGGCATCCACACTTCGTATTCTTGTCGGTTGTCAGCTTTTCCGCGACTTTTAATTCCGAACGACAAATTCACAGGGCGGCAAATACTTCTATCTTCATCCACTTTGTGAAAATACTCAGAACGCATACGTTTAATAAATGGCGCGTCTAGCCCAGCCAACGCTGCCGTTGGGTAGCGATAGCCTATTTCACTATGCTCAACCATATGTAACGTGGGAATAGCCTGTGTCAGCTTATTCTTCAAGCCCGACAACGCATGAACTTTAGGCAGTACAATGCTTCTCTCTGGTTCGATGGTAAGCCGACTTCCACCTTCAGTTACAAACTTTGGCGTTTTATGAAATTCATACCCCGTAAACCCCAAGGTATCTACAGCGGCGTTTCGATACTGAGAAAGCTCATTGAAAAGCGCTGTATGATTACGAATATGCTTAAATAACGGTCTTGATGCGGTCATCTTCTCTCCATTTACGCTACTTCCATTAGAGCTAATTACACTTAGCGTTCTATGCGGCCAAATAATTACTTACCGTCTCATCTCTCTGACTGTTCTCACACAATACATCTATATGTGAAATTTACGCTCAACTGTGTGTAACGTATCTGTAACCCTCTTTTTGAGCTGTTTACCTTTAATCTCGCTTAGTTTTGATTTAAAAAGCGGTGCCAAATTTGTGCGCCAGCATCATCGTACCGTTTTACTAGATTACGGTAGCGCTCACGCATTGCTACATCTGCAAGTGGCGATGGCAATAAGGGGTCAAACACCAAGTGGTATAACGCCCTGTCTCCTATCACATAAGATTCTTTGGTTGCTTCTTCAAGGGGTAAAGACGTTAATCGAGCAAGAGATTCCTCTATTTCGATGCATCCGTCTTTATAAAGTGCCTCTAGGTTTAGGTGGCTCCATAATCCCATCGCCCTGCTGTGTGATTTAGTGTCAAAGTCGCTGGCACTAAACACGAGCGCCTTTCTCGATAGACCAAGTGTGTAAAGTTTGTCTCTTACTTCGCCTGCTCCGCCTGAGAAATTGTTCGGTCTGAGGTAAACGTCGTTTGTCAGCTTTCTCATCCCCAAAAGCTTCAGCGCTCGTTCATTATTTCTGAGCTGCTTTTTATCACTTTTAGGAAGCGTGCTGGTTTGAGCGACAACCCAATCGTTTTGCCAGGGTACAAGCCCATCCTCATCCTCTCGCCACTGATGAATTTCCTTTGCAAAACGAATGCCTTTGTCGCCCAGCTTGTAAAAACCGCGTTCAACCAAGGTAATAAGCTGTGCAGACTGTAAACGCGTGAGCGTTACCCGAATGTTATTTTCAGAAATACCAAACAGCGCCCCTACGCGAACAGCTGCGCTGGCATTCATTTGAATATTGTCACGGGAGCCCAATAGCTTTAGCAGTAGCTTTCTTGCATTGGGCTTTTTCTGTTTTTCTAATTGCAAACTCTATTTACTTCTTTGTCTCAGATAGGACGTAATTTTAATTGAAATATAAGTTGGCTTAAGGCCAAACATATACGCATTCATCATTATATAAACACGCGCCGCGCACAAATATTACATGAAATACCAATTTACAACTATTAATGTAATGTTTTAAGGTAGTACTTGGAGATAGTGCTTTAACGTAGCCCTTTAAAGTAAAAGCCCATTTCAAGGGTACACCTTGTATATTCACCAAGTGGAAATGCCATGACTTCATCAAATCGATTTGTTACGCACGTTGTAGAAAACCAACCCACCATTTCCACGCCCTACAATTTGTGGCGTGATGACACCTTACTGCGCGTGTTAGTCGATCAGCATTTGCCATCATCCCACCAGCATGACGAAGGGTTATTAGGCCAGTATGGTCAAATCGCGGGGGATGCACTTATGGCTCACGGAGAGCTTGCTAATAAGAATAAGCCAACTCTCCACACATTCGATCGCTATGGCCGCCGCATTGACGATGTTGAGTTTCATCCCAGCTATCACGCGCTTATGGAAAGTGCGATGCAGCACAATGTACACAACTATTCGTGGAAGCATGAAGGCATTGAAGGCGCACACACCTTCAGGGCAGCGCTAATGTATATGCATTATCAGGCTGAGTCTGGCACGTCTTGCCCGCTGACTATGACCCACGCAGCTATTCCGGCCATGCGGTATGGAAAGCAGCTGCCACCCGTATACCTAGAGAAAACCATTAATGGTGTTTATGATCCTCGTTCCCTGCCAGCTAGTCAGAAACATGGACTGACCATTGGTATGGGGATGACTGAGAAACAAGGTGGGTCGGATGTTAGGCGTAATACCACTACAGCGGTTAAACAGGCTGATGGAAGTTACCATATCGTAGGGCATAAATTCTTTTTCTCAGCCCCCATGTGCGACGCTCATCTTATACTTGCGCAAGCCGAAGGCGGACTAACCTGTTTTTTACTACCAAGGTTGTTGGAAAATGGTGCACTCAATAACGTGCGAATTCAGCGTTTGAAAGACAAGCTGGGTGACTGGAGCAATGCATCGTCTGAAGTTGAATTTCAGGAAGCCACGGCATATTTGATTGGCGAAGAAGGCCGTGGTGTGCCGGTGATCATAGATATGGTGTCGCTTACGCGGTTAGACTGTATGATTGGCTCATCAGCACTTATGCGACAATCACTGATTCACGCCTTACACCACGTAAGTCATCGCGACGCATTCGGCAAGACCTTAGTCAATCAGCCTTTAATGCAAAATGTGTTGGCAGACCTCACCATTGAATGTGCGGCTGCTACTGCACTCACTATGCGCGTTGCCAAAGCGGTTGATAGTGCATCGAGCAATAATCATGAAGCTGCACTGGCAAGGCTGGCCACCGCCATTGGAAAATACTGGGTTTGTAAACGCACGCCTATGTTTGTTAACGAAGCTCAAGAGTGTTTAGGCGGTATTGGTTACGTTGAAGAAAACCCCATGCCACGATACTATCGCCAAGCGCCTCTGAACTCTATTTGGGAAGGAAGCGGAAACGTACAATGTTTAGATGTACTGCGCGCACTCGCCAAAGAGCCCAATGTTAAAGAGGCTTTGTTTAGTGAGCTTAAAACACAAGCAGGCAAAAACAAGCACTATGATATTCATCTTAGTAAGCTATTTGACGAGCTATCAAACACGCAGAATATGGAAACGCGCAGCCGATATTTAACAGAACAAATGGCGCTAGCGCTACAAGCATGTTCACTTCTTGCTACGTCACTTAATAACGACAACGCCCTTATCGACATTGCCCACACCTTCTGTGAATCAAGGCTTGGCAATGCATGTGGTTTTGCCTTAGGTACATTACCCGACACCACACCGTTTGAGAAAATTATTGCGTTTGGGCAGGTATCGTCTAGGGCCTGTTGACCTTTGGTGTACGAATTTTGGTCTAAATGGAAGCCTTTTAATCGCGAAACAGTCCTGCAAGCCTAGCGGGCTAAGTTAAAGGACTGTGACAAAGAGTAAAAGGCTTCCATAACGACCCCTTCGGGCAGCGCCTTTGTGCCATCTATACTGCGTTGAATGTTCTCGATTTAGAACCACTAAACCGTCAAACATTCGCCTTGTCTAGATGGCACACAGACCGCTGCAAAAATGTACAGCAAAGGTCAACAGGCCCTACCTAGCCAATGCACAGAAGCTATAGTTAAGCTCCTGTGCGCAAGAGGAATTAACTCACAACTTAAAAAGGGTTAACCGAATACCCTTTTTGTGCCAGGCGCGCGTGGGCTGTCATGGCTGACAAATCCATTTTCACTCCGTCTATCAACGCACTTTTTTCAACGCCATGGGCAGCGGCAGACTGCCCACACACTATTATGTCTACACCTTTCTCCATCAACGCTACAAGTAGCGTTTCGTTTCCATTAGGTAAGCCCTTACGCTCTTTGAAGTTTGCAGTTTTAAGCACTTCTTCTGTGGCAGAGCCGTGAACGACAAGCGCAAGCGAAAGATTTTCCTGCTTAACGCCGTTGGCTACGTGCATATTGATAAACCGTGCCAGTGATTCAAACTTGCGGTTTACCTCACCAGGGCTTGCCGCTTTGGCTACGTCAAACGCAACCTTGAATGTCTGATTTTCAGGAAAACTTACGCCCTCAACATGAGCATGCTTGCCGAAAGTGTCAAACACAGGGCCATAATCAAAATCTGATTTAGCTGAAGCTTGCCCGGCTACTATGAGTGCTGCTGCAAACCCCAGTGACGCGCTGCCGCTCCCTTTTGTGATGCTCATCGCTAATTCCTCGAACTTTAACGCGCAGGTAGCGCTGTCTTATACACTTCAAATGTCATGTCGCTAACATCACTACCCGCATCTTGTATTTTGCTATTGGTATAGTAAAGCGCATTGTTGTAGATACTAAAGGTATCAGCCCAATTCACCACATCACCCTTCACAAGGGTGCGAAGGTCTAGGCTTGGCGTAAGGTACTGTACTTCTTGCTTTTCCAAGTCGGCCAAATAAACATTACCTTGATGAAAAATCATGCCATCTGGTGCGCCTGTCGTCGCTACTTTTCGCACTTTTTCTGCCAACACGTCATTTGACGATTTCTCGATGTCAGATGTGTTGATGGCATACAGCGAATAGCCAGACAACGCGTGAAAATATAGTGTATCGTTTAACGTATCAAGCGCGATCCCGTCAGACTGAACAGGCATAGTAAAGGGTTTGCCCTGAATACTTAACGCATCGACTTCAGCTTTAGTGGTTTTATGGTTATCTAAAATACGATAGCTGGTATTGTCATCAAGGTTATATACCACTAAACCCGCGTGAGCCGAGTCGGTCATATAAATGCGATTCGTTTTTTCGTCTACTCGCAAGTCATTAATGTACGAATCAGGATGGTAAGCGTCTTCGCTAAGTATCAAGGTTCCTTCTATCTCGTTTGAGGCTAAATCAACAACAAATAAGCGAGGTGCATCCACTACACCTTTAAACTTAGGGTTTCGGGTGTCCAATACATACAGCTTATCCTTGTGCGCAACCACTGACTGCACCGCTAAAAAGCAGTCTTTTCTTACTTCACTTTGTGCCACACATTCATTTGTTTGGCTATTAGGGTAAGCGACAAATTCTCCAGTGTCGGTAACCTGAGCTACGGAAAAGCGAACGCCGTCACGCCAGTTAGGCGCATTCACAAATACACGACCATCATTACTTACCGTAACACCGGTAATTTGCGTGCCCTTTATGTCGCCCACTAATTCAACATTCGCGTCTGGTGAATGTTGCGCGATTGCATTTACAGAAAAAAGTGCGGCGACACTCGTGGCAAGTACCCCTTGTTTTATACGCTTTGTATTCATGTCCTTTTACCTTTAATTAGTGGCTTAGCTTGTCAGCACACACCACAAAGCGGTGCGCATTAACAAAACTGAATGGAATAAAGCATACGGTCATATTGTGAATGTGGAACACCTTTTAGCGGCTTATCTATGCAGGCTGACGAAAATCAAGTGGTGAAACTAGCTTTACCACTTATGAGATCCAAAACACGGTATGCTCTCGTTTAAGTTAAGAGCTAACAAACTTTACTGAAATTATGCACAGCAGTATGATGAAAAAACGTGGAACTGGTTTAATGCAAAAGGCAAAGTATTTGAAAACAGTGCTACTTTTAACAGCATGTATGGTCGTGGTTGCAGCATGCAGTAGTAGTAAGCCTCAGGTAAATATGGATGAAACACAAAACTTTGCCGATATTAAAACGTTCTATATTCAGCCTCCTCTAAACCCAATCAACGCGACGCTGGCCAATCATCTTTCCTCAGCCATTACCCAGCGCCTCATTGAGAAAGGCCTCACCCCATCTTCGGAGGAGGACGCCGATATCGCGGTGGGATACCTACCTTCCACCACCACTAAAGAGGATGGCACCACCTTGAATCTAGGGCTGGGCACTGGAAGTTACGGTCGCTCTGGCGGCATTTCATTGGGCAGCATTTTTAGCATTCCGGTTGGAGAGCAAACCACGCTTCAACAAGGGCTTCAAATTGACATGGTTAAAGACGGTACATTTGTTTACAGCGCGTCAGGAGCGGTAGAGCTGGAGTCGAAAGACAGTATCAGCATTCAAAATAAACTTGATGAACTCGTCATCAAGCTCCTTGAACAATATCCGTCGAACAGGTAGCTCACACCTGGGTCAACAATTAAGAACTGACTTCTTCGCTAGGGGCTCGCAAGAGCCCTTACTCCATAAAAACTCTTCATAACGATGAACTTGGCGCTGATTTTGCACTTTATTTTGCATATGAATGCCTACATTAGGTCCCCACTTTTATGCCCCACGCTATGAAGTGAGCTACACAGAGTCAAAAATGGATACCACATACAGCCACTTGTCATCTTCACCTTCACTATTCAATTACTTGGGCGACACAGCAAATGCCCAAAGCGCACTTCAAGATGTTGTAGAAAAATCCAAGCAGGCCAATGCTCTCGGTGATGCGTTTAGTGCGTTTAATGGTGAACTACAGGGCAATCAAATTGACACATATCTTGAAAAAATAGAAAGCGGCGAGGCCTCACTCAACGGCAACACAATTGCAAACTACCTCGATTTTAATCGGCAAAAGCTTGCCTCGGAATTAAGTGATTTAGCGGCAAAACTTGGTATTTCAGACGATACAAAGCTAACGGTGAGTAAAGGCGAGCTGGTAATTGAAAGCAGTCAGGGCGAGCAAGAGCTTGATAAAACCACGTTGCGCCTACAACAGTACCTAGAAAAGGACACCAACCTTACGTCACTTATTCAACAAACATCTCGTCTGTCTCAGTTCAAAGAATGGGGAGATGCCACGACATTTGCATCAACACTACAAGAGAAAGGCACTGACGAAGCGACTATCCAGTCATTTTTAAAAGAAGCCCGAACGTCAGTGACGTCTGACAATACGCTGATATTCAATAAAAACGGGTTCGGCTTTTCTTCCGATGGTAAAACTGATGCGCTAATTGATGCATTTGATAAGCAGTAAGGGCAATCTTACAAAGTGAATAAGTCTCTATTCATTACCTCCCTCTTACACGAGAGCAGGTAAGTACGGAATATCACAAATTAAGAATCACTTTTTCTGTGCGAAATTAGAGGAAGTCGACGCGAAATAACGCTATGCTTGACTGCATGATGAAGTGCAGATTGACATAATGGCAGCGCAACAGCCGCTTTCCGTTCAGCAAAACCTTACCATTAGGTTATTGCGCGTATTGCGATACAACAAAGCACGTATTGAGCGTGCACTCACGCTCATGCCTGAAAAGCACAGGCCGCTTTTTCATGTGCTACCCTTTCTTGTGCATGTTAACCACGAAGCCCTTCCAGGATATGTGGCCCCACTCACTTCGGGTGAAACCGTTCCATTTGGTATCAACAATTACTCGTTTAGACCTGATGTAGAACAAGCTTTGCAGCGCTGTTTTCCTGCACAGAGTCACTTGTTTTCAGACATTAAGCAAATTTGGCCAAGACAGCGGGCGGTTGATGCACTAGTTTTAATGGGTAGCGTGGGGACTATTGCTCAGACTGACGACTCAGACTTTGATTTTTGGGTGTGTATTGACGGTAAACGTTTTTCGACGACTGAGCTGACTTTACTTCAACAAAAGCTAACAGCCATTGAAAAATGGGCGGATAACACCTTTGGTATTGAAGTGCATTTCTTTTTATCTGAGATAGATAAAGTTAAGCAAAACAATTTTGGCGTCGCTGAAGGTGAAAGCGCGGGCTCGGCGCAAGCCCTGTTTCTAAAAGCTGAGTTTTACAACACCAATATAGTAGTAGCAGGCAAAGCGCCGTTTTGGTGGCTTACTCCAGAGAAAACAACAGAGAAGCAGTATCAGGCTATTTACAATAGTTTGGAAAAAGGCGGCTCACCAGACGTAGACTGGTTCATGGACTTGGGTCACTTAGAGCGACTAGACGCAAGCGAACTTTTTGGCGCCGCCATCTGGCAATTAGGCAAAGCCATGGACTCGCCATTCAAGTCCGTATTAAAAATGGCAAAGCTTGAAGTATACCTTGCCAATATCTCCCACGGACAACCACTGTGCAACCTTTTGAAAAAGCATGTACACCGCGGTGCTGAAGCTCCAGGGCATGTTGCAGATATCGACCCCTACGCACTCATGTTTGACGAACTCATCGCTCACTACAAAGCCAATGGTCAGGCGGAAGATATTGCTGTATTGCAGCAGTGTTTATATTTGAAATGTGGGTGTACATTGAGCCACCCGCTTGTAGAAGGTGAGCAAGCGAATTTCAAACGCAAAATTATGGCCTCGTATGCAAAACAGTGGGGGTGGAGCCGCAAACTACTTGCCCACTTGGATAACCAACAAGATTGGACATTCAATGAACGTGTGCAGCTGAGCCGTCGAATTCACCGCTTTTTATTAAAGTGTTACCGCCGTATCTCCAAAGAGATCAGTCATCATCAACAGGTGATGGATCAAAAAGACATGACCGTTCTAGGTCGCCGATTAAGTACCTATTACGCTAAAAAGCCGGATAAAATTGAGTTTTTGCGACGCGCTTTTGATGAAAGCCTTTACTGTGAAAAGATCACCATTGCTATGCGTCAGCTCAAAAATGGTGATGAAGTATGGTCAGCCTATGCTGGTGATTTACTGAGCAAATCGGGCATTATCGACGATTCACAGAAAGTTACTCAAGCGGCTAGCGCCATTGCACTGATGGTCTGGCTTGTGTCGAGCAAAATAATAGATACAAACAGTAAGGTTTATCTCGATTACAATTACGGTGAAGTGAGCGAACTAGACTTGAACGATTTGCTTAAGCATTTGTGCAAGTATTTTCCTCCTGTCAAAGTGTCGTCACTACCGCGTAATGACTTGCTGGCGCCAGAACGCATAACGGCATGTTTTGCCATTGTGAACTTCCCCACCCTACGCCAAAAAGCCACGGTAGAGAATGTATCCATTCTTTATACGACGTCTTGGGGTGAAACCTTTTTGAGACACGGCAGCGACGTGCTGGATACGCTGTGGTACGACTTACAAGAAGTAACCCCAAAGCCGCCGTGCTATGTAATGGTGCCACGTGGAAATCAACAAGCACGAATACTCGGCGAGTTCTTAGAAGCTAACGAGCTTAATTTCACCGTTTTATACTGATACACCCAACGTAACGCTTTCAAAGAAGCGCCAAGCGTAGTACTCCATCTCACACTATCTCTCCGTTTAAAAAACATGCAGAAAAAGCTTGCGCTTTAGAATTACAAGTGTAATCTAAAAGCATGGACTACAAATGTAATCAAAATAAAAGACGTCGTAATTATGAGTAAAATGTCAGACAAACCCGAAATTTCAAACGCTGAATTTGAAGTGCTGGACGTACTGTGGGACGACCATCCTGCCACGTCGAACGAGGTTATTGCGCGACTTAATGACAAAAAAGACTGGCACGAAAAAACCGTCAAAACCTTGTTAGGCCGCTTGGTAAAAAAAGAAGTGTTAGGGTTTGAAAAGCAGCAGCGCCAGTATCTTTATTATCCACTGATTGCTAAAGAAGACTATACAAAAAAAGAAACCACAAGTTTTGTTAGCCGACTGTTTAAAGGCAAGATCGCCCCTATGGTCGCTGGTTTTGCAAATCAAAACTCGTTATCTAAACAAGATGTGGACGAGCTCAAAGCCCTTATCAAGAAATGGGAAGAAAACAATGATTGATTGGATTATTGTTCAGCAGGGTGTTTTGTCGCTAGCGCTTGTTTTACTCATGGTGTGCGAACACTTTTTCACTAATAAAATTGGGGCTTCGCTTACCTATAAGCTATGGGCGCTGATACCAGCTTGCCTCATAGTCAACAACCTTCCAATGTCGCTGGTTAACATTCCATCAAATAGCTTTGCTCGCTATGTGGTTGGCGTTAAGCCCACATTAAACACCGTTGAGTTTGAAACCTGGTTTACTGTATGGGCAATTGGCGTAAGCGCAATTACAGCCTATGTCTTAGCGCATCATCTTAAAATATGGGCATCGATAGGAAAGCGCAACGCTATCCACACCAATGCCTACTATTCCAGTAAAGCTACCACACCTATGCTATTTGGTTTTATCTTCCCAAAGGTGCTTATTCCCTTCTCATTTAAAAGTGCATTTTCGATTCAACAACAAGCACTGGTATTAGAGCATGAGAACGTACATCGCAAGCATTACGATCACCTGTGGAACGCGTTAGCGCTGGTTATCGCTATTGTATTTTGGTTCAACCCACTGGTTTGGCTTGCGCTAAAATCCTTCAGAATTAATCAAGAATTGGCTTGTGATCACGCAGTACTGAAAGACAAGACAGACAACGAAAAACTCACCTATGCAAAAGCACTCGTGCAGTGTGCCGAGCATGGTTCAGACGCCCTGCACTTTACACGCGGGCTTTACCCAACCTTTGGAGAAAAAAGGACTATGATCAAACGTTTAAACGCGATAAAGCAACCTATGCGTAACAATAAGGTACTAGCTGCAGGCGTACTTTCAATTGCCGCCATGCTCACCATCAACACGGCTTTAGCCAATGCGCCAGTAGCAGAGACCAAATCTGAAGCTAAGATTAACCAGGCATCGCCGGTTAAACGCGTTCCACCAAGCTATCCAGAAAAAGCAGCGCAGCAAAATGTAGAAGGTTTCGTTGTACTCTCCTTCGATATTACTGAAACGGGCGCTACAGATAATGTAAAAGTAGTAAAATCGGTACCTGCTGGCGTATTTGATAAAAGTGCAAAAGTTGCCCTGAAACAATGGGAATACAAGCCTCGTATTCAAGGTGGCAAAGGCGTGAGGCAGACCGGCCTTCTGGTGCAGCTAGACTATCAACTTGGTGCCTCTCTTGATACGGCGAGTGTTGAAAAGAACGCTTCCCCTGATGTAGAGCGTATAATCGTTCCACCCAAACAGAGCAAGTAAGCCCCAAAATTGTCAGAATACTAAAAGGAGCGTATCGCTCCTTTTAGTGTTTTGTCTAATTGACTTAGTTCCTGCCTACTGCACACTACCACTCGATCACCCAAGTCTCTTATAAAATGTAAAGTGCCTTTACAATTTCTATAGAGAATTTACGACCTCACTACGTTAGAATGTGAGTATTCACACACCTGAAAACTTCTAATTTATGGAAGGTTTAAATAGTCGATAGCGCAATTGCTACGGTTATTTTCAATCATGTTACTCCAGACGGGCTTTCGCTGCTGGTGTACAAAAAGGAAATCTATAATGAATCGTATCGTTTTAGCACCTACAGTGCTTGCCCTTACTTTTTTTACTACTTGTGCTAATGCCAATATTGATCAGCTTAAAGGTCTGTTAGGCGGTAAGAAAGCGGAATCGACAGTTACTTCCAGTAGCCTAACTGAAATGGCAACCAGCGCAGCATCTAATATCGACTTGGCTAGCTTAGTGAGTTCAGTTGCAGGTAACCTTAACGTGTCTGAAAACCAATCGGAAGGTGGCATAGCGTCAATTATGAACTATGTACAAGGCAACCTTTCAGGCGCTGATTACGCCCAGTTGGCAAGCAGCATTCCAGGTATTGATGCCCTGCTTGAAGATGTTCCCTCTCTTAGTGGTAACTCAGCAGCAAGCTCAAGCTCTTCACTATCAGGCTTACTCAATAAGGCCTCTGAGTACAGCTCTACACTTAAATCGGTAAACGACTTAAAGCAACAATTTGAAGCGCTAGGCCTTTCAACCGATATGATTGCCAGCTTTGTCACTCAAATCAGCTCGTATTTAAATGTAAATGCAGATGAAGAAACACAGGCGTTGTTTAAATCTGGCCTAGATAATTTGCTAACCGCTCTGTAACCTGTATAAGGCGTATTAATTCTCTTCTACAATCCAAATTAATACGCTTTAACTTTTTTGCAGGGGCTTTTAGCTTGGTGAAATAGCAACTCCTGTTTATCTTTTTACACTTAAATACACAGCCTAATCGCCTATGCAAAATGCAATGTCTCGGTTTTCTACGAAGCCCAAATGGTTTCGACTATCCACTTATCTTGTTCTCATCTACCTTACTTACGCGCTTCTTATCGGCGTAGTTACGCCTGCGGTGTTAAAGGCAAAGTTACCCAACATAGTGAAAGAAAACACTGGAAGAGATGCTGCTGTTGAAGATATTGCAATCAACCCTTTCTTGCTAAAAATAGAAGTGACTAATTTTGTTATCTATCCAAATATACACTCTTCAAATGAAAGCGAAGATAACGCCGTAATCCAGAACCAAGAAAATCATTTCTTTAGCGTAGGCAATGTTTCACTGGACGTTGGATTCTGGCAATCACTTTTCACCTTCACTCCTGCCGTTGAATCGCTAACCATAGACGAACCTTTTGTTTCCATTGCACGTTTAAGCGAAAGTGAAGACACACAAATCTTCAACTTCTCTGACATTCTTACCCACGTAGAGAAACGCAGTACAAAAGCACCTGAAGAGCCTAATGACACTAGCGAAGGGCAAATTCCGCGAATTACGTTACGTGATTTTGCACTTAACGAAGGGCGAGTGGTTATTGAAGACAAGGTGACCAACACCCTACTTGATTACCCAGAATTGAGCGTTGACTTGCAAGATTTGGATACTCACGCTTTGATCAGTTCAAGCAGTGTTGGCAACAAAAACGCTAACCCTAAAAGCGATAAAAGTGAGAGCGCTCAGTCAAAAGGTAAGTTAGCGTTCAACCAATATCAATTTAACTTGCTCACCGCAGAGAAAGGTAACATCGCCATTGATGGCGAGTTTCAATTATCTCCACTAAAAGTTACGACAGACATCACGATAAACGATGTAGCGCTTACGCCGCTTTGGTCACTTTCGAAAAATTTGATAGAAGCAGATTTAGTAGACGGCAAGATTAACTTAAGCTTACATGCTGAAGTTTTTGAACAAGATACAGCCTTCCAGTTTATTCTAGAGCGTGGCGAATTTGCTGTTAACAACCTTGTGTTTAGCGCTGGTTCTTCGCCTGCCACAACAGGCACCGCCAAGAGTTCGCAAGAGATCATTGCCATACCCGCGTTTGCCATACACGATATAAACGTAAACGCATTAGAACAGCAAGTTAGCATTGCTGAAGTTGCTTTTGACAACGTTCGAGTATCGGGCCTATTTGACAAGTCAGGGCTTGATTTACAGCGTCTGTTTACCCCAAAAAGCCCAGCGGCAGATGCTACATCAGCTAACGCTAACCCCAGCGCAGCGCAAGAAGGAAATAGCGCAGCGCATATAGGTAATAGCGCAGCGCATATAGGTAATAGCGCAGCGCATACAAGTAATAGCACAGCGCAAAAGGGAAATAGTGAAACAGAAGATGAGGATGTTTCCAACGTAGCAACCGACAGCACAAATGAACTAGCACATGAGACCTCGTGGTATGTTGAGCTTCACCAATTTGCATTTAATGACGGTAGCATTGATCTTTTAGAGCGTAGCGTAAGTGACGGGACCTACTACCGCATCAGCAACCTCAATATTAAAAGTGGAAAAGTCACTACTGACTTCTCTAAACCTATTTCCTACACCACCAGTTTACATATCTCTGCCGACCCACAGACGTTTAGCGACACATCCAAAGGTGCACTAAGCAGTAGCGGCAGCGTAGTTATTGCAGAACAAACTGTGCAGGGTAAAGCAGCGATTGAGCAACTGGTGCTAAGTCAGTTCCAGCAGTACGTTTCCCCCCACGCAAATGTGACACTTGAAGAAGGGCTATTTAATTTAAACGTTGAGTTTGATGGGGCATTTATGAACGCCGCTGATAAAGAAAATATCGACTCACTAAACGTTAAGGCGAGTACTAGCATTAATAATTTAAGCGTGCTGGATGACGACAGCTCTCCCCTACTACAGTGGCAGTCCTTAAATGTAGACAACATCGAATTTGACCACGCATCGAACCAGCTAAGCGTAGACATCATTCACCTACAAGCGCCATTTGCACGACTTATTATTGATGAAGCTAAACAGACCAATGTGAGTAAGCTGATTGTCGCTTCATCAGACAAGTCCGCTAACAGTGAAAGTGCCAGCGAAAATGGCAGCGCAACCACGTCGAAAGCATCAAACGCAAACGTGCATGCAAGCACTACAGCTGAGCCTTCACAAGCCAACGAATTGGCCATTGCCGTTAACACCATATCAATAGAAAACGGCAAAGCGTACTTTGCTGACCATTCATTAACGCCAAAATTTGCGTCTGCTATAGAAAGTTTAAATGGCAAAGTATTGGGAATTGACTCTCGCTCAACCTCCCCTGCCAATGTTGATATCACCGGAAAGATAGACAACTATGCTCCGGTCAAACTAGCAGGCACTATTCACCCATTAAAAGATGATATAGACCTTGATTTAGATTTTTCAGTCAAAGGCGCCGAACTGACTTCAGTTAACCCTTACTCAGGCACCTACATGGGCTATTACATTGACAAAGGCTTGCTGTCATTGGCTGTGCAATACAAACTAAACGGTAAGGCACTGGAAGGTAAGAACCGTGTGGTTATTGACCAATTAACGTTGGGCAAGAAGTCGAACTCTGATCAGGCATTAAGCCTACCGCTTGGCCTTGCTATTGCGTTATTAGAAGACAGAAACGGCGTTATCGATTTGGGTTTGGATGTGTCTGGCGATATCGATAGTCCGGACTTCAGTTTCGGCTCCATTGTCCTCAATGCTATTGGCAATATTATTACAAAAGCTGTTACTGCACCCTTTTCGCTACTTGCGAACCTGGTTGGCAGTGACGACGAACTCGACAATGTTGAGTTCGGGTTTGGAGAGCATTCGCTAAATGCGGACGCTCAAGAAAAACTGAATACCCTTGCCAAAGCCCTTAAAAAACGTCCAGGGCTTAGGGTTAATATCGAAGGTACAGTCAACGCCATGTCTGATGCAAGTGCCCTAGCGCAACGTCAGTTGAACACTACACTTTTAACAAGAAGCGGCTATGCTGATGCATCTGCTACTTCCGGCAACGCTAGTACTAACGAAAATTCTCTTGCTGGCGGTGAAAATGAAAGTTCCAACACCCTTGGCAGCGTACAGCGCGACTCAATAAGTGGCAGTAGTATCCCACTGGAAGGCCCTTTAGCCGATGCGCTTTTATCCTACTATGTTGAGGTATTTACACCTGATCTTAATCAAGAATATGAAAACATGGTGGCACAGCTTTACCCTGAACTCACAAATTCAGACAATGAACAGAGCCAAAAGAGTGCGGATAACAATAAGGAAGTCATTAACGAAGAAAGTGTAAACCGAGCATTAAGCATTGCCCGATACAACAAACTACGTAACAACATTGATATCCCTGAAAGTGACTTAATCCTTCTGGCTGACGCGCGCAGTAAAGCAGTGAAAGGTTATTTAGCAAATGAAGCTGAAGTTGAAGCGAATCGCCTATTTTTGCTAAATACTCAGCACGACCTACATACCGAATTTAGCGGTGTGGAGTTAACGTTAGAGGCGAAGTAACGAACGGGTTGGCTTGAGAAATAAAGCCCGATAATTTAGAGAGCCATAAGGTCATTAAATAAAAAAGGGTAGCTTATTCAGTTAAGCTACCCTTTTTTGTAAACAGTGACTTCTGATACTACTTGCTACTTAAAACCCAGCTAGCAAATGGTACCGTAGTGCGTGCCTCGCCTACTTCTTCAAATGGGGCGCGCAAGTTGCGGATACGTTAGACGCGTTGAAAATTTCGATCCAATAGCCGTCTGGGTCTTTGATAAATGCGATCCCTTTCATAGAACCATCATTAAGCCCTTTCTGAAAAGGAACGTCTAGTGATGCAAATCGTGCACATGCAGCTTCAGCATCAGGCACATGAAAACCAATATGCCCAAAACCTTTTGGCTCTGTATTTCCGTTATGATAATCAACCGTTTCTGGTGTATCGCCCCAATTGTGGGTTAGCTCCAACATGGCCGGGCGACCAAAAGTTTGCTGAGTACGTTCGTCTACATCGTCAGAAATATCAGAGAAATCATCACCTGCCGCCAAAAAATAAAGGCTGAACTTCATTTCTTCAAAATCTAGACGCTTAATTAGCGTCATTCCCATAACTCGCGTATAGAAATCTAGCGAACGCTTGGGGTCGGCAATGCGCAGCATAGTTTGGTTGAACACAAAACCTTGTGTCGCGGCATCTTTCTCTTCATACAGGCCTTCGGCCTTATCGAAATGTCGGCTCATAATAGTCGTCCTTAGCGATATAGATAATTAAGGCAAGGCAATCTTGCTTTGCCTAAAAACGAGTGCATAGAAGTGAGGGGTAATTTTCTTTTCACAACAGCACTTAGTCTATCCTCTTACGCGCTTTACCTCAGATGCGTTTTATTCAACGCCTATTTTTACAGCGCTTTTATTTTTTAGGGAGCTTTCCCCAAACCGAACCTGCATCACTTTTTTTCACTGGCGACACTTTAGTATTGGTGTTTTTGCCAGCCGCTTCTTTTTGTTTGCTAGCGCCTTTATTAAATGAGCTTGGCTTAGTACCAGAAGTACTTGAGCTATCTGATTTTTTAGGCGAAGTTTGTCGCGTGGACTCCGGTCGATATTTTTTCACCATACCTTGCAACAAATTGCGAACCACTTGATCGCCAGCAGGTTTAAAGTTGCGATGGTCTGGCTTTCTAAAAAACGCCGACAGCTCACCTTTACTCATTCTAAAGTCTGCTAATTTAAGCACCGCTATCATATCGTCATCTTTATAACTCATCGCAATACGGATTTTGCGCAGTACTTCATTATTACTTAATCGCTCTTTTGGCCCCAGCTCTTGAGGCATTTGCCCTTCTTGACGACCACGATTTTTAATAATCAATCCATCTAGAAACAGCGCAATAATCTTATCGCGACACGGCAGATAGCCCTCTTCGCCTTCCCGCTTCATCACAGCATGTAAATAATCAATTTCCATGTCGTAGTTCACTAATTTAAAAATACTTATGGCGGCAGTATCGTTTATCGCTAATGCATAACGAAGGCGACGCAGAACATCGTTGTGGATCATGAAAATGGGCCTGAAAAGTGGAGTAGCCAATAATTGGTATGGATTAAAGTGTAGCGCAAAGCACGCTTTCGCATATTTTACACTACTTGGCCATTTGCATCTATCGCGGGCTGTCAGGAGCGTTATTTCCACCAACACATAGTGAAACCAAATTAATGTACTTGGCGTAACGACATTGTACATCTGGTTTCGCTCATTTCATCGGCGTACCGAAATTGAGCTCATTGGTAGAAGGATACTTCCATGGCAACATTAAATCTCAACGGGAGAGACGTCAGTCTTCCCGATGATCCACGAACGACTTTGTTAGATTTTCTCCACCAGCATTTATCACTTTTTGGCACCAAAAAAGGTTGTGACCACGGACAATGTGGTGCTTGTACCGTTATCGCTGACGGCAAGCGTATTAATGCATGCTTAGTGTTTGCATTCCAGTTAGAAGGCGCTGAACCAACCCAAGAAGTCATATAGCAAGCTGCGGAAGCTGAGTTATCCGAAGCAAAAACGTTTGGCATAAAAAATCTGCCCGTCGTACACCCCATGACAAGCACGCGGTTTACTACCCACAATTTAGGTGAGTGCCTTCGTCAAGGCGCGCAAAACTTCAAATGGCAGCATAAAGTACAGTCCGCACCCAGAAAACAAATCGGCCATGGCGTAGCAAAGTGAATCAATTAAGGGCCTTTTACTTGGTCAACTAAGGGCTGTTTCGCTGGGGTTCCGTAGAAAGGAACGGCAGCGTCCAACTTGTCAGGTATGCTGGCTGCTAGAAAATTAGCAATATACCCACCATCGGGTCCCATCAATACGAAATATGGGGCGGTAGGATGGAACGCCATGGCGTGGTCGTCTACGCGCTTGCATTTAGTGTTATGGGCGTCCACGTTTTGCCGCCGTCATCCGACACTTTGCTGTAGTTACTGGCGATATAAACACGGTCAAACTGATGTTGGTCAGCGAATATTTTCTGATTCTTGTCATTTTTGTCTGCAAAGGCGGGGGGCACGCAAGTGCAACTGATACAGCAACTGCCGCCTTAAGAAGCTTTTTCATTATTGTTATCCAGTGTGTTTGATAGGGCTCAAAACCCTTTTTTAATTTGTAGTACTATCACTCTATAGCATTACTAATAAATGCTTAAAGTTACAATGTAACATACGACCAACTGCCCATTACAAAAGTTGAAAATATTGTGCACCGACTTAACATTACTTAATATCTTGATGGTCATTAGCCAGTGCATTTTTTCAAAAAGTAGTTTAGCCCTACCGACTCAATCTGTACATTTATTCAACAAATCGTATATTATCCAATCTGGATCTTTGTTTTACTATTCAGGGCGTCAGCCTAAGAATACTGATACTGATTCACAGGATTCAAATAGACACGAAAAAGCTTAAAGGCTCGAAGGGAATACATAAAAATAATATGCGGATTAGACATCTAACAATTTTACTCGTCGTTGCCAGCGTTCTACTTAGTGCCTGCACACCTTCACAACCTACAAACAAAATTCTGATCAGTGGTCCTTTTGAACCAGTCAATAACGATCCGGCAAGTACCGGCTACATGTTTACACGAATGCAAATTCTGGAAACTCTCATAGACGTGGATAACCAAGGTCAGCTTATCCCAGGGCTTGCTAGCTCATGGTCAAATGATGAGGACTTTACTGTTTGGACATTTAATTTACGTCCTGATGTGTATTTTCATGACGGCACGTTAATGACCGCCGACGCCGTCTACAAAAGCCTTTCGGTCGCGTTTGGTAAACCAACGCCATTTTCAAAAGATATGATCGCCAACATGGAGGTGGTATCAGAATATTCTATCAAGTTCACCTTGAACCAAAGTTACCGTCCTTTCCCTTCCCTGTTAAGTAATTATGCAACTGCGATCGTGGCACCTGCTACCTTCGGCAAGTTCAATCGAATTAAAACCTTAATAGGTACAGGCCCCTATCAGATTACGCACTTTGAACCACCTCACAATATTACAACCACACGCTTCGACAATTATTGGGGCGAGCCCGCTGTTATTGAAAACGTTGAGTACGTAACGGGTCACCGCTCTGAAACGCGGGCGCTTATGGTACGAACGGGGCAAGCAGATATTGTGTACAACCTCGACCCTGCCGCGGTTAGCATGTTGCGCACTGACTCTAACGTAAACGTGTTTAGCGACAGGATCCCTCGCACCACTTTAATTAAGTTAAATAGCGGCCATCCTATCCTCTCAGATGTAAAAGTAAGGCAAGCACTGAGTTTAGCGATTGATAGAAAAGGCATTGCATCTGGCGTAATGCGTATATCGAATATCTCTGCTGATCAGCTATTTGGCCCAAATATTCGAGACTGGCATATTCGTTCTACTACAGATAATGCTACCAATACTATTTCAATGGGTGACGCTGACAATAATCCAACAATTAAAAATAGCGTTGAAAATGGCGACTTATTATTAAACAGGAAAAAAGCGGCACAGCTGCTAACCGACGCGGGATGGTTAGTTGGTGAGGATGGCGTGCGCTACAAAGATGGCTCACCTTTAACGCTGAATATGATTACCTACGCCAATCGGCCAGAACTGATTACCATTGCCACGGCAATTCAAGATCAGTGGGCTAGCATTGGAGTGAAGCTTTCTGTCCATATGGAAAATGTAAGTGCCATTCCTTCAGGGCATGCTGATGGTACATTACAAACTGCACTTATGGCGCGTAACTTTGCTAACATCCCAGACCCTCTCGGTATAATGCTGGCTGACTTTTCTTCAAAAGAAGGCGGCGATTGGGGGCCAATGAACTGGCAAAATGAAAAAGTGTTTAACGATTTAAAGACCTTGAGTCGCACCACGGATGAACACGCTTACAAATCGTTGATATCATCAATTATGCAAGAAGTTCAGCAAGACGTTCCTCTTATCCCCGTTATGTACTATGTGCAGCAAACGGCGACTTCTAGCCGACTAAGAAACTTCAGCTTCGACCCTTACGAGCGTTCTTTTCGCGTATCTCAAATGAGAATAGCCCCATAATAATGAGAAAAATCCTACTTCAACGGCTGCTTCAAGCTGTACTGATGGCGTGGAGTGTAGGCACACTCACATTTATTATAACCCGTTCACTACCTGGAGATATGGCTTACAAAATAGCGGCTGGCCGCTACGGTGACGATGCGGTAAGCACAAGTGCCGCTAACGCCGTAGCAGAAGAACTTGGTCTGCACAGAAGCGCTTTCGAACAGTACGTAAGCTGGATGACTGATTTAGCCTCACTGGATTTAGGCAATAGCTTGGTCACGGGGGCCCCCATTGTTGTTGAGCTACAAAATCAGCTTTCTTACACCCTTGTTCTCGCTGGACTCGCTATTCTGGTATCCGCATTAATTGCGTTTCCACTGGGAATTTATAGCGGCATCAGAAGCGCTCGAAAAAGTGAAAATACTCCTAAGAGCCGTGCTTCTCTTTTTGATAAAACAGCATTAGTATTTTCCACGTTCGTGCGCTCTCAACCGGTCTTTTGCTTGGGGCTAATTCTCATCTTTATTTTTGCACTAGAGCTCAAATGGCTACCGGTTGCGGGCTCTTCAGGCTTTGTCTATACCATATTACCTGTAATGACCTTAGGGTTAAGCCTGGCGGCTATATCAAACCGCGTAATTCGCAATAGTACTGTTAATGCGGTTCAATCGGGTTACTTCCATTTCGCCAAGATAAAAGGGTTAAGCGCTCTAGAAGCGTTCAGGTGCCATGCGCTACCTAACATTGTAATACCTGCTCTAGCCTTCATGGGCATACAACTTATCGGGTTAATTGAAGGCGTAATTATGATTGAAAGCCTTTTTGCTTGGCCCGGCATAGGACACGGACTTTCCCATGCTGTCTTTGCCCGCGACATCACTATGTTACAAGGCACCGCTTTGCTAATGGGCATGTTATTCGTATTGGTCAACACACTAGTCGATTTAAGTCAGTATGCACTCGACCCAAGGGTGAGGGAAAATCGAGGACATAGCCAATGAAGACATTCGCTTTACCTGTTGAAAAAGTGATTGGCTTTTCACTGTTGATGCTGCTCTTATTACTTGCGTTGGGCGAGCCTGTTCTATTGGGAACAAACGGCAATCAACAAAATTTAAAGCAAGTGCTCGAAGCCCCAAGTGCGCAACATTGGTTAGGTACAGATCAGTTCGGACGCGACATGTTAGCCAGAATCTCAGAGGGTTTGCGCATATCACTTTCTCTCGCTGCACTGTGTGTACTAAGTTCATCAATCATTGGCGTGCTAACGGGCGTAATTGCAGCGTGGTGTAGAGGTTGGGTAGATACGATGTTGAATTTCATTGCCAATACGATATTGGCGCTCCCCGGACTGGTACTTATTCTTCTTTTCGCGGCGCTAGTACCAGGCTCTTTCATTATGCTGTATTTAGCCATTTCCCTAGTACTGGCCGTCGAGTACTTCAGGCTGGTACGTGCTATCACTCTACCAGTAGTGACAGGCCCTGCACTGGAAAACTCGGCGCTAATGGGTTTTCCAAAACGCTATTTATTTAGTAAGCATATATGGCCCGCCATTCGACAAGACGTGTTATCACTTGCTGCTTTTGGTGCCTCCTCCTCAATTATCGCCATGGCATCGGTGGGCTTCGTTTATGTTGGTTTGAAACCACCCAGCCCTGAGCTTGGGCTGATGATAGTTGAGCTTTTTCCATACTATCACGAAGCACCTTGGCTGCTCGCACAACCTATTTTCACCCTATTCGTTCTCGTACTGGGATTTCACTTACTTTCTGCGAAGAGTGACAAAACACCTCGTTTAAATAAGTTAATTTTTGACAGCAGCAGTAGACTATCAAAGAGTGATGCATGGGAGCGCAAACTGTGAGCCAATACATTGCTATTGAACACTTATCAATTTACGCGCAAGACACCATTATTGTAGAGGATCTATCCCTTAACCTTGAACAAGGCGAGACGCTTACTATATTGGGTGAAACCGGGGCAGGTAAAAGTCTGCTAGCGCAAGCAATTATGGGCGACTTACCGCCTGCACTGAGGGTTACGGGAAATGTTCTGGTAAACGGTGTAGATATGCTTCGTGCGAACCGACGTGAATGTGAACAATTGTGGGGGCGAGACATTGTTATGCTGCCGCAAGAGCCATGGCATTCTCTAAGCCCAATGATGAAAATTCGCCAGCAAGTCGCCGAAGTTTTTCGGTTTACATTGGGTAACGGTGCTCGCGAAGCACAAAAGAGTGCGAAGACACAGCTAGACAACCTGGCTCTTAAAGACGACAGTGATAAGGTCCCTTCTCAACTTTCCGGTGGAATGGCACAGCGTGTCGCTTTTGCCTGTGCATCAGCGACTAATGCACCTTTATTTCTAGCCGACGAACCCACAAAAGGGCTAGATGCCGGACGCAAACATCATATTATTGAGCAACTAAAGCAAAAAGCTAACGACGGTACGCTACTTACTATTACGCACGATGTTTCAGTGGCAGAGGCACTGGGTGGTAAATGTATGGTGCTTAAAAACGGGAAACTGGTTGAAACAGGTGATACCCGCAAGATACTGTCCACCCCTTCATCAAATTATACCAAAGCCCTTATTGCGTCGGCTCCGCAACACTGGACGGCTACAACAAAAAAAACGCATAGGTTTGCACCGCTGGTATCGGTGAATGATCTCACAATTATGAGAGGTAACCATACACTATTTACTGGCCTTAGTTTCTCCTTAGGGGAAGGCGAAATTGTCGGGCTTTGTGGTGATAGCGGCAGTGGAAAAACGTCTCTAGGTGATGCTCTACTTGGGCTTCTACCCTATCAAGGCAATATTGCGTTTCATACGCTTTTACACCGTTATCAAACCCTAAAGCTATATCAAGATCCCCCCAGTTCATTTGCCGATCACACTACGCTTAAATCATTGATTGATGACGTAATAAAGCTTCACAAGGTGTCTAAAAAGCGTGCCGATTTACTTTCATCTCAACTAGGCCTTAACCAGCGATTGTTTGAGCGCAGCGCCTCTGAGGTAAGTGGAGGTGAGCTTCAACGCATTGCATTGCTGCGCGCGCTGCTACTAAGGCCCAAGCTACTTATAGCTGACGAGCCAACATCTAGGCTCGACCCCATTACAAGTAAGGCAATTACTCACTTACTTGTCGATCAATGCAAAGAAGAAAATTGCACGGTGCTCTTTATCAGCCACGATAGAACACAGCTAGAAAAAGTCTGTGACCGAGTCATTGACCTTCAGAGTCTCACAACATCAAAAGCCGTTATATAACGGCTTTTGGAAGACAAGATTCAGGGCACTTTCGTGTGTTTATACGCAAACCGTAGCCGCGAATGAACTAAAAAGTCACGATTTCATCATCAATAAGATGACCAACAGCCTGACTCTGCTCAGCATCGACAAAGGCGCTATCAATAGCGCTAAAACGCGCCGTAGTAACTCTTCGATAATTCGGGTGTGTATAAATATAAGTTTGCTCTGACTGAAGCGCCTCTATCACGCGCTCAGCTAGCACAGAGGCACCGATTCCCGACTCTACTGCTTTAGTGGCTGCTTGGGCTCCGGCTTTGAGCTTCTCTTTATCAATGCGTTTTTCAGCGGCTACTGCGTATTTTTGTTGCCTATTTCTATACGACTCGTGAATGCGGGTCTTCACAAATGCTGGACACAATACAGAAGTATGGATTCCAAAAGGTTTCAGTTCTGGTACCCAGCTTTCTGTCATAGAGACAACCGCAGCCTTTGATGCGCAGTAGGCCGCCGCATATGGCATGCCCATCATTCCTGCCATCGACGCCACGTTTAGCACCCAGCCTCCTTCGCCGTGCTCTTTAATAGCTGGCACGCATGCTTGTGCGCCATAGAGTACGCCCATAACGTTGACGTCCATTACCCAGCGCCAGGTCTCATGCTCCGAATCTTCGACTTTCCCCGGCGTACCGCCAACACCAGCATTATTGATGACCATATGAACCTTGCCAAACTTCTCTTTGGCGTTAGCTACAATATCTTCCCACTGAGCGTAATCGGTAACATCAAGGGCGCAAGTCAATACATCAAAACCTTTCTCTCGTAAGTCGTTACCCGATTCGGTTAATGCAGCATTATCAATATCGCCCATGACGATATTCATACCCTGCCTTGCCAATGCCTCTGCCAGCGCTAACCCTATGCCGCCAGCGGCGCCAGAAATAATAGCGGTCTTACCCGTAAATTCGTTAGACATCTTACTCTCCTGTTATTGTTATTGCGCCGCGGGCCCTTTGGGAAAGCCATTTCAATGAGGAGTTTGCAATCGCCTATCTCACTCAACTAGCGCTTATTGACAACCTAGATTAGGGGTAACAGGATGAGGAAAATACTTTATTTGGCTAATTTGAATAGCTTCATGAAATTAATAAGGCAGGTTAAAAGAAAGGGCGGGGCAAACAAAAAAGGGCAGTGACTAACCCTGCCCTTTGCTTGAATAGAATATCTCTTGCCCGTGGTCAGTTCGTTTACTTCGCCGGCATAACATAAACCTCGCGAACGCAGGCTGACTCTTCTGCGCTTAGGGCAAATAATACCGATTTTGCAATATCCGCTGGCTGAAGTTTATCTTCCTTAGGCTCATCGAAAAATGGCGTATTCACCATGCCAGGGCAGATAGTTGTACAGCGGCCGCCCCACTCGCGCATTTCTTCGGCGAGGTTCTGACCGAAACCATAAGCAAACCACTTACTTGCCCCATATACAGAGCCTTTCAGGGCTATTCGACCGGCGACCGAAGACGTAATAATGAAGTGGCCTTGCGTATCGCGCAGGTACGGCAATCCAGCTTTTGCAGTATAAAGCAGTCCATTTACGTTTGCGCCCAGCATGCCATCCCAGTCATCTACGTCCCCCTTTTCAATGCCGGCGGCTTTCGCGCCACGCCCGGCATTGGCGAAAATGCCGTCAATGCGACCGAAATATTCGCTTACCTGTTTAAACGCCTTATCTAACTCATTAAAGTCGCTTACGTCAGCTTTGACAGCAAATGCATTATCATTGCCAAGTTCTTCAACCAAGGCACGCAGTTTGTCCTCACTTCTCGCTAAGAGGGCAACGTTATAACCGTTATTTACCAGTTGCTTTGCTGTTTCTTCGCCAATGCCGCTGGAAGCCCCCGTTATCGCGATAACCTTTTTATCTGTAGCTGCGGTGGGCATACACTTCCTCCTTTTTATTGGGCAACCATTTCACTAATTTTGTCTACGAAAGCTGGAATATCATCTGGGTTTCTACTGGTCACCAGCTTTGCATGGGTCACCACTTCCTCATCAACCCACGTCGCACCAGCATTTTTCAGATCTGTTTGGATACTAGGAAACGAAGTGAGTGCTGCACCTTTCGCTAATCCAGATTCCACCAGCAACCATGGTCCATGACAAATAGCACCTATTGCTTTAATACTTGCCGCGCTGTTTGCACTTTTGATGAAGGCAACTGCATCTTCGTTGGTACGCAGCACATCGGGATTGATTTGACCGCCAGGTAGCACAAGGGCATCGTAATCTTCAGGATTAACGGACGTAACTTGTTTATCAACATTGACGTCCTTCCCCCAGTTGTCTTTATCCCACGCTTTAATTGTTGTCTGATCATCAATAGATAACACATCAACTTCAGCACCTTGCTCAATAAACTTGTCTCTTGGTTGAATCAACTCACTTTGCTCAAACCCATTAGTTGCCAAAATAGCGATTTTTTTGCCTTTAAGGTTTTGGGTGTTGCTCATAATGTTCACTCCTTTTGAAAGACGAAATGTAAAGCTAGTAAAAACAGGGTCGCCGCACGACAGGAATAACTGTCCGCCTACCACCTTTAGCAAATCCCATCAGGTGAACGCGTTAGTTTGTGCATGGCATAACCTAGCTCTTACTATCTAGCTACGATGCTGTTGAAGGTGCAAATTACAAACCATCCAAACCAAGAAACACAAGCCATTGATTCAATTACAATAAATGAAATACCAACAATTTCACCACCATTGATAGCCACGCACATATTCAGATTTTGTGAACGATTTACAGAGCTTCTTTCTCGCTCCTTTTTAAGTTGATGTAAGCCGACAGCGAAGTTTTCATGTATCAAGCTCTAAGAGTTCTATCGTTTAGGCAAAACATGAGGACACATGAGCAAGGAACGTTTCAACCACGCTAAATCTGCATTCGAGCTTTCTTTGAAAAGTTGGTGGAGTATTTCAAAGCGTATTTTCACTAGCCTGCAAAAAGACAACATTCCTCTTATCTCTGCTGGCGTTGCCTTTTACTGCTTGCTGGCTATCTTCCCACTATTAGGGGCAACTATTGCTTTGTATGGGCTTGTTGTATCACCCGACGAACTGCAACGCCACATGGCATTGCTGGTAAATGTAGTACCAAATGACAGTCGCTACATCATTGAAGAACAGCTTAAAAATTTAACCGAGAAGTCGAATACTGCATTAGGCTGGAGTTTTTTATTTACTCTGCTCTTGTCACTGTGGAGCAGTAGCAAAGGCGCCAATGCATTGATAAAAGCATGTAACATTACCTATAGCGAGGCGGAAGGAAGAGGCTTTTTCAAAGGTATTCTAGCGCGCATTACGTGCACCATATTTATGATCCTTACCGTAATTGTGTCCCTCGCCTGCATCACCATTTTACCCGAAGCAATAAGCTGGATGACGTCACATGCCCTTAGTACCGAGCAAGCCATGTGGGTGACTTGGCCGGTGATGCTGGCCCTATTTAATATTGCGCTTTCAGCCCTATATCGATATGCCCCTCACCGAAGAGAAGCCCAGTGGCGCTGGGTGACACCGGGTTCAGTTTTTGCCACCTTATTATGGGTGGTAGCCTCGTATGGTTTTTCGATATACCTCAATGAATTTGGAAGTTACAACAAAACCTACGGATCCGTTGGGGGAATTATTATCTTGCTCATGTGGTTGTATTTAACCGCCTATATCATTCTAATTGGTGCAGAGGTGAACTCGTCGATAGAGCTCCAAACTACTGCAGACAGTACGGTGGGTGAAGACAGACCCATGGGCGAAAGAAATGCATTTGTGGCAGATCATACACCGGATGACTTAAGGCGCTAATACTAAAACTATCTGAGGCGCATGCACTATCTAGCAGCGCCTTCCTCACCATCAATTTTTAGCATCTTTACGAGCATTTCTTTTCATTTTACCTATATCAGAATTTGCCTCATATTCGCGCCGCGAAATTATCTTCTCTTTCCTTTGATGTAAGGCATTACCTTGGACAACACCTTAATTCCGCCCGCCAAAGCGCGAATCTCTGTTCCCGTTATTGCGCTGGGTATGTACGCAGTTGCGTCTGGCTATTTGATGAGTCTGATCCCACTAATGCTCAGCCATTACAACCTAGACACGGCTATCGCCAGTTGGCTGGCTAGCAGCTTTTACGCTGGGCTACTAGTGGGTGCCCTTAGTATTGAACCGTTGGTCACCCGCGTTGGTTACAAGCACGGTTTTGCGCTGTGTTTAGGCATCCTTGTACTTACTATCGCAGTAATGCCTTTGTTTGCTCACACCGCAGTTTGGCTTGTGGCTCGGTTAGTGGCTGGCGTTGCTGTAGCGGGTGTATTTGTTATCGTAGAGTCGTGGCTTTTACACGGCGACGAAGCCGATAGAGCCAAACGTTTAGGCTTGTACATGGGCGCACTGTACGGGGGAAGCTCTTTAGGTCAGTTAGGTATTGGCGCTATTGGCGTAGGCGGCATGCTTCCTTTTGCTGCCATTTTCACCATGTTGATTTTAGCCATTGGCGTACTTTTGTTTGCAAAGAGCGAACAGCCTGAATCTTCCCAGAGTACACCACTGTCGCTAAAGCAAATATCGAAACTAAATCATGCCGCAATTATTGGTTGCATAGTGTCAGGCTTAACCCTAGGTGCCATTTACGGCTTAATGCCTCTTGAACTATTAAACCGCGGCATTGCTCATGACGATTTGGGTAGCTTAATGGCCTTAATTATATTAGGCGCTATGGCAGTTCAACCTTTAATTCCTGCGCTATCCAAGTACTTAGGCCGCACGTTACTCATGGCACTATTTTGTTTACTGGGTGTCGCCGCCATAACATTAACCGCAGCGGTTAGCGGTATATACGCTTTGGGAGCAAGTCTGTTTCTATTAGGTATGGCAATATTTGCCCTATACCCAGTGGCAATAAATCTCGCCTGCGACAAACTCGATGCTAGCTTCATTGTATGCGCCACACAGGTCATGCTTTTTAGCTACAGCGTGGGTTCAGTAGTAGGCCCACTCATTGCCGATAACTTTTTAGTAGGCCCTCAAGGGTTGATGGGTTACTTATTTGCGTGCTTACTTGCTACCAGTATTTATATGCTGATAGCCAGTGTTAAAACGAAAGGTCGTGCTATGGCAGGCGAGTAACACACTCGCCTTGTCTATCTTACTGCCCCTATTCTGGGGCAGATTCAAAATACGACACCTTATCGCTTCCCTTTCGCGACACTTTCAGCCGCTTTTTACCGCTTACTGTTTCAAGAGAAAGTCGGTTTGGATAACCTTCCACACCAAATTCTCCGTCACCAAGGTAAACAAGCTCCCCACTTTCGATATGACTCCACAGCAACAGTCTTCCTTGGTAGAAAAGCTGGTTATTCTGCTTGCTGATTTCGATGGATTCTCCAAAGCCTGCAAGATATTTACCTTCAAAGTCATTTAACAGTTCAAGGGGAACCTGTTGCTTTACCACGGGCAAGCTTTTCTTCCAGTCGAGCTTTTCCACAACCGTTGCAATAACTGTTTCAATAACCGGAATTCGAGCAGGGTTGCCGCCGTTACCGAATATAGCGATACCTCTACCATCGCGCATTGTGCCCATGATTTGCCCTCCTGTTCCCGTGTTTGAACCACCATGAGAGAACCACTCTAGGTTGCCTTTAGCCTCAAGACGCATCCAGCCTAGTCCCCAACCACCTACAACATCAAGGGTTTCAATTTGAGTAGTATTACGCGCCACTGCTTGCGAGATTACCTTTGTATCATCGCCATTTAGTGCTCTTTGCATTTCGATAATCAATGTTGCCATATCAAGAGCATTACTCCACATTCCAGAAGGCGCGATTTGCGGGCAAATTGGATATCCTGATTGGATCACGCTCAAATCGTCGTGATGAACGCTTGCCACATTTTGCAAAAATAGCGGGCTGTCAGGTTGATACATTGTGGTGTTAACCATGTTAAGCGGCTTAAATAGCATTTCTTCTGCTAATTCAGGCAATGTCTTTCCAGTTAGATCTTCCAGCGCAATTTGCACAATAACGTAGCCACCGCCGCTATACGACCAACTTTCACCAGGCTTAAATGCTAAGCTAATGGGCGAGTCATAACGGGGGACGTTTACTCCATTTAGACTATCGATAGCCGTTGGCACAACGTCCCCTTTATAATAGTCAGCAAACCCACTTTGTGTGGTGCCTGCAGTGTGGCTGAGCAACCGACGAAAAGTAATTTCCTCTGGGTTGGGAAACTGCTCTTTTTGCAGTGTCCAGCGGGTGAGATACTTAGCTACAGAGTCGTCTAAACTAAGCTTTCCTTGCTCTTCGAGCATAGCCGCTAGTAGCGCGGTAACCGGCTTGGAAATAGAAGCGGTAGAAAAGGCCGTTGACTGGTTAATGGCATCACCTGAGCCGAACACTTTTTCCCCAGCTGTGGCGGAATAGACAACATTGAAGTCGTCGATTACCGCGACGCTTACGCCACTTAATTTGTATTCTTTTAAGAGCTCGTTGAGTTCTGCTTGAGACAACAGTTGGTTGTCATTTGCGTGGGCTATTTCAAGTGGCGCATACCACAAAAGTAAAAGGGTAAAGGCTACTAGTTTATTGATAGGTGTCATAAATTACTCTCCGTATAAATTTCAGCCAAATGTAGCGTCAATTATTCGGTTTACGGCGACCTATTTCCTAAACTGCATCAGGCATTCCCAAAGTGCATTACTTCGACTTCATTAACAGTTAAAAACTGTGTACTGTGTTAACAGTAACAACAAACAACACGCCCTAACTTCCCGTGCAAAAACTCAATTGGTTCTACTTAATGCTTATGACAATGCTCATTTGGGGCGTTGTACTTTTGCACGAACAACCCACCCATTCACTGACATTTCCTTCTCAGGTCAGCATCCTCTATTCTGGGCAAGAGGAAGTACCAGCGGAGAACGATCCTCGATGGCAGGCTCACTCCCAGTCGGACATCGAACTGTCTAATGAAGTAAGGTGGCTCAAGTTCACACTTGCGTTCAACGCAACATCAAATGGGTCACAAGGTGTACAACAAACCAATAGTGCGCCTAAAGGCTTGTTTGTATCTATACTTGGCGCGTTTTCTGTTTATTTGAACGGTTATCACATTGGTGATAACGGCATGCCTGCAACAGCCGAGAGCAAAGAATTGCCAGGTGAAATAGACAGTATATTCATTCTACCTTCACAGCGCCTGAATGCTGGTGACAACACGGTGATGGTAAGGCTGAGCAGCGAGTTTCGTCCAGATACCGCGCAAAGTAGTGGATTTTGGGTATTTGCAGACGACTTCGAAACTCTTGCCGCCATTAATGAGTGGCGTATCCGATTGCCATTAATGATGCTAAGTGGCTTGGTTCTTGTCGCCATGTATTCATTTGTGGTGTACTTTTCATCGCTCAAAGAGCCTGCATACCTGTGGTTTAGCTGCCTATGCACCATGCTGATTCTATTAATCTTGGCCGAGTCATGGCGAGGTCTATTCGGTTACAGCTACCAGTGGCACATCCTTAGAATGGAAATCGTCCTTGGCTTAACCCTTGTTATCAGCCTGGTGCTACCGCTCTTTTTCCTGTCTTTCTTCCGCTATTCAAAAACTTGGTTTATCAGTACCTTGCTTGTGTTGGTTATGGCTAGTTGTGGGGTACTGTTATATTTCGATGGTTACGATTACCGCAGCTTTTTGTTGTTCAGTGTGTCTTTGCTCATTAGCTTTATTATTGGTGTGGCCAGTATTTATAAACGGAAGAAGTACGCGTGGTTAATGACCATGGGAATAGCGGTATTTGTTTCACCCGTTCTCATAAACCGGTTTTCGTTTATGGACCAATATTTCTTTGTTTCGTTTAGTGGCTTAGCGCTTTTATTACTACTCGTGCTAAGCCAAACCCATGCTGAGAGACAGCGTGCACTTACTCAGTCAACGCTTACCACCCAGCGTCTGCAGCTTGAGCTTATAAAAAAACAGCTACAGCCTCACTTTATTCTTAATACCCTGACCGCAATTGAAGAGTGGATTGAAGTCGCCCCTAAAGAAGCCATTGGGTTTATTCAGGCGTTAGCATCGGAGTTTCGCCAAATGGCCAGCTTAAGCGATAGAGCCTTAATTACTTTACAGCAGGAAGTCGCCCTTTGTGAAAGTCACCTTAAAATTATGGGATACCGCTTCGACGCCCACTTCTCACTGCAAAAGCCGGAGATGTCAGAAAACAAAGGGCAGCAGCTTATTCCTCCCGGAGTATTACTCACCCTCATAGAAAATGCGTTTAGCCACAACAGATACGGCTCGGGAGAGTATCAATTTAGTCTTAGCTTTTCTGAACAACAAGAGGATGAAGCACAGGGGGTGTCCGTAGAGAATGCCAAGCATGATAAGAATAAAAGACCTTCAACTACCTTGCTGTTTAAAGCTCAGCTTACTCAACACTATTCTTACCAGACATCAGCATTAGAGAATAAAGAAGGAACCGGTGTTGGCACCAAGTATATTAAAGCCCGGCTCACAGAAGCGTTTGGTAATAACTGGAAGCTAGTGGAATTTATTGAAGATAAGTATTGGGTAACTAAGCTCACATTTCCAACAACGTTCGTTTCGGGTGAGCAAAGTAACGCGCACGCCGAGCAGACCGAACAAATCACCTTACAAACGCTATGATGAATATTACCCTAGTAGAAGATGAACCCATGGTTGCCAAACGACTTGCTCGTTTTATCGACCAGTGTACCGACGATAAAACCACTATTCATCGCTTTTCCAACCTCGATGATGCAGAAGAGCATTTGTCTAACCGCGACACAGACTTGCTCTTTCTAGATTTGAATTTGCATGGAAAAGACGGTTTTTCATTAATTCATCAACAGCTTGCCGCCCCTTATCACACCGTGGTGGTTTCAGCGAATACCGACAGGGCTTTAGAAGCGTTTGAGCTTGGCGTACTTGATTTCATTGGTAAGCCATTTACTCAAGAAAGAATAAGTAAAGCGATAGAACGCTTTTCTCTGCATCAATTTAAGGGCCAATGTCAGCGGTTGTCATATCGCAAAAACAATGTGCTCTGTTTTCTTCAAGTTGATGACATTCAATTCATTCAAGCCGCTGGGCACTACAGTGAAATAACCACTAAAGACAATCAAACCATATTGCATGACAAGCACTTAGACAAGTTAATGCAAATTCTACCTCAAGGATTTATGCGGGTTCATCGCTCTTATGCGTTACCTCTTGATGAAGTTAAGCATATTGAACAACATTCAGGCGCGAAGTACATTGCACACCTGCACTCTGGCGCGAGTGTTCCAGTAGGAAGAACTAAATTCAGTACGCTGGTTGATGCTCTGGGCCAGTAAAACAAAAGTGCAAACTGCATACTTTTTTCGTTATGCCGATATCGCGGGACTTCAGCGACCACCTTGGTTCGACCAACAAATGACTCATTTCTAAAATCTGCTATTCGCCACCATTGCCCATTAAATTGCCATAATCTCTGTTCACAATTCGCCCTATTCAGGGCGTTTAATGGTAAGTATCGATACTAAAGCGAGCTTACCTGATGCTATTTTCCAAAACACCCAAACGGGATTATTTAACGCCTGCCAATACTCACAAATCTTGGTTTAGGGAACGGCAACATGCAGCCAAGCCGCGTAATCACAGGTTGCTTATCCTTACTTCCTTCCTCTGCTTTTTGCTTGGTGTAGTAGTTAGCCCGCTAAGTCGCGCTGAGTCTGGCGAATTGATGCTGCAAAGCGTGGACGGTGAGTCTTCCCCCGCCCTATTGCATTCAACTGACGTAAATTTACAGGTGAATGGCATGATTGCGCACGTTACCTATTCTCAAAAATTCACTAACACCAGTAATGAATGGAAGCATGCCGTTTACACCTTTCCGCTTAATGAAAAAGCGGCGATTAACACTATGGAAATGCTTATAGGAGACAGAATAATCCGGGGGCAAATTAAGCCGAAGGCAGAAGCGAAAGAAGCATTTGAGGCGGCCAAAAAAGCGGGAAAGAAAGCCAGTTTAACAGAGCAACAACGCCCAAATTTATTCACCCAGCAGGTCGCGAATATAGCGCCGGGTGAGGAAATAACGGTGACACTTCAGTATGTCCAACAGGTAGACTACCGCGATGGAAAATTTACTTTTCACTTGCCTACTACGCTCACTCCTCGCTATTCGCCCGGCATTCCGCTAAATCAGTTTGACGAAAATATAGAGGCTGAAATATCAGGTACAGGTTGGGGGGAGCCCACAGATCAGGTACCCGATGCCAGAGCTATCACGCCTTTTATGAGAGAAGGCAATGAAGGCCCGCAACTTACGTTCAACGCAACACTAAATACTGGTTTAACGCTTAATAGCGTCACTAGCAGAAATCACCGTGTGAATTGGTCAGAATCGACAGGTAATTATCTTGTCACCTTTAATCAAAGCAATATCAAAATGGACCGAGACATTTGGCTAGAGTGGCAGCCTACGCCCTCTAGTGCACCACAAGCAGCTATTTTCACTGAGTCGAAAGGTCAGCATGACTACGCCCTTGTTATGCTAATGCCACCACAAGTGAAGAGCCAAGATTTACAGGATTTTGATCGCGATATCACCTTCGTTATCGACACGTCAGGCTCTATGGGAGGTCGCCCGATTGTCGACGCAAAAGAGAGTTTACAATTAGCGATAGACCGCTTGAGTGAGAAAGACCGATTTAACGTTGTTGCATTTAACAATGATACCACGCGTTTGTTTGAAACCTCCGTAGAGGGAACAACACGAAACAAGCAATATGCGAGGGACTTTGTAAAGCACCTCAATGCAGGGGGCGGCACTGAAATGGCGCCAGCCCTTAATGCCGCACTTAAACGCACGACAGCTGAAAACTATATAAAACAAGTTGTCTTTATCACCGATGGGGCGGTAGGCAATGAAGCTGCATTGTTCTCGCAAATAAAGAACGAACTGGGTGATGCGCGCCTTTTTACAGTAGGCATAGGCAGCGCGCCTAATAGCTATTTTATGACCCGAGCCGCTCAGTTTGGTCGCGGAAGCTATGTATTTGTTAGCAATACGGCAGATATTAAACAGCAAATGGATAGCTTGCTTTATAAATTAGAAAGCCCTGTGTTGAGTGATTTAAGCCTCACTCTGCCAGCTGGCTATGCACAGTCAGCAGAGATTTACCCTTCTAAGATCCCTGATTTATACGCGGGAGTTCCTTTACTTTTGAATGTGAAACTGCCTCATAACGCCGGTACAAGCGGAAAAATAACCCTTCAGGGCGCACTTGTAGACAAGCAGGGCACTACTCGCGAGTGGACCCGTTCGGTAGCAATAGCACCAACGTCGACAGGTTCTACTCAACACCTTGGCGTAGCGACTGCGTGGGCAAGAAAGAAAGTGGCGGCGTTAATGGATGAAAAAGCGTTAGGGCGAAATGTAGATGAAGTAAAACAGGACATTCTTGCTGTAGCCCTGCCCCATAAACTTATAACAGAGTTCACCAGCTTCGTTGCTATTGAAGAAAAAATAGCAAATACACAGCGCATACCGTCTTCCACCGAAAACGTAAGAAACTTAATGCCACAGGGAACGCAATTCAGACAAATCAGTTACCCCCAAACCGCAGCGGGTGTATCTGAACATGTCGTATTAGGCATGATTGCCATGCTTTTATTGTCGCTTTTTCACAGCATCGCCTTTTTGCGAAACAAAGGGGGAACGAGGTTAGCACCTTAGGCTCATTTCTTTATTTTTTGACTTAATATGGCTTGGACAAACAATGATTAAATACGCTTTTACCATCATCTTAGTCTTGATCGCCACAGCCAGTTTTGGCAAAGCTGGCTGGATATTATTGAAAGCTGAACTGGCGCAATATTTAATTCAATCTTCGTGGGAAGAAACGCTAGCCACTGGCGCTAACCAGAAGCCTTGGCGTTGGTCTGATACCTGGCCAGTGGGCAAGCTGGTTCATGCCAAAAGCGAAACACAGTTGTATGTACTAGAAGGCGCACAGGGAAACGCCCTTGCATTTGGCCCTGGACACCACACCGACTCGCCCCCACTCGGACAGGGTGGTAGTGTGATTGGCGGGCATAGAGATACTCACTTCACGTTCTTAAAGAAGGTGAGAGCCAGAGATATTATGCAATTACAGTTGCCGAACTCACGGTGGGTAACCTATCGGGTTGTATCGAAGACGATAGTCGATGCTGCCTCGGCAATGAAAGTAGATGTAAATGGGCAGCAGCTCTATTTAGTTACCTGCTACCCATTTAATGCGGTATCAACACAAAGTAATTTACGCCTTGTTGTTGAGCTGGTCGAAACTGAAAGCCAGCGAACCTAAATAGGTTCGCCTACAATTAATTAGCCGCTTGTTACGGCGAAAATAAAGGACCAATGCGAACAACCTATCGCGTTTAACCTGTTTTCTAGCGAGTAATAGATTCTATGTGCAGCGAAGAAAACGTGCCGTTCCAGATTTGCTCACCTATGCTGACATTTTCAAAGCTAATATCGTCGGCATTTTCTAGGATAAGAATTTCTTCTGCTTCCTTAATTTTAATGTCTTTGAATTTAACGTTGTGCACAGGGGCTGCGTCCGGAGCGTGAATTTCCAAAACCGTTCCCACATTTTCTACCGTTAAATCTTCAATAATAATGTCGGTATAGGTAGCCGGAAAATTACCATGTAAATTACTTGGGTAGTTTAGCTGGAACCAGAATAAGTGCTTAAACGAAGCCACTTTACTGCCTCTAATTCGAACCATTTCGACGCGCCCGCCTCTGTCTAAGTTACTCTTAAAGCGATATGCTGAGTCGCCTTCATGCAAGATGTTGTTCTCAAAAAATACGCGCTTAATGCCGCCAGACATTTCCGAACCAAGACCAATGCCGTCTTCCCCGCCTAAATCATTGTTTCGCGCAACAATGTCTTTGCTAGGTATACCTATATTTCGACCGTCGGCGTCTCTACCAGACTTAATAACGATACCGTCATCACCGGTTCTAAAGTGATTATCTTCAGCAAGCACAAACTGGCTCGACTCAATGTCTAACCCATCGTTGTTGTACAGGTGACTTTCTACCTTCACTCGTCTTACCGTAGCATGAGAAGTATAAACTAAGTGATTAACCCAAAACGGTGAGTTCAGGGCCGTATAATCTTCAAGCAGCACACGCTTGGCGTGGAAAAACTGAATAAGCGGAGGGCGCAAGTAATGCCCTTCTCCGAACTGACGCTTCTCTACTGGAACGCCATCAAACCCCATTTTACGAAGCGCATGCATATCTGTATTTTGTTTC
This sequence comes from Alteromonas sp. CyTr2, assembly GCF_947311905.1. NCBI lineage: Bacteria > Pseudomonadati > Pseudomonadota > Gammaproteobacteria > Alteromonadales > Alteromonadaceae > Alteromonas > Alteromonas sp. CyTr2. Next base: position 47,209 of record NZ_CAMZMZ010000006.1, on the reverse strand, counting down.
TCATACCAGCCAATGAACGCCGATTGGGCATTTCCGTCGATAGTACCTTTACCTGTAATTGCCACATCTTCCACATTTAGCGCATAAATTAGCGGTGAATAGGTAAATACCTCAGTACCCTCCCAACGGGTTTTAACCACCGGTAGGTAGTGCGAAGGGTCGCCGGAAAACAGCAGAGTAGCGCCTTCCTCTAGGTGCAAGTTCACTTTGCTTTTAAGACGAATAGGACCGTCTACTTGCCATGTTCCTTTGGGCACAACAACAATACCGCCGCCGCTAGCCGAAGCCTTGTCAATTACACTTTGAATTGGCGCTCGCGCTGCACTTAGTGAAGTATCACTCACATCAACCACAAATTTTTCGTTTGGAATAGTGGGCAGCTGGATCTGATTTACAATCTGTTCAGCAATTTCCCAGTCTTCGTCAGTAGATGCCGACGCATAGGAACAAGTTAGAAGGGTCACAATAAACGCCACCCATCCCAAAGCCCGGCGGTGTGTGAAACGGCTGGGGTAGCTACTCATAGAACGGTCAACATCAGGTATAAAGCGCAGCATAAAAGCTCCATTATTTAAGTCGTAACTGATTACGTTTAAGAAACAAAATATTCACATCACGACAATAATGCCACCGGTGGCATTATTAATCAAAATAATGTTACTGCCCGTTTAACCACGGCACGATTTTTATCTTTCGGATTAGTTTACTTTGCGCTTAAGTGCGGCTTTTTCGGTTTCACTTAAAAAAGCAATTGCCAATGCATTCTCTTGCGCTTGTTTAATATGAGAAGGCATAAGGCCAGCTTGCTTAGCTGCAACGGAGAATTCGTGATCTAACTCTACACCTTGAACTGCCGGGTCGTCGGTATTCAGGCAGGCGAGTATGCCGTGATCCAAAAAGGTTGTTAACGGGTGCTCTGTTAATGATGTGACCGTGTTCGTCAATACGTTGCTGGTTAAACAGCTTTCAATACCAATACGGTTGTCGCGCAAATAGTCCATTAGCTTAGCATCATTAATAGCGTTAACACCGTGTCCTATCCGCACAGCACCTAAGTCGTTAATGGCTTGCCAAATGCTCTGCGAGCCTACTGCTTCACCTGCATGAATTGTGATAGGCAGCCCTTCGCGGCGCACTTTTGTAAAGTGCTCTATGAACATGTTGCCAGGAAAGCCTTTTTCATCTCCCGCCAAATCAATTGCAGTTATATGCGCTTTACAGGCCAAGATTGAATCTAGCTCATGCTGACATACTTTTGCGCCATAAGAACGCGACAAAATACCGATGAGATTAACTTTAACATCGTGATTTTTAGCTGCGCTTTTTACACCGTCTATCACGGCCTCAACCACACCTTGAGTTGGTAGCCCGTGACTTTCCCCCATAAAATAAGGACTAAAACGCAGTTCTGTGTAGTCAATACCCTGCTTAGCCGCATCTTCTACATTCTCTATCGCCACCCGTTTGCAGGCGTCGAGACTGCCTAACACCTTAACGCCCCAAGTAAGCTTATCTAAAAATGACACCAAATCGGGGGCGATCTCCATTACTTGAACATGCGGTCGCAAGCCCTCTAACGAATAAGCTGGCAAACAAATGTTAAATTGCTGACCAAGCTCCAGAATGGTTTGCAGACGCACATTGCCATCTAAATGACGATGTAAATCAAGTAATGGAAAGTTTTTATTTATCATAGAAATACGATGAGTTAAGGCGTAAGCCCTACTATACCACTTGGCGCTGTAAACCTCGCATTCTTGCAGAAGATAACTTTTTTATAGCGGGACAAAACAGTACTTTTTTTGAAACAAAATTTGTTTTAAGTTCGCTCTTGGCATCTAACTTCACTCTATTGATGCTTTTCTTGATTACTTTTCATAACTTTCAGTAGCAACGAGCCAGTTGCTCGTTGGCGTGCGCCTTGTCATACAGGCTAAATACCACCAAAGAGCAACAGGCCTCTTCGTTATCACCAAAAAACACTAACAGGAGCACAGTCATGTGCGGAAAATGTATAGAAGGCTGCTATTTAGCAGGCTGGCGTAATGGCGTGTATTCATTCGAACATATGCAAGAAGAACCCGATTTTATGGGGAATGATGTAAAGGCTGCCCATGGCTTGGTGGAAGCGGTATGCTCATTAGGTTCTTCGCTCAATGACCTCCACGCACTTGGATTAGCGGACTCGCCAATGATAGCTTGGGCAGGATGGATTTATTCGAGAAACGAATCGCACACCCAAATCGATTTAACACGGCATGACGACGTTCTCAAATATCAGAGGGCCTTACGTCATTCAAAAGAAAGTAAATGGGCTGAGATTAATGCCCTCTACCCGAACATTGCGAAGTTTTTAGATAACCTAATGCTTCAAGACATTGCTAATACCCTCGATGAAACGCTTCTCGATGAGATTGAGACATGCCTTCTTGCTCTTCATGGTAACGGGTATTACACCTTTGAATTCGTAGAGTCTATGTTCGCTGCTGAAGGGCTATTCCCCATTATTGAGCTAAGCGATACTGCGAAGCCGTCACTGTTTGTTGACCACGCACTTGAAATATTCTTACTAACCGAACATCTTTTACACTTTCGCCCATTGTCTTGGGCGCTTCGTGTGGCGTTAAGTGTTGACTTAACGTGCGATTTCGACAGCTTTCATATGGCGTGGCGTCGATACACCGCTAACCGCGTGTTAAACACGCTTCTAATAAATCGCAATTTGAAAGGTGTGTACGCCTTAGCAAGTACACTTGAACTCAATACCGTTCACGCTATATGTCAGCGGAACGTAGCGAATAAGCACCTACTTACTCAGCTATTGAGCGTCGTAAACAACTGTAAAGGCGACACTTATATTGAACCTAAACGTCTAGCCGCGCACATCACTTCATTGATCTCAGTGTAAATGCTTACTCCTTACAGTTTGAGATAGGGTGACTTGGTGAATGGTTAAGTACAGCTCGTTATGACAGTCAAATACGTGCGAATCTAACTTAATCAATATTAGACACGATGAAAAGTAGTGCTCGATATCATAACGTTCTTTTGGCATGCCTTACCAAGAACAACGCCTTGGTAAGGCTATTCACATTACATTTCTTTTTTAAGGGTTTTCGCAACCGCTAAAACTAGGTCTGCCGACGGGCGAACTTTGAAGTCTGGGTTAACATAGCTAAACAAAACCTGCCCTTTTTTATTGAGCATGAAGATGCTGGGTGCTGGCAAAACACTGTATTTGGTTATCCGCGCTTTGCGCGATGTCCAATATGACCGAGAAGCTTCACTAGAAATTTCGCGCTCCAATAAATAAACCGACAAATACTTGTATTGGGCGCTACTCACCTACAGCGAAATTTGCTTTTTACTGCTACTATATCGCCAAAACTTGCTATGCCATTTTTTTACATAGCACACGGGGTTAACTTCAAGCCTCCTAAGAACGAAGCAGGAACACCATGGCTCTTAAAGCGACCATTTTTAAAGCTGACATATCCATAACGGATATGGATCGCAATTACTATAACGACCACAACCTTACTATTGCCCGTCACCCTTCTGAAAATGACGAACGAATGATGCTGCGCGTGGTTGCGTTTATTGTTAATGCTCATGAACGCCTACAGTTTACCAAAGGGCTGTCTGACGACGACGTTCCAGATTTATGGCAAAAGAGTTTTAGCGATGAAATAGAGCTGTGGATTGAGTTAGGCCAACCCTCTGAACAGCGCATCAAAAAGGGCTGCAATCAAAGCCAACAAATGATGATTTATTCCTACGCCGACAACAGCTTCGACGCGTGGTGGAAGAAAGAACATAACAAGCTACAAACCAAAAAGAACTTATCAGTTTTTACTTTGCCAGAGTCGCTTGCCACTACTTTGGCCAATGCTGTTCATCGCTCTATGCAAATACAGGTTACTATTCAAGATGGGCAAATGTGGCTAACCATTGAAGGTGCAGATGTCACCGAGAGCGTTGAAGTGTCTATAGAGAAGCATTTGTAATGAAAAAACTCTCTGCCGTTCAACTCAAACAGCAAGCACTGGTCTTTAGTGTAGCCGATAGCCTTGAAGCACAAGCGCTTGAAGAGTTAAATGGTATGCAACAGTGTTGGTTTGACGTTCAGTATCACCAATTCCCCGGGTCGTTACTGCTTCGCTTTCAATTCGAAAATGAAGAAGCGGTGTCAAACGCGGAGCCCGAGCTAAAGAAGTGGCAGCGAAAATTAAGCGCAGCGCTGCTTAAAAAAGGCGTAGTGTTAAAAGATATGCGTCGACATCTTATATTCACCACACAAGGCCCAGAAGAGTAACCCACATCACGCTTTGCAGAACAGGGTATCCAACTTCTTTGCTCAATCTTAGCTAGGTTTGTTTTTGGTTATAAACCTTTCATTTTTCCTCATAAAGTCTACTTACACTTTATCAGGTAAGTAGGCTAGACTGGTCTCGTCGAATATTCAGCTTGCCGAATATGACAATAAAACGGCAGGCATTTTGAACGTTTACAATGGATATTTGAACACACCATGTTGACCGGCCTTGAAACAAGCCACTATCCCAGCAAAAGGAGCTTCACAATGAAAACTAAAGCAATGGCGTTAGCACTGTTACTGTCTTTAATGGGCTGTACTGAGTCTAGCGAAGAGACGAAAAGCGAAGTAAAAAAAGAGATGGAAAAAGCGGGCGAAGCGACAGCAGACGCCTATGACAGCGCAAAAGAAAGTGCTGCAGATTCTTGGGATAAAACCAAAGACGCGAGCTCTGAAGCTTACGAAGAAGGTAAAGAAATGGCTTCTGATGCCTTTGATGATGGCAAAGAGGTGGCTTCAGACGCATATGAAGATGGCAAGAAAATGGCCTCTGACGCATACGACGCAACAGCTGAGAAAGCAGGCGAATTTAAAGACGCCGCAGCGAAGAAAGCTTATGAAGCTTGCGTAAAAATGAAAGAGCAAATGGGCGGCGACGTTAGCGAGTGCGACGATTAATTTAAACTTCCAGCGAAAAACACATTTAAAAGCGAACCTTCGGGTTCGCTTTTTTATTGCTGTTTAATCAAACAAAAGTGAATCATTCACGCTATTCACACCCGGCTAAAATAACAGCGTCTGGTGTTATAGTTAAAGGTGCGACCCTAAGCAACGTATTAATACCTAAAATATTGTTCCCTTTGGGAAGCACGGCCACTTCCACTGGCCCCACTTCGCACGTATTTCCTATACGAACCGAGTTTAATTGATACTGAGATATCTTAACGATCTTTCCATTTGCCATTCTGGCAGCAGAGGTTCTGGTGGCAAGAAGCTTTTGATTTCTTGTTAGCGCATCGAACGTAGCTTGATTGAGGGTTAATAAGCTTGAACCCGTATCTAATAGAAACGAAGCCTTTATGTTCGATTCTAGGGTCGCTTCTAGGTACAGTGTTCCGCCTTTGCTTTGTGAAAGAGGAATATTTTGCTCTATCGCTGACACGGCAGATGTGCACGCTAACCAAAAAGTTAGCAGAAAAAATAAGGGAATTTTAGATTTTAAACTCACCGCACATACACCCTTTGTCGACACTTTACATAGGTGTTGATTGACAGCAAGATAAAGACCAAAGGGTAAATGATTGATTTTACCGAAACTCTACAATACCAGACGGTGCCGCAGCACCATAATAGTGCACAAAACCATTTACTCCGCACCAACGTTAAACACTCCGTTTTCAACGCAGTAACTTCTCTTTCAACTGCTCTCTATCCTCTTGATTACTCAAATTTTCTATATCCAATTAGGTGATAGCAATCACCTATCACCAATCGTCATTGTTTAGAACTTTTTCGCTCATACAATGTAGAAAGGTAAGTATGTCAACGAGAGGACACGACATGAAATTACGCTATGTATTGGGTTCATTAATTACGGCTGTTTCACTTGGTTTTTCTGCAAACGCAGCGCAAGCTATGACATCATCAACTGATGAAACGGTTGATGTACAAGTAGTTGATTATTCAGGAAAGCCTCCATTTAAACGCAAGATTGTAAGCTTATCGGTGAACGATGTAGCGCAATTGGAATCTGTAGGGCAAGAAGCAATTGAATACGTAGAAGTGAAAGAAGTCATCATGCGCGGCAAGCCACCGTATCGCAGAGTGACAACCATGATGCCTGTGTATGACGTTGCCCAACTTGAAATGCTAGAAGAGCAGACTGACACGCAAAAACGCGGCACTCGCCCGCCGTTCAAACGCCACTAACAGCGTTTTCTACTACCAACGTATTTCACCAAAGCGATTCACTTTTCCTGAGTGAGTCGCTTTTTTATTGTGCATACTTGTTTACGCCATTTTCTATTTCGATGTACACAATACGCCCTAGTGAGCGCGGTTTTTATAATGGGCGTGCTGGGCAACAAATGAACTTTTTAACCGAAGTCTGTCAACGGCCTGATAACGAGCGTGCTTATATACTTATTATTGCGGGCTATCCGGCGGATAACGCCACAATTCCTGCACACGCCATGCAAAAAAAGTCGCTTAGCGAAATTGCGAGCTTTCTTTAAATTTAAAAAGCGCGCAGTGCTTGAGCATATGAGGTAAACCAAGTATTTAAAACGGCATAACTAATAAAAGCTTTGTCATAGACATGAGATGCGCAGCACTTATAATGCGCGCTCGTTATTAAGGGCTGCGACCTTTTCTTTACGAATTTCGGTCAACCACGTCTAACAGTCCCTCGGAGCTCGTATCCTCATGACATCGCGTCACGCATTCTCTCCACAGCTTCCTTTTTTACTGTTAAGCCTATTAACTGGCCTAACATCGTCGTTTGTTACGCCGCTCATGAGCTACTTTCTCATTGATGAGATCAACGTTGAGCCTATTTATATAAGTATTTATATGGTGTCCGTTACGCTATCAGGGTTGGTGATCAGTCAGTACCTCGGGCACTTGGCAGACAAAGGTTTTAACGCAAATCGCCTTTATGGGCTGACCATGGTTTGCGTGGGCATCGCCATGATCGCCTTTATCTTTAGCAAGCAGTTTTGGCACGTATTCCTTGCTGGCGTATTGTTTATGTCAGTAGGCGCTGGGGCCGTGTCTCAAATGCTGACTGTTTCAGGATTATGGGCAAAAAACCAAGACATCGACTTAGCCGCATTTAACTCAAAAGTTCGCGCGGCCATCTCTCTCGCTTGGGTGGTAGGCCCGCCGCTGGCATTTACGCTGGTTGCCAATTTTGGCTTCGCAGCGTCCTTTTCTGTGGCTATAGCGTGCGTGGTTGTTGCGACGCTTTTTGTGGTTAAAGTTGTGCCTGGGCAAAAAGCCAATCAACACTCACTCAACACTACTCTAAAGGGCTCGCTATCACTGCCGTTTTGGCTTGTGGGGTTAGCCATACTTGCCGGAATGGCAGGCAATGTCATGTATTTATCATCCATGCCTTTGTACGTAATGAATGAACTGGGGTTACCTGAAAATTTGCCTGGGTTAATGATGGGGGTTGTGGCCGCCCTTGAAATACCAACCATGCTGCTAGCAGCCAAATTAGCCCGACGGTTCCCACCTGCGGGTATCATGGCTGTGGCATTTATTTTCGGCTGTTGCTTTTACGTTGGCGTATATTTCTCTCAAGCGAGTTGGGAACTGTTAACGCTTCAAATATTAAATGCCCTATTCTACGGTTTATATGCCGGTATTGGATTGACCTTGCTGCAACAACAAGCGCCTGATTTGACAGGTTTTACTTCAGCGTTTTATTCAAACGCCACTCGGGTGGGTATGATGCTAGGCACCATTGGCGCAGGCACCGTGGCTCAATTCTTTAGCTTCAGAGATGCCACTATTGGGTCGTTGTGCATTGCTATATTTGGCTTAAACGTGATGTTAGTGTTCATGTTTGTAAAACGAGAAGCACACTAAGCTTTATGCAAAGAAGACTAGTAGACCGCTAGTTAAGGCTTACCCCAGCAGCACTTCTATCGCTTCCTTTAATTTCTTCGCACTTTCTCACAATTGACAATTGTTACAACATAACATTACACTCACAGACAGTTAATTACCCTAAAAATTTAGGAACCCTATGAAAAAGCTCCTTATTTCAGCCACGATATCTTCTATACTTTTGGCAACAGGCTGCACCGAACAGGTGTCAACAATGAATAAGACTGCTACAACGCAGACTGACTCAGTAAAAGCAGAGCAGACGAACCCTTTATTTATGGCAAGTTCACTGACTTACGGCGCGCCGCAATTTGATTTGATAAAGGACGAGCATTTCATTCCTGCATTTGAAAAAGGAATGGAACAGCACTTACAAGAAGTAGAAAAAATAGCGTCTAACCCTGACGCTCCCACCTTCGACAATACGTTGCTAGCGCTTGAAAAAAGCGGAAGTTTACTCGCCAGAACTAGCCGAGTATTTTTCAACTTAGTAGGAACAGGTAGCTCGCCTGAACGCAGAGAAATCCAAAAAATTCTAGCGCCAAAGCTGGCGGCTCACAGCGATACCATTAATTTAAATAGTGCGCTTTTTAAGCGTATTGAAACACTATACAACCAGCGCGACGAGTTGGAGTTAGATACTGAATCAACCCGACTACTCGAAGTGTATTACTCTGATTTTGTTCGCGCTGGCGCTAAACTCAATGAATCAGATAAACAGAAGATACGTGAAATAAACGAAGAACATTCAACCTTAACCACGCAGTTTTCTCAAAACCTACTGGCAGAGTCATCTGAAATTGCGGTGGTAGTGAATGACGTAGAGCAGCTGTCAGGGATGTCAGAGCGCCAAATAAAGGCCGCATCAGATGCTGCTAAAGCTGCTGATAAAGAAGGCAAGTATCTTCTAAGTATCACGAACACTACTCGTCAACCTGTCCTTACTTCACTAGAAAATAGAGCACTTCGCCAGCAAGTGTGGGAAGCATCAGCATACCGAAACCAATCTGGGGAATACGACAACACCAAAATTATTAGCCGATTGGCAGGACTGCGCGCACAAAAAGCAGCATTGCTTGGATTTGATAGCTGGGCGGCCTACAGCCTAGACAAACAAATGGCCGGTTCGCCAAGCGCTGTATACGACATGCTAGGCAGTATGGTGCCCGCTGTGCTTAAAAACGTTGAAAAAGAAGCCGCTGACATTAAAGCAATGATTGAAGCGGAAGGTAATAACTTCGAACTAAAACCTTGGGATTGGGCTTTCTACGCAGAAAAGGTAAGACAAGCTAAATACGAGCTAGATGAAAACGAGGTGAAACAATACTTCGAATTTAATCGCGTGCTTGAAGATGGCGTATTTTTCACTATGAATAAATTGTACGGAGTGCGCTTCAAGCCCCGTCCAGATTTGCCGGTTTACCACCCTGATGTAAAGGCTTACGAGCTGTTTGATATAAATGGTGACAGTTTAGCGATTTTTTATGCCGACTACTTTTCTCGCAAAGGTAAACGCGGTGGAGCTTGGATGAGTTCGTTCGTAGGACAGTCGAAATTGCTCTCGCAAAAGCCTGTTGTGGTTAATGTAATGAACATAAACAAAGCGCCTGATGGCGAGCCTACATTAGTCAGTTACGATCATGTGACTACCATGTTCCATGAAATGGGTCACGGACTTCACGGCATGCTGTCAGACGTAAATTACCCAACGTTGGCCGGTACATCTGTCTCGCGAGACTATGTAGAGTTCCCTTCTACCTTCGAAGAAGACTGGGCAGCCCACCCTGAAGTTATTGCAAACTATGCCAAGCACTATGAAACTGGAGAGCCTATTCCAGACGCTCTGCTGGAAAAGGTGATTCGTTCACGTACATTCAATATGGGTTATGACACATTGGAATATATGTCTGCGGCACTGCTTGATATGGAGTGGCATTCTATCTCTGCCGAGCAGGCGCCTGAAGATGTCCAAGCCTTTGAAGCCCAAGCTCTCGATAAACATAATGTTGGCTTGTCTTATGTACCACCTCGTTATAAGTCAGCATTCTTTGCACATTCAATGGGTGGCGGCTATTCCGCTGGCTACTATGCCTATATGTGGAGTGAAATTTTAGCTGCTGATGCCTTTGCTTATATGCAAGAACTCGGCGGATTAAAGTTAGAAAACGGTATGAAATATAGAAAGGAAATCTTATCTACCGGCAATTCTCGTCCCCCGATGGAGTCTTATAAAGCATTCCGAGGAAAAGCGCCAACAACAGATGCTCTGCTTATTCGCAGAGGGCTTAAAACCAAAATTGACTAACAGGAGGCCTCATGAATTCACCGGTAATACCGTCTAACTTCGTTGAATGGCCAAACTGTATTGTCCGCGATTGTGGCATAACGTTAGACAAAGCGTTTTTAGAATAACGGATAGCGGCGCTTTCGAACATGAAGGATCAGCATACAAAACAATTCCTGCGTTTGTATGGCGAGACACACTATAATCAGGTTTTTGGCTGGTTTCATCGAGTCTTAGTGGAGCTGAAATGAGTAAAACGTTGACTAAAGAATCGCTTCTTGCCACCAGTGAAGACGACTATATGAACGATGAGCAGCTTGAATTTTTTCAGGCATTGCTCAACGATTTAAAACAGCAAACCATGGCTCATATTGAAGAGATGAAGGCAGAGAGCAGCATTATTACTCACAAAGAAAGTAATGATACTTTCTGTGCCTGAGAGTTTTTGAGTGAATATTTAAGTGAAAATTTGAGTGTGCGGTTAACAAGGCGCACACTCGTCTTTTGGCAAGAATGGACTGAATGCGTCTCAGCTTTTTATTATTTTATTGAAAGCCGAGAGTTATCCGTTTTGGCAACAGTATCGAACCTCCAGTTAAACCAAAACAGTGACCGTGGTGTTGTGTGGCTACTTATCTGAGTAAGTGTATTCACCTTCAACTCTGATTTAAATAGCTAAGCTGATTCCAGTTCATAACACTGCTGTTTAAGCCAACGACCTAATTTCATAATATCAGGTTGCCTAGCTCGTGTTTCCTTATAGACAAAATAGAAGTTATCTCCGGTAATAAGCTCGTGCATAGGTATGCGCACAAGACTTTGCTGGCGATCCTGATCATCCATCATGTAATTATTAATGAGGGTAATTCCCAAATTATATCGAGCCGCTTCAGCGGCAAGTAAGACATGACTAAATTGATTAATTTTGACATCTTTAGGTAATTCAAATTTACCACTCATACACCAACGTAACCAGTCGTCACCAAGACTTTCATTTGTATCTGAGTATTGTACTGATAACAACGGGTGTTGCCATAATGAATCAGGTAGAGGCTTATTTCTTAACTGCTGCCAAAGCTTTTTTCCACACACTGGATAAAGTTTTTCAGTAAACATGAATTGATTGACAAAGTTACGTTCCGGTGGATTCGTTGTAATAAAACAATCCGCAAATTGGTCATTATAATCCGGTTGATCCCCGACCATATTTAAAGTTATTTCTATTTCTGGGTGCTGATTTCTAAAATCTTCTAACTTCGGTATCAACCAGTTCACCGCCACAGAGCTATATAAAGCCAAACGAAGATTGCCTGATTTCCCGTGACGTATCATTTGACTGGCATTTGATAGATTTCCTAATGAGTTAGTCACTTCTTCAAAGTAACGTTCCCCGACCTTAGTCAAGGAAAAAGAACGCCCCTGTCGGTTAAACAGAGTTTCACCCAAATAGTCTTCGAGTAATCGAACTTGGTGACTAACCGCACTTTGAGTCACATTGAGGTGCTCAGCAGCTTTGGAAAAGCTATTAAGTCGCGCAACAGCTTCAAAGCATTGCAGGGCACGTAAAGGAGGCAACTTCATTATAAATTTAGCTCATACTAAAAACATTTTAAACATTATACATCATATAAGGTATGGAATACGCTAATCATATAACTGTTTTACAAACGTAACTCTGTTAATTCAGTTCCATTGACATTTTCTAGAATGTAGCAGGAGTAATGAAATGCCCAAAATAACTGTTGGACTCGCGATGACATTACTTATCATCGGAAATATAATTGGTGTTTTTTCTGACGCTTTGATAAAAACTCTGCCAGCAGATACTGCCACATACCAATTTGTATTATTTCGTCAATTGACCGCAGTGCTGATTTTATTTCCATTTTGTCTACTCAGTAATAAACAAAGCCTCTTCGCTGGCCTCAAATGGCACTTCATACGTGGCCACATTTGGTTATTAGGGGCAATATTTATGGTATTCGCTCTGGGCGCTCTACCGTTAGCTACCGTAAATGCTATTTTCTATACAGCGCCTTTGCTTATGCTGCCGTTAGCCATGATATTGTTTCAGGAAAAGCTGACTAGCCACTCAATTGCTGCTGCTGTTTTGGGCTTTATCGGCGTACTTATCGTGGTCAAACCAACCCAAATTAATTGGGCAGCGATTGCCGCCCTTGTCGTCGCATTGACTATGGCTGTAAATAATTTATTGGTTCGTAAATTACCTCAGCATCATAATGTGTTCCAAACTTTAATGCTCACCAACCTAGTAGGTATCCCAGCCGCACTTGGGTTGGCGTTATGGGAAGGCAAACCTTGGGACTGGACTCCAATGTTAACGGCAACAGGCTCCAACACTTTTATCCTAATTTATGCTGGTATATGTGTATTGGTATATAGAGCAATCGAAGCCAGTAAAATTTCCAGTGCCGAATACACTGGCTTATTAGGTGCTGTAGTTGTAGGGGTGCTGTGGTTCGATGAAATACCGGACCTGAGCTTGGCTATAGGATCTTCTTTAATTATTATTCCGCTGATTTGGTTAGCCAAGGTAGAAGCAAAGATAAAGCAAACAAGTAAAATGATATAAGTGATAAAGTTAATCTAACTTTCCAACGTGACCGCGTTTGGGAACGAGCGTTTAACTGCACTCCCAAGTGGGATAAATAATAACTAGTTAATTTTTGGAATATTATAACTGAAAATAATTTGATATTTTGTGACTATAGTAACTCTCATTTAGAAGACTGTCTTAAGCTGTTCGATCAAAACTGTCCGAAATACTTCGCTACAAACGAACGTCAGGACTATATTGCGTTTTTGCAAAAACAGCTGTTACAACTTATCGCTGCACTTCACGGTAACAATTACTTATTTAAATAAAGCTCCATCTGCACATCACATCTCGCGTAAGGCGATGACGCCCCCTTAATATGCTTAAACCCTATCTTTTCGTACAAACGTATTGCGGGCTTAAGCACCGAATTGCTCTCTAAATGAAGCCGCTTTAACCCCATCATTTTCGCTCTTTCGACAATACTTTTACCTAACAGCAGCCCTACCCCTTTGCCTTGAGCTTTGGGAGACACCGCCATTTTGGCAAGTTCAAACGTATCGTCAGCTTGTTTAATAAGTGCACAGCAGCCTATGGGTTCGCCCTTATCTAACGCAATCAATATCACACCCGACTGATTCAAAATGTAGCCTTCAGGGTCGTCGAGCGCTTTAAAGTCGGGCTCTTCGAGCTCCCAGTATTTGTTTATCCATTCAACATTGAGCGATTTAAATGCCTCGCGATACTTTGGCGCATAATCGACTACCTTAATATCAGGCGAGTCACCGTCCACTCTCGCACTTATGGGGCGATATCGAAGATGCCTTTCAACTACGCTCACCGCTTCCCATAAATCGATACCCGTTTCATCTTTTAGCTCGCGCATGGCAGCGTCTATGGCATCGCACTGCTTTTCCATTTGGGGTACCATCGCTTTCGCTTTGCTGTTTAAAGCCACCAGCGTAACCCGCGAATCGTCGCTCGATTTATAACTTTCAATAAGGTCGCGTGCTTTCATTTCTTTTACAATTTTACTCACCGACACGTGAGAATGATTTATCTCTTTAGCGATATTCACGACGGAATCAGCACCTTTTGACGCGAGCACGTAAAATACTGGAAACCACTTTGGCTCTATCGCAAATCCAAATTTCGCATAAGTATTTTCTGCATCCTTTGACACCTGCGCGGCTAACTGACGTAAGGCAGTACCTAATGCAATATGCCCCAATTCATTAAATGACTTCACTTCACAAAACTCCGTAACCAGTTACGGATAAAATTAATCGTAATTGGAAATAAGTCAAACAGATTATTTATTGATCATAAAAAATTGGGGTAGATTACTTCGCCTGGCACTGGCTACACCAATAAAGGCGCCGCCCGTTATACGTTTGGCGTTTTATTGTAGTGGCGCAGACTCTACAAGGCTGCTCTTCCCTGTCGAACACCATAAACCGCGTACCTTCAAAGTTAACGCCTTTTGCTTCAAGCACTTCGCGTAGTTCTGTGTACACGGTATAGCCACCGGTTTCATAGCTGCGTTTGCATATTGCTAAGGTGTGATGTGCCAAGCTGCGCAGCTGATCATCACCTATCTGAGAAGGTTTAAGTGATGGGTGAACACCTGCAGCAAATAGAATTTCGCTGCGAAGGTAATTCCCTAGTCCTGCCATAAAGCGCTGATCCAAATATAAGCCGCTTAGCGCGCGATTGTAGAACGCTTTTGAACGTAGTCGTTCTAATACCATTTCTTCTGACACCGAATTGTTGAGTACATCGGGTCCAACTCTTTGTAAAAAAGGGTGTTCATGAATAGTTTGTGTTGGCCAAATGCTAATGTCAGACGCACTATATAAAATAGCACTGTGTGTTTCGGTATGAAGCCCTACCCTTAGCTGGCGGGTAGTACCCGGTATTTCGTTGCGTTTACAGGTATGCCACACGCCATAGAGTTGATTGTGTGAATACATAGAGAGCCCATTGCTAAAATGGGTAATTAGCGCCTTGCCACGGGTTTCCATGCGCAAGACTTTCTCGCCTTCTAGCTGTTTAACATAGGGTTTTAGCTGAGCTAGTCCAAACTCTACTTTTTCTAAGGAAGTATCTTTAATTACTGCTTCGACTTTGTCTGCAGCACGACGAATTTCGGGACCTTCAGGCATGTTGTCTCAAATACCTTTTATCTCGGTTACTGGTTACTTCGCATCATTTTCAGCTTCTTTGCAGCTGAATAATAGCGAATAAAAAAAAGGGCTGTAGCCCTTTGATGTACTTTAAACCGAAGTTTGTACATCAAAGATCAACAGACCCTTTTATTAATCAAAGTTTAGCTGAAATTGCTGTATTTAAACGCTGCGCTGATTAGCCTTTGTTTGGCACAATCAGATATTTTTCACCGGTCTTTTTAGCGTTATAAAGCGCTACATTCTCAGGCTGTAATGCCTCCTCAAGACTCAGTTCTTTGGTGTAAGACGACGCAAAGGTAGTGTTAATTTCCATCGCCACTTTTTGATATAGCTCGCCTACGCGTTTCTTATCAAGCTTGCCTAAGAAGCGCATTAGTAACCAGCCACCAATGCTCCACGTCATACCGTAAGCGCGGTTTAGAATTGTCGGAGAGAAATCTAAGCCGCCGTAGATATACACTTGTTTATTGCTGTCAGAGCCGTAAGTGTTAAATCCTTTTGCATCTTTACTGCCCGACGCTTCCATCATGGTAAGGATATCGCTAACAAGCTCACCGCCGCCAATGGCGTCAAACGCTAGGGTTGCGCCCGTGCTGTCTATGGCTTGATAAAGTTCAGCTTTGAAATTCTCGCTACTTGAGTCAAGCACAACTTTCGCGCCGATCTCTTTAAGCATATCCACCTGTTTTTGGCTGCGAACAATATTTACAAGCTCTACGCCCTGCTCTAAACAAATCTTGTTCAGCATTTGCCCAAGGTTCGATGCCGCTGCGGTATGTACTAGCGCTTTGTGGCCTTCCATACGCATGGTTTCAACCATACCTAGCGCGGTCAGTGGGTTAACGAATGACGACGCTGCTTGTTGTGGCGTTGTGCTATCTATGTGAGGTAAACATGCCTGCACGGGCACGCATGCATACTCTGTATAAGCTGCGCCAGTAAGAATAGATACGGTTTTGCCCATTAAAGCTTGTGCCTCCGGGCTATCACCCGCTTTAACAACCGTACCTGCACCTTCGTTTCCGATAGGCAACGTCTGGTCTAAACGCGACTTAATACGATTTAACAAAGGCTTATGCACCGGCGCAACCAACGCACTTTTATCTGTATCGAAGGTCGCTTTATCTAGGCTTGCTGGACCAAACATAGGCCACATGTCTGACGGGTTAATAGGAGATGCTTCCATACGCACTATCACTTCGTGCGGCTTCGGCTCTGGAACATCTACCTCTTTTAGCGATACCTGAAGCTCACCTTCTGATGTAATTAGCGTAAATAGTTGTTTAGATTTATTCATATTGACTCTCGTGCCCTAAAAATTAAACGCTGTATGTATTGTCAAGCTAACACGCCGCCACTATCAGCAGTATTTATATTTCGAATACATATGCGTTTCGATGGTTGATACACCCGATAATTTAGATGAGTTACACTGCAAAGCGTGTATCGACCTGTAATAGCGAATAAAAAATGAAAAGACATTGTATCTACCTCTTACTAGGACTAATCGGAATAAGCGATGTGGGGTTTGGTAAAGCTGCACCTTTGGTCTCAATTCCTACCCACGACGCGTTTTTTAATTCTATAAAAGCGCTCTGCGGTAAAGCGTTTCAAGGGAAGGTGAGTAAAGATAATGTAGGT
This sequence comes from Alteromonas sp. CyTr2, assembly GCF_947311905.1. Lineage (NCBI taxonomy): Bacteria > Pseudomonadati > Pseudomonadota > Gammaproteobacteria > Alteromonadales > Alteromonadaceae > Alteromonas > Alteromonas sp. CyTr2. Next base: position 30,608 of record NZ_CAMZMZ010000006.1, on the reverse strand, counting down.
AATACCTTCGGTGATGCAGAACTTGTTATGCACGTACGAAAGTGCACAGACTCAGAAATTCAGATACCTTTTCATGTGGGTGACGACGCGTCCCGCACCTGGATATTAACAAAGACTGGCGCTGGCCTTTTGTTAAAACACGACCACAGAAATAAAGACGGCAGTTTCCATTCATCTACCATGTACGGCGGGCACACGGTAGATGAAGGGTACGCCCAAGTTCAGTCATTCCCCGCAGACGCCTACTCAAAAGCATTATTTATAGAATCTGGGATAGCAGCATCCACCGATAACGAGTGGCAAATAATGATTTACTCGAACCGCTTTAGCTATCGATTGATTCGCCCTGCGCGCGAAGTACAGGTTGATTTCGATATCGATAACACAGTCTCTGTTCCCAGTACGCCATGGGGCTACAAAGACTGACTGAGGCTGAAACTGGACTCAGGTATCGTTGCGTTTATTACCACAACGCCATATAACAAGTTTCAAATTGCCTACTATATTTTGTTTCAACGTACGACTAGATAGAAATAGTTAGACTTAAATCATCAACTACATGGATAAAAAGAATGTCTTCTACCCCAAATATTTTACAACAGCTTTTTGGTTTCTCAGCGTTTCGCGAGGGGCAAAAAGAGGCGGTGGATTCTCTACTTAGTGGGCATTCAACGTTAGCAATTTTTCCCACTGGTTCGGGCAAATCTTTGTGTTACCAGTTTGTCGCTACGCAGCTACCACATTTAACTCTGGTGGTTTCTCCATTACTAGCGCTAATGAAAGATCAACTGGAATTTTTGCATAGCAAAGGCATTGCAGCAGCCAGTATCGACTCCACGCTTACGCCCAAGCAGAACAAGCAAATGATGAACGACGTGCGGTCAGGCCAGTGTAAAATTCTGATGGTGTCGGTGGAGCGTTTTAAGAACGAACATTTTCGGCAGTTCATTGAGTCTATTCCGGTAAGTATGCTAGTTGTCGATGAAGCACACTGTATCTCTGAGTGGGGCCACAACTTTCGCCCTGACTACCTAAAACTCCCCGCGTATCAGAAAGAGCTTAATATTCCTTTAGTACTTCTGCTCACAGCTACTGCCACTAAAAAAGTAAAAGAAGATATGGCAGCGCACTTTGATATTGCGCCAGCTAATATTATTCAAACAGGGTTTTATCGACCTAACTTGAACTTGCATGTTCGCCCAGTACATGAACCATATAAAAACCAAGCCTTACTTGAAGAAATTCAAAAACAGCAAGGCGCGGGTATCGTTTATGTCACGCTGCAAAATAGTGCAGAAGAAGTAGCCCGGTTCCTACAGCAACAAGGGTTTGCTGCAAAGGCTTACCACGCTGGTCTCGACAGTGATGTAAGACAAGGTATTCAGCAAGATTTTATGCACAATAAGCTTCAAGTTGTTGTGGCTACCATTGCATTTGGTATGGGCATTGATAAGTCGGATATTCGCTTTGTTGTTCATTACGACTTACCAAAGTCTATTGAAAACTACAGCCAAGAAATTGGCCGGGGTGGACGAGACGGTAAAGCGGCAAACTGCACGGTATTAGCAAACCTTGACGGTTTAGTCACCATAGAGAACTTCGTTTACGGCGACACACCAGATAAGAGCGCCATTCAACGCGTAATTGATGATATTAGCTCACAGGTCCCTGCTCACATAAATTCAGCGGCGCACAATGATTCACCTATTTACGGCGAAAACAGTGTTTACCAGTGGGAAACGCAAATTAATAGCTTATCGAGTGCCAGCAACATACGACAGCTTCCGCTTAAAACCCTGCTGGTACAGCTTGAACTCGCCAACGTTATTCGCCCTTTGTATGCCTATTTTGCTGAATATAAATTTCGCTTTATTTCAGAGAAAACCTCCATACTTGGCCTTTTCTCAGAAGAACGGGCTCGCTTTTTAGAGGCCGTATTCACTCATTCAAATATGAAAAAGGTGTGGGGCATTGTAGATTTCGACAGTATTTATCAGCATTACGGCGCAGAGCGTGCCAGGGTGGTGGCCGCACTAGAGTATTTACATGAACACAATCATATTGAGCTTGCATCACGCTTAATAACTGACGTATACCGCGTGGACTACGAAAAACTACAAAGTGCCGACTTAGCCAATAATCTGGCTCACTATTTCGCTGAAAACGAGTGCAAAGAAATAGAACGAATCGCCGCGCTGGTAGGCTTCTTCGAACTCAATACTTGCTTAAGCTATAACTTATCGGCGTATTTTGACGATTCCCAAGCGCCCAATGAATGCGGGCACTGCAGTGTATGTCAGGGAAATGTGGCTAAGCTCAGCTATTCAAATCCAATTTCCACACCGAACCCAAACCAAATTTCAGAGGCCATAGCAGCACTAAAAGCGCATTTGAGCGGAAAATCTGATGGCCCAATCACATCATCTATTTGCTGTCGTTTTCTAACTGGCATGACCATGCCTTTGTTCACTCGATTTAAAGTGAGACAAGTAAAGGGCTTTGGTTCTTGTGAAAACTGCCGATACGCTGATGTGAAAGCAATGGTAGATGCTATAAATCAGTGAACGTAGCAAATACCCTAAATCTAATTTATAGTGTTGAGTGAATCACAATTAGCAAGTGGTAAAGGAAAATATGACGCTAATTCAGGGACAAGAACATACTCCTAAGGGATCGCTAGTTGTAGTTGGCACTGGAATCAGTGTTGCGGGTCAAATGACGATAGCGACCAAAAGCCACATCGAAAATGCTGACATTGTGTACATGGGGATTATGAACAAAATTGGTGAACACGTGGTCACCAATATAAACCCGAACAGTGTGTCTTTAGACGACCTTTATCAAGAAGGGAAATCTCGCGCTGTCACCTATGACCAAATGGCCGACCGCATCGTGCAGTCAGTTGTTGAAGGTAAAAAAGTGTGCGTGGCTTTTTATGGTCACCCAGGCGTATTTGTTACGCCTTCTCATGAGGCTATTCGCAGAGTGCGGGAACTTGGTCTAGATGCGCAAATGCTCCCCGGCGTGTCTGCAGAAGACTGCTTAATTGCGGATTTGGGAATAGATCCCTCTCGCTTTGGCTGTCAATCTTATGAAGCAACTCAATTTTTGTTTCGCGATTACCGCATTGACCCTCACATGACGCAAATCATCTGGCAAATAGGTTTAGCCGGAGAAGCAACGCTGAGCGTGTTAGATGCTAATCACAGTGAATCTGGGCTTGCCATGCTGGCTGACATTCTGGCCGAGCACTACCCAGAAGATCACGAGCTGATTATTTACGAGGCAGCCACCCTGCCCCTTTGCGAGCCAAAAATACAAAAAGTGTTGCTTCGCGAATTACAGTTCGCCAAGCCAACACTAATTTCGACCCTAGTTGTACCCTCACTTGGCATGCCAGCATACCGTCAGGATCGTTTGGCAAAGCTAGGTTTAACTGAGCAGCAAGTTATTGACTTTAGATCTCCAAAAGTAAACTAAAAGGAAAAACGACATGGCAAAGAAAACAATTGTAGATTTCTTGGTTGAGCTAGACAGCAACAGCAAACTTGTGGATGCGTATAAAAAGGACCCTGTGGGCACAGCAGAAAAGTACGGTTTATCTGGTGAAGATCTTCAGCTAATTAAAGACCAAGACTGGGACGAAGTAGCCAAACGCTTTGATGATACAAGCAAAGCTACCCGCGTAATTAGCTACTAGTCGTTATCTTTTTAAGCTAGCTGAAGTAGAAAGTGAAGCGCCGTTTGAAATGCATCTTCGCTATCGTTTGTTTTACGATGGCGCTTCCTACTTTTGCGCTTTTAAAAGAACCACTTAACACCACATCATCAGTCACTACGCTAGACGAACTGAAGCAGCGAATTCAAAATAATGATGAGTCTGTAGAAACCACATTCACCGAGCTAGGCTATTTCTTCGACGCCCACCCGAACGCTTTTCAGCAAGCCCGTTTATTCAATCTAAGAGCTTATAAGCACATTCTTGAGCAAGACCTTGTCGCCGGATACGAAACTCTGTTGGAAGCCCGCAAGCTTGCAAAAAAAGGCGGCAACACCATGGCGCTGGCAGAATCTTTTCGCTTAGAAGGGCTTATTTTGGACTTGTCTGGTGAGCATGCTCGTGCACTTGAAGCGCTCAACAAATCCCTTGCTGCTTTCATTGAAGTAAATAGCGATAACGCCTTGCTTGTATATAGCGCTATGGGCAATGTGTACATGTCGCTGCAAAACTACGAAATGATGTTGCAGCTAGGTCAAAACTTCCTCGCCGCAGCCCAGCGTTTAAATGATAAAGAAAACAAAGCCATTGCTTACTTTTTCCAAGGTTACGCGCAAACGGAACTGGGGGACTATCAAGACGCTAAAATAAGCCTTCTGCTGGCAGAAGAATTGTTCAAAGAGGTGCACTATCCCTTTATTGGCATTGTTCATACCAAAATGGCTGAGCTACATATCGCCCAAGGCAATTTAACTGAAGCGCTGACCATGTTGAACCGCGCTGCGGAATCAGACCGCAAAGTTGGTTTTAAGTACAACGAAGGGTCTAGACTACTGCGCTTAGTCGACATCTACATTAAACGCAATCAAATAGACTTGGCTATTAGCGAACTTGAAGGTGGATTAAAAAAAGACGCCATAAAGAACGACAAATCAGTGGTGCTAAGCATGTTGGAAAAGCTCATTTCACTCCTTGAATCAACCAACAATTTTGAAGCCGCGTTAGAATATTCAAAGCTATACACGAAAACATATGAAGAAAGTTTTAATGAACAGCAATCAAGATTGTTAGCCCTTAACCGCGTGCGACTTTCTATTTCCGAAAAAGAAGAAACCATCAAGCTTCTAGAGAAAGACAACCAGCTAAAAGAGCAGCGTAACCTTATACAGAAAAAGCAAAACACGTTTCAGCTGTATTTCATCGGTTTTGTGATCCTTTCATTAGGCTTAGTCGTTGGCCTATGGCTTAGAACTCGTCAACAACGTAAGGCGCTCGATGCACTTACTCAAGACCTTCAGAAAGCAACAAAAGCAAAATCTGACTTTCTTGCACGCATGAGTCACGAAATTCGCACGCCGCTTAATGCCATTATCGGCCTGACCAAGCTTTCGCAGCGGGCTGCAGAAGATAAAGATCAACAAACGAACCTTATTCAAATTGAAGGCGCGTCGCAAACCCTACTAAGCATAATTAACGACATACTCGACTTCTCGAAAATAGAAGCGGGCAAGCTTGATATTGAATCGACGCAATTCAATTTAGACGCGCTAGTAAACCAAACCATTAGATTGCATTTAGGGCGCGCTGAGGAAAAGCACATAGAGCTTATTCAGCATATATCACGTGACGTACCGTTAAACCTCATCGGCGACCCGTTACGCATACAGCAAATTCTAAGCAATTTAGTTAGCAACGCTCTTAAGTTTACCGAGGATGGACTGATTTCGGTAAGCGTTAGATGCACGCATAATGTAGAAGACATTCAGCTTGAATTTGAAGTTAAAGACACAGGGATTGGGCTAAACAGCACGCAAAAGGCTTTGCTATTTCAACCATTTAACCAAGGTGATGAGTCTATATCTCGTCGATACGGCGGCACCGGCCTAGGATTAGCAATATGTAAGCAGTTAGTCACATTAATGGGCGGAGAGATTTGGGTTGAGAGCCAGCTTGGAAAAGGCGCAAGCTTTCATTTTACCGTAACCGTTAAACAGGATGCTTCCCAACAAATTGTATCGCCGTCTAAGCAACTTTCGTTACTTAAGGTGCTTATTGCTGATGACATTGGCGTGTCGCGTGACGCTATTATCGAGTCGCTATCAGTGGCTAACATTAAAGCAGATGTTGCGACCGGCGGTAAAGAAGCCGTAGCCAAAATGCGTGCTGCTGTGGGAAACAGTGCGCCTTACGACGTACTTATTTTAGATTGGAATATGCCTGACATTGATGGATTGGAAGTTGCAGCCATCATGAAACAGGAGTTTTCAATTAAGCCACCGAAGGTGATAATGCTGTATGCATTCGAGTCGCCTCATATGCGAGAGCAGGCTAACCAACTAGGTATTCGAACCTTCATTAAAAAGCCTTTTAGCACCAGTGAGCTTGTAGATAAGCTACAAGAGCTTTGCTTAAACGTGAACACAAGAACCCTACCAGCAGATGCTGCGCCTGTGCCTAATCTGCGCGGAACGAAGATCCTTTTCGCAGAAGACAATACGCTGAATCAAAAAGTAACCCTTGGTCTGTTAAACGACACCCACGCGAATATTGAAGTGGTTAGCAACGGCTTTGAAGCCATAAAAGCCTTACGTGAAGATAACAGCTATGACGTGGTATTGATGGATATCCAAATGCCCGTTATGGACGGGTTAACAGCAGCTAAAAAAATCAGAGATGAGCTGAAGTTAACTTTGCCGATTATTGCCATGACGGCGCACGCCATGCAGCAAGACATCGACAAGAGCCTGGCAGCGGGCATGGACGGCCACATCAACAAACCGGTTGACCCAAACCGCTTCTTTGACGTGCTTGTTGAAGTGCTAAATAAAGGAAAGTCGACGGCGACCACTGAAGTAACCGGCGGGCCATCGGCAAACACAATACCGCTGAGCTTTATAGATAAATCTCAAGCCATGCAAGCAATGTTAAATGACGAGACTTTGTATAAAGAGTTACTTAACGACTTTGCAGCACTTAACAAAGAGCTAGATAACCTTCGAAAAGCCATTGATGAAAAAGACTATGCTTCTATTGTTCGTATAGCGCATATCTACATAACTGCCCTTCGGTACATTGGCGCTTACGCCTTAGCTGAGCTAGCTGCAACGATTGAGCTAACGGTAAAACGTAATGAGCATGGAAGCGTAGCTGGTTTTAGCGATCAGTTAGAAGCACTTTACACAGCATTGGTAGAGATGAATGCGAAAGTTGAGGGAATGGTGAAGTAAAACCTTTCAGGCTGGGATAAGAGAAATTAAGAAAAACAATGCCCGCACAATAAATGCAGGCACAATTAAATAAACTGAAAATAAACATTGAGCCAACCGCTCCCGATTATTACTCGTCTGACTCTTGCGAGGCATACTCATTTTTCATAAGCCACGCATACGCCGTTGTAAAAGCGGTTTCTTGAAACTGTTTTAAACCCGTGTCAGAAAATGGCACTGCAAGCGGATTTCTACGTAGTGATTCTTTAATATCCGTTGGGCTAAATACTACAACTTGAAGCCCTTCAATCAATTCAATGGCAGCCTCTAGCTTGAAGCCAATTGCACTACCTGCAAATTTACCTTTGCTTTGACGCTGACGAATTATCACTGCATCAATTTTGTAGTCTTCTACAAGTTTAGCGAAGGTGCTTTGGAAGCTCTTTAGGCCCTTCGCACTGGTATCGGCAAGCGTTAAACGGCGCGTACGGCAATCTGGCAAATGAAACAAGCCGTCAGCTAGCGACACCAAACTAACAATTGCTTCATTACCTTTTAAATCTACACCACAAACTTTCATATGTATTCCTAATTACGTTTGTCCGGCATTATAACGTGTTTCACAGCATTTGAGTCATTCAGTAGGTAAGCTTCAACCTCTTAACAGATGTTTTAGCTTAGTACCGACTGAATTGTGTCTTTTGACAAGGGCTTTACGAAATGCTGATCGAACCCTGCCGCTTGGGAGTCCTCTACATATTTTTCTGAGCCCCACCCGCTTTGAGAATAAAACTTAACATTCTCTGATTCAGGTAAGGCTTTCAGCATTTTAACCAGCTCATAACCGTCAATATCTGGCATACCGATATCAAGAAATACGAAGTTAGGTTTAAACGCCTTGAATTCAGCGACAGCCTCTTTAGGAGAAGTAATACCTAGGGCAGTCACTCCCATAGACTCAGCTAATAAGCAATATGCATCTATAAGATCGGCATTGTCGTCAACGAACATGACTTTGGTTTGGCTTTGAATAGCTGGCTCGGCTTCCTGATTGTCAGACTGCTCATAAGCCAATTTAGAGATGGGAAGTCTAACTTCAAAGGTACTTCCCCGGCCTAACCCTTCACTCATTACCGACACATCACCGTGATGCAGCATTACAAGTTTACTCACCAACGTAAGCCCTATTCCTAAACCGCCTTTAGTATGTGTAGAGTGCGCCTCAATTTGGGTAAACATATTAAACACGTCTTTAAGCCTGTCTTCAGGTATCCCCATGCCGTTATCTTTAACAGCAACGACAACCATGACACCTTCCTCTCTGATATCTACAGTTATCCTTCCCTGATCACTCGTATATTTAGCAGCATTGTGAATAATGTTTGAGAATATCTGACTTAAACGCGCTTTATCGCCATAAACCGTCACATCTTTTTCGAGATAATTTACGGTTATATTGTGTTTTTTCGCTTTTACCTGCTGATCAACAATTTCAAGGGAATCTGACAGCACGTCTTGAATACTCAATTTTTCAAACTCAAGCTTGACCTTACCTCGCGTAATACGCGATACATCCATCAAATCGTTGATAAGTTTTGACATGTATTCCGCTTGACGATTAATAATAGCCGTCACTCTTTTACGCGTTTTATCATCGTCAACCGTTTCTAAAATACTTGCGCCAGACATAATAGGCCCAAGCGGATTTCGCAATTCGTGAGCTAACGTGGCAAGAAATTCATTTCTGTAATTATCTTGCTTTTCAAGCTCTTGAATACTGATGTGCATACGTTCTTGCACATCAAGTGCATAAACAAGAAACATTCTATTCAGGCGATTGGCAGTATCGACATCCGCCCTATCAAAACTCGTTGAGCGCCCTTTTATAGTGCGGGTATGGATAGTGAACGAAGCTCTGGGTTTAAGCCGCTGAGCTTTTGGTGCATCTTCAGACTTCTCATCTTCGGCGCCAATCCACTTTTGTACGCGATGGGTTTCCTTCCTGAACCAGGCGGTAAAGTACTGCTTCTTTTCAAACAGTGGAATAATCATTATGCCAGCAATACCGTACTGTCGTGCTTCCGGGTAATCGTCATAAAGCGCGTCGTTGGTATATGGGAACCCGCCTTGGCTGCTTGCTTTGGAAAAAATCTCCTTGATGAGTTCTATCGGTAAAGTAGAACCGAGGGTAATGGTCTCGTACTGAGAATAATAAACAAACCCTGAACTATTAAGCGCGTCTAAAAAAGCGCGCTCGCCACTTTTGACTACACGGCTAATAGGATTTGCTGGACCGATTCTATCCAACATCGCATCAACAGCTTTATCAGTAACATGCTTTTTGCGTTTCGCAATCTCTTCTTCTTTCGCCAACAAATGCCAGCTGAACAGTTGACTTAAATTCTCACATTGCAGTCGTACATCTTGTGGAATATAACAAGCCTCGCGATGGTGGCAAGAAATTAGCCCGTAAAGCTCGCCGTCCGTTACTAAAGAGATCGAAAATGAAGCCCGCAAACCTTGGTTTCTAATGTATTGAAGATGAATAGGTGAAAAGGTTCGCAGCAGCGAGCGAGTGAGATCCAGCGGCTCTCTGCCTGACGCTTCAGTCGACGGAACTAGCTTTGCAGGAAGTAACTCAGTATCAGGGGTTAGTCTTACCCAGTTAGTTTTGTAAAGCGCTCTAGCCTGTGCAGGAATATCTGACGCAGGAAAGTACAAGTCTTGATATGAGTCCATATCATCGGCTTTAGCTTCTGCGATAACTTTCCCTGAGTAGTCATCATTGAATTTGTAAAGTACTACCCTGTCCATATTTGTGAGATACCGAATGGTCGAGACCATTTCTTGAGCCATCTCTCTTAGTGACGTCATTTCTTTAAAGCGCGGAGCAATAGACATAGCATAGAGTTTGATAAATTGCTCTGCGCTATAAGTATCTCTGAATTCAGTAGCGGGCTCTAGCTCAACAACATAGTTGTGACCGGAATCATACACCACCGCCAAATAATCTATCGCCGCTCCTTCCTTTAACATCGAGGCTTTTAAGTGAAGCTTAATGGGCAGCCTAATCTTGGTTTTTGTAACCCTATCAAACGTCTCTTCAAGAAATGCCCGTTCATTCGTGTCAGATGAGAGTATTTCTAAAAAATGTTTACCAATGAGCGGCTCAGTGAACACTGACTCGCAGTTGTCACTGACAATCGAAATCTTCAAGTCCTTGTAATTAAAAGCAATAAGAAAACCATAACTTTGTATACTTTCGGGAATATGTATTGGCTCGTCTTCGCAACGTTCAAAGTTAATGTTTTTGGGGGGCTGTGACATGAGGATCCTGAGGTTTGAATAGATTAACTTATACTTTCGTCTAAAGAGCAACGTATCACATTGCTCAACGGGTTGATACTAAACTCCTCCATTGATTGCTCATGGCGTAAAGGTGCTCGCAGATACACCTAAAACCATTTGCGAAACCATCTTGTTCTTGCAACACATTTTTCCTTTAGATTGTAAAAATGTGGCCCAACTTAGAAAAAGCGTCATTTAAAAGAAAAAAGGCTTTAAAAAGTCACTCAAAAACAAGACCTTATAAAGTTATCGCAGCTTGAGAGCACATATCATCACTTATCGATGTGTACTTATGTACCCTCAAAGCTTACGCTTCAGCCTCATTTTGCTTACATAGCGTCTAGTTTAGTGAATTGAGCTTTATCAGCCTTCCGCCTTCTTTATCTTCAAGCACATAGATATTGCCCTTACTGTCTTGCTCGACTTCGCGTACTCGCTTGCCCCATTCGTAGCGCTCTGCTTCTTCAACCTTCCAGTTGCCTTCATCGTCTTTATTAAATGCAACACGAACCAGCGCTTTTGAAGACAAACCGCCTATAAAACCATTTCCCTTCCAGTCGCTAAACTTATCGCCTTTGTAAATGATAAAACCGGCAGGACTAATGGCAGGCACCCATGCCAATTCAGGCGACTTAAAGATGGGGTAGTCTTCGTGGTTAGGAATTTTCACGCCTGAGTAATGGTCGCCCTGCGACACTGCTGGGTAACCATAGTTGCGACCTCGTTCAATAATATTAAGTTCGTCGCCATGGCGCGGCCCCATTTCATGAGCCCATAAATTACCTTTCTCATCAAAATCAATGCCTAGCGGATTGCGGTGACCTAATGTCCAGATTTGTTCTGTTACGTTGCCTTGACCATAAAACGGATTATCTTCGGGCACGCTACCGTCGTCGTTTAAGCGCAGCACCTTACCTAAGTTCATCGCCATGTTTTGTGCTGGCGTGAATTTCTGGCGCTCGCCCGAGGTGATAAATAAATGGCCATCAGGTGAAAACGCCATGCGGTGAGAATAATGCCCATTCCCCGTCACCTTCGGCGACTGACGCCAAATTAGCTCTCTATCAGACAGCTTCGCACCACTATCAGATAAGGTAAGCGTGGCTCGCTCTATCACCGCACCGCTGAACGCATCGTCTTTTTCATCTCGTTCAATGTACGAAATATAAATGGTGTTATTCGACGCAAAGTCAGGGTGAATAATGACATCACCTAAACCGCCTTGCCCGCGCGCAGTAACACTTGGCACATTACTAATAGCAAAACGCTTCTGCTGTTTTTCATCAAGCAGCCATAAAGTGCCAGCTTTTTCCGTTACCAAGCTGTGCCCGTCTGGCAAAAATGTCATAGCCCAGGGGTTATCGAAGGACGCCTGAACATTACCCGTTACAGTAGTGCCCTTACTGCCCTTCATTTCAATTTGTTCAGATGCTTTCGACTGAGCAAAGGTAAAAAAAGAGGTGGCAAAAAGCGTAACCAATAGTGCGGCTTTCCGACTCTTGCTGGTTTTGTGCGTGCTTGTTGTTTGCATTAAGTTCTAGCCTTTTTGAGGGTTTGCGTACTGCTGGTTGCACGTTAAGACGTTAATTGCACGTAAACGGGCGGCGCAAAGGGTTTCAGTTAGCATTGGTTACGTAGATTTAATTAAACAGGTTTATATTATCGACTTGGTTTCGCTATTCGTGTTTGTGAGTCGTGCGCGCTTTTCCTAAACTTTCTTTAATGCAGCGACACTTTACTAAAATACCGCCTGTGTTATTTTCCAAGAAGTTTAAGCAACGAAGATAAGGAGGTGATCATATGTCTAGAGTTAAGGTATTTGAACAGGCAGCTATGAGTGAGGGTCGTTCTAGCTAACCCCTTTTACGCAATTGCTCTATAAGGCTGCCTAGTCAGCCCAGCTCGGAAAGCCGCATCACGTTGCTGATTGCGGCTTTTTTACTCCCTCTACAGAATCTAATTACACAGGGCTAAATGTCTCGTTAGTCGCGCGTCAACACGTGAAAACCTTTCTAATATTTATAAAAGCACATCAAAAAGATGGTAAATTGGTTAAATCGTAGAAGCCGCGCTTAAAAACTACGTAAATTAAACGCTGTTACCTTTCCTAATAGAGTCACAAAATAAAAGTACGTTTAACGCGAGACAAGGTGAGGTGCGTTGAGGTTTTACCAAGGAGTAAAAAGTTGTTCAGGGTTGGACTATTCATTTTAATAACATTAGTGAAATTTGCTCATGCAAATTCGAGTGACAGCATTGAGCAGAATAATGTTCTGGCGTTTCACGCAGACAATGCATTTCTTACTGAAAGGGTAAATCTACAAGGCAATCCCTATTCTACTTCTGTCGATACGGTACAAATGCTAGTTGATGAAATAGGGTATACAGATCCTGTGCTTCATGTTCCACTTGTGCGTTCTTTTGCGTATATGCAGCATGGCGAAAACATTTGCGTACTTAATAAAATAAAAGCACCAGAACGCGAAAAAAATCACCTTTACTCACTACCGCTTAGCTTTTTCCAGACACAGCGTTTTTACCAACTGGCTTCACTGCCACCAATAGAAAAGGAATTTTTAGATGAAAAAGGCCGAATACTGAGCATATCTCGCGTAATAGAAGCCTTTCCAGACTCTTTTATTGTGTTACCAGAAGAATACTCATTCGGTGAAAGGATAGACGACGATCTAAAGCAAGTTAGTCGAGAGCAAATCCTTCGTATAGCAAATAATATTTATTACTCTCGCTTTATGGAAATGTTTTCAAAAGGAAAGTCTGATTTTGCACTCATTTTTCCTGCAACTTTATACAGAAGTTTTGGAGAGAACATGCCTATTAAAGTGCGTAGTTACTCTATTGCAGATAACCCTGACTACGTATCAGGCCACGTTATCTGCCCCAATACTCCTCAGGGTGCAGAGCACATAGAGCGTATAAACGCTGCAATTAAACGCATCTATTTAACACCTGAGTTTATTAATGCTCATACGCGCTATTTGCCCGCTCAGGACAAACAAAACTTGCGAACTATCATCGAGCAATCTATTGAAAAGTTAATGCTGTCCAATTAATGACTTGGTTATTTTTTGACAAGTTTGAGTGACTATGACAGCTTAGGTAAATTAAATTATAAAGAGAAACTCGCGCCTGATAGCGGGAAAGGGAATTTCAAATGTATCAAAAGCTTGCCTGTGTTTTTATCTGCGCCTTATTTGCTTTTAGCCTTAGCTTTCACGTAAACGCCAAAGTGCGTGGCGAGGCCGTGGTTACAACAATAAAGTCAGAAATTTTGAATGAGTCGCGAGAACTGCTTATTCACTTACCTAATAACTATTCCCGCTACAAAGACACCACCTACTCAGTTTTATATTTGCTAGATGGACAGCGTAATTTTGCCCATACCGTAGGCACGCTTGATCTGCTAAATCAGTCTGGAATGGCGCAGGAAATGATTGTTATCGGTATTACCAACACCGAGCGCACGCGAGACTTCACACCTACCTATGATGAAAGCTACAACCAGTGGGGAATATCTGGTGGTGCCGACAACTTTTTAGACTTTCTAGAAAAAGAACTAAAGCCTTACGTAGGGGCAAACTATCGCACCAATAACTACGCGATTGTTTCTGGGCATTCATTAAGCGCACTTTTTACCTTATACGCACTGCGAGAGCGGCCTGAATTGTTTCAAGCTTACTTCGCATTTAGCCCAAGTTTGTGGTGGCACGACGAAGTGATATTTCCAGAGGCAAAAGCGTTCTTTGCGTCAGATAGCGACCTTAACAAATATCTATACATAAATATGGGTAACGAAGGTGGAAACATGCTAAGCGCATACGAACGTTACGTTGAACTGCTAAATAGCAGCGAACGAAAAGGGTTTACCTTTGATACCGAGCTAGATACATCTGAAAGCCACAATACGACTGCACTTGCAGGTATGAGCTTGGCGCTTCAAAAGCAGCTAAATTCGTTACGCCCAACAGGTGCGATAATACAAGAAGGTATTCCTGCGGTAGAGCAATACTATAAAGACCTTTCTGCAAAATACGCTTTTGAAGCAAAGCCAGAATATAAAGCCGTAAACCACGCGGGTTATGCGGCGTTAAACAAACAAGACTTTGACTCTGCCATTGCAATTTTTAAGAAAAATATAGCTCGCTTCCCTAACAAATCTGATGCCTACGACAGCCTGGCAGACGGTTATGAAGCTAACGGCGATTTAGCCATGGCACTTGAAATGCGAGAGAAAGCGCTAGCAATGAGCTATGAAGAAAATGTTGAAAATGGTGCTTTTAAAACGCGGTTGGCATACTTGCGAAAGAAGATTGCGGAAGGTACAGGCGACTAGCTATCAAGTGCCTGAACTAGAAAATCGTCAGCATTGACCGAATAATAGTAGGAACGTACTCTGGTACGTTCACTCGTAATGGAATACACATAATGACATCAATCAAGCTCTTCTCCTCTTTTACACTTTCGCTTTGTTTAGCGTCGTTATTGGGCTGTACAGAGCCTGAAACCTTTCCCGCCTCCCCTTCTGCTGCCGCAGAGTCAAAAGAAGCCAACCTTTTAAAAACAGGCCTTACTGAACGCATTCGAATTGAAGGGCAAGAGGTTGATTACCAATCTTTGGAGCAAAGACAAGCGCATTATGATGTACCTGGTGTGTCTGTCGCGTTTATGAGAAATGGGCAAATAGCTTGGACCATGCAAAGCGGCGTTAAAGATTTGACTTCTGAATTGGCTATTGATGAAAACACGGTGTTCCAAGCAGGCAGTATTTCTAAACCCGCATTTGCGGCAGTATTGGTGAAGTACCGCGAAGATAACCCACTAGATTTAGATGCAGATGTTAATACCTTACTCACCAGCTGGCAGTTGCCTGAACATGAATGGACAGGGCAAGACACTGTTTCTTTACGCAGATTATTAAGCCACACGGCAGGCACCACAGTACATGGCTTTCCTGGTTACGCAGCGGGCGAACCAGTACCTACTTTGCAGCAGGTGCTAGAAGGTGTATTTCCCGCCAATACCGATGCCGTTGTTGTTGATATTCAACCTGGCACGCAAATGCGTTATTCCGGTGGCGGTACTACGCTTGCTCAGCTTACCTTGCAAGACGTAGCTAACGAGCCCCTGCCAACTCTGTCACAACGGCTTTTGTTTAAACCTTTAGGCATGACACGTTCTGGCTTCGAGCAACCCATTGCAACAAACCTATCAAACAATATGGCGACGCCGTATGACGGAGACGGTGCGCCAATTAAGGGTGGCGCCCATACCTACGCCACATTAGCAGCTGCAGGCATGTGGAGTACGCCATCAGACATGTTGAAATTGGCAAGCGGCGTGCGCAGTGCGTATTTAGGGCAGAAAACCGACTGGATATCGCAAGCCACCGCGCAAAAAATGTTAACCAACAATACGCCAAGCACTGAGCCGCCTAACGTAGGAATAGGCTTTTTTATCAACATGAGTGACGATGGAGAAATTCTGGGCTTTGGTCACGGTGGCGCAGATGCTGGGTTTATGTCGCAGCTATACCTTGAACTAGATACCGGCAACGGCTACGCCATTATGACGAACGGCAATAACGGCAGGCAGTTAATAACTGAACTAGAAATACGCTTAAAAGAAACGTTAAACGTAGGTTACTCGGAAGCTGAGGTTAGGAAGTTAGTACCCATAAGCCAAAAGGAACTGAGTAAATACATTGGAACCTACGTGGTAACTAACCCAGTTAACGTTGATGTGGTACTAGAAAAAACAGTCAATGGTTTTGTGCTTAACGCCTTACCTTATGTTGAAAATGAAGAGTATTTTCATGAGGGTGGCGGGCGATTTTTTGCGAAGAATGGAAGTAGCGTTCGTTTTGAGATGGATGATGGAAATGGGCTGGTTAAGACGCTTGTTATGGATGGGAATATTCGGGGTGTTAGAAAAGAATAGATCATCGGGAGTGAACTGATACATGCCCCTAATTCTTTTTTTGTACCAGTTGCCGCCGTTAGTATATTCGAAGCCAGGCGGCTGCTATGTACGTTAAGCAGACACTGAGATACTTGTTCTAGGGTGACTGTTTTCATTGAGAAGCAAAATTCACTGCTACTAGTTTTGCGATTGCCAGTCGCCTAATAAATCATCAACGATTTGGGAATCTATACTAGCCATCACTTTCATTAGCAATTGAGATAAAGCTTGCACATCAAATTGAGAAACCTCGTTGGAATCACCATCTTTTGTCCTCCCGGCTCGGTGAACAATGTCGTGTCGAGTGATTATTGCTTTGGCAAGGCAGTCACTCAATTCCTCAGGAATACTGATTAATAAGACCGAGGAAAAGAAGTCCTTAATTGTCTTCACACTGTGGAAAGATAAACTGTCAATGCAATCAACAATTAACTTATCAAGCTGTTCCATTCTAAAGTAGATCTCTGTTATCTCGAATTTTTTTTGACTTTTAGCAAAAGGTTCGAATTTCTCAACAAATCTTCTCTTGATGGATTCTCTGTTCAGAACTTGTCGTTTTACGATATCCGACAAATAGGCTTCAAGTATGGTAACTAGTCCACTATATGAGATGCGTTGTAAAACTCTGTTAGCTTCATCCAACCGACTGAGATGTGTGATCTCATAAATTTCTACTTCCGCTCTTTCATAAAACTTAGTTTGGCCAGCTTGATATTCTGCCAGATCATCGAAATCTTCAACCCAACCGCTATCAATCAGACCTGATATATCCAGCTCGCAAACGACATCTGATTCTACTACTTGAAGAATCGCCCATGCGTAAGTAAAAGATGACTTACAAGGAAAATGATAAGCTCCAGCAGAGTAATTCGGATACTCATCGTAATTAGAACACATAAACTTAAGAAGATTTTGTTCTGCTGCTGTTAAATTTTTAGACTCAGTAGGTGATTTGATTTGAGTAGATTTGTTTTCAGATATGGAAATGGCTCTAGCGACGGGAATAAGCTTCAACCAACTATCGAAAGAACAGTTCAGAAGTCCGTCGATGTAACATAAATATTTGTCATGGTGCTCCGTAAGGTCTGTAACACTCAATAGTTCTTTCATTTCCTTGATCCATGAGAGCTTGACCTCGTCCATTTCTGTCTCAACTGCTAACCTGTTAACTCCCTGAAGCTCCAACCTTCGCCTAAGGGTTGCGGTATCCATACGATAGCCAATGAAAGAATCTTTAGGTACTTCTCTGACCCGATCGGTGTCGTTGAAGAGCCACTTATGATAGGTATTTTGCCATTCCTCAATAGAGTACTCTCCAAGTTCAACGCCAGCCCACGTAGACATAACACTAGATTCCTATTCTTTCATACTTGTCTTAGTTTCCAAGAGTACTGTCATCATTTTAATCCTTCAATTGACTGTCGAAAATATTGCCGAAGTCCGATACTGCCACATTCCGGATCGCTACTCGATTAGCCATGACCGACCGGATATTGTCTATTTGAGCCTGTAAATGCAGGCTGTGGGACAACAAAGTACGTAAACCGGACCTTGGAGCTATGCATTTTCCACCCTATTGATCATTAAACGGTAGAAGTCTAAAAGCATTATTTTATGTTATAGGCTTCGTACGCACCTTTGCCAACACCAATGAATATCGTGGCTCCAGTCTTTTGATCGGTCTTTAAGTAGAAAGATTGCTCATCTTTGGTCAATAAGCTCAGACGATATTGTGATGATAACGTGCCCGACCAATCAAATTTGTATCCCGCATTGGTGAGTCTTGTTGTTACAGCTTTAAATGATCCGCACATATTTATGATTTTAGTATCAAAGTGGCAGTCAACATCGGTTACTTGGTATTTTATATCTTTGTACAAATCATTTATTACAGCAATACCAAATCTAATATTTTCTATTTTATTGTAAACACAGCGCATACCGTTTAACTTTTTAGACATTGTGTATGCATAATTTCCACTTTTGCTATAAAGCACATTCATTAAATGAGGGCCTTCTTGAGGCGTATCCATAAGAGGGTGAAACCCCACTGGAACTAAGCTTTCATTTTCCATTACTGCAAATTGATACTTATTATCATCGGGAATACAGCCTTTTTGACCTTGGTACTCCGCCACCTCAAAGTTCGCTGGAAAAGCGGGTAATGGTAATTCTTTTGCTTGTGCATTAACCGATAGACAAAAATACAAGGCCAGAAGACAGGTGGTGATTGGTAATTTAATTTTAGCCATGCTTTACTCCTAAAGTCTGTTATCCCTTGGCTTTCTTGTAATAATCAAACTCACCCTTACCGATACCAATAATAATGGTTGCGCTTGTTTTAGCATCGGTCAGCAATAGGAATGACTGGTTTTCACCCGAGAGCATAGTGGCAATTTTGCCGTCAGCTCTTGTACCCTGCCAGTCGAACCGGTAATCCCTTTTAACCAATTTATTTGTTAAGGTGTGGTATGAGCCGCAAGTGTTAACTGCTTTTTCAGCAAAATTACAATCCTCAGGCGTTAGTGGTGACTTGGTTTTGGCTGCGATTGTGGTGAAGTTATTTGATAATTGATTACTAAATTTCATTGAAACATATTTGTCTGTTACGCACATCTTGCCATCCCCCTTAATTGATAAGGAATAGCCATAGCCTTTTTCTGCATTATACATCATAGACATAACATGAAGACCGTTTTTTCTTGTTTCTAATAAAGGATGTCCACCTACTCTCTCCATCCCTTCATTTTTCATCACGGCGAATTCATATCTATCATCATTAGGAATACAGCCCTTTTGTCCTTGATATTCAGCGGTTTCGAAACTTGCAGGGAAAGATGGGAATTTTAATTCATCTTGTGCTTGTGCACCGAATGATACGCTCAAAACCATCACGCTTGCGGTAAGAAAAGTTAGTGCATTGCGGTGTGCAACTAATAAACCTTTTGACTGAGACATAAGCAAAGTGGATAAAGTTGTGGAATTGTTACTATTTCCCTGCATGGTGCTATTCCGATTGTTCTTTGTTGGTCATTAAATCGTCAATGAACATCAAATGCAATTCGTTGTAGCCATTCATACTTTTTTTCCAGCAAATGGCCGCGACCGTATTTCGGACCACGAGTTTTATGCCCCATTAGTTCATCGATAATTTCTTCCGGCGCGCCAATATCCCGTAAACGGTCTTTGAATGTATGCCGGAGTGAATAGAGCGTGTTACTGGGAGAAGGGCGCATTTGTTTTCCCGTAGGTATTTGTTAATCGCCGTAGAGGCGGAATCAGGTATTGGGTAGCGATCAAGAAAACCCTTTGGCTGTTGCTGGAAGGCATGAAGGGATTCTCCGACCAAGGGTATTTTGCGCTGAGAATGAGGTGTTTTTAGTGCGTGGCCTTCATAGGGTTGTATCCAGACAAACGGAATCTGGCCATGCAAGATGATGTCTTGTTGCCTAAGCCCAATCAGTTCCTCTAAGTGGGGGGAAGGTCTGCAATTCGTCTAAAACGGACTTCTAAACACTAAAACTTGAAACAAAAAAGGCGAACCAACCGGTTCGCCTTTCAAATCAATCAAGCTCTAACAGCAACGCAGCTAAACCACCCTACTCTTCAACATAGCTCTCAATACTAGGGCAAGAACAGATCAGGTTCCGGTCGCCATAAACGTCATCAATACGGTTAACCGTTGGCCAGAACTTGTTTCTGTGTACTTCTGGAGCTGGGTACGCCGCTAGCATGCGGTCGTAGCTGCGGTTCCAGTCGCTGTCACAGATGTCAGCTAGTGTGTGCGGTGCATTGTGTAGCGGGTTGTCAGTCGCATCCCACTCGCCGCTTTCTACTTTCGCAATTTCTTGGCGAATGCTAACCATAGCGTTGATGAAACGGTCTAGTTCGTACTTCGCTTCCGACTCGGTTGGTTCAATCATAAGTGTACCCGCTACAGGGAAGCTCATGGTTGGCGCGTGGAAACCGTAGTCGTTTAGGCGCTTCGCAATGTCTAGCTCGGTCACACCGCTTGCTTCTTTAAGCGGGCGAAGGTCAATAATACATTCGTGCGCTACGCGGCCATTGTTGCCTTTGTAAAGCACTGGGAAGTGCCCTTCTAGCTTCTTAGCCACATAGTTAGCGTTCAGAATAGCGACTTCGGTTGCACGGCGAAGGCCAGCGCTACCCATCATTTTGATGTACATGTAGCTAATAGGCAGAATCGATGCACTGCCCCATGGTGCTGCCGATACCGCACCACAGTCTTTGCCTGCCGTTTCTACGTTAACAACCGTGTGGTTTGGTAGGAATGGCGCAAGGTGCGACTTAACACCAATTGGTCCCATACCTGGGCCACCACCGCCGTGTGGAATACAGAAGGTTTTGTGTAGGTTAAGGTGCGACACGTCTGAACCAATGAAGCCAGGTGACGTAATGCCCACCTGCGCGTTCATGTTCGCGCCGTCCATGTAAACCTGACCGCCGTATTGGTGAACAATGTCACAAATCTCGCGCACGGTTTCTTCATATACACCGTGGGTAGACGGGTATGTGATCATGGCGCACGATAGGTTGTCACCCACTTCTTCCGCTTTCTTGCGAAGGTCGTTAAGGTCTACGTTACCTTTGCTATCACACGCAACTACTACCACTTTAAGGCTAACCATTTGTGCAGACGCTGGGTTAGTACCGTGGGCAGAGCTTGGAATTAAGCACACGTTTCTGTGACCTTCGCCACGGCTTTCATGGTAACGCTGAATAGCCAATAGGCCTGCGTATTCACCTTGCGCACCTGAGTTAGGCTGCATTGAAAGCGCGTCGTAACCTGTTACGTTAATTAACCACTCGCTTAGCTCGGCAATCATTTCTTGATAGCCCGCAGCTTGGTCTAGTGGTGCAAACGGGTGAAGCTGACCGAATTCAGCCCATGTCACTGGGATCATTTCAGCCGTTGCGTTTAGCTTCATGGTGCACGAGCCCAATGAAATCATTGAGTGGTTAAGCGCCAAGTCTTTGTTTTCAAGGCTCTTGATGTAACGAAGCATCTCTGTTTCAGAGTGATACTTGTTAAACACTTCGTGCGTTAGGAAGTCGCTAGTACGTACTAAACCTTCAGGAATAGATTTTACGTCTTGCGTGGTTACTTCTGCATCCAGACCTTCCACTGTTAAGCCGTGCTCTTCACCAAGCAATACGTCGAATAGCGCAACAATGTCTTCACGTGTGGTAGTTTCGTCTAGCGACACACCTACCGCACCTTCAAGGTCTGCGCGCAGGTTCATGCCTTTTGCGTAGGCTTTTGCTAGTACGTCTTCTTTGTTGTCTACCATTACGGTTAGCGTGTCGAAGTACGTGCTGTGCTTTAGAGCTACACCTTTCTGATTCAAACCAGTAGCAAGAATGTCGGCGAAGCGGTGAATGCGCTCAGCAATAGTTTTAAGGCCTTGAGGGCCGTGGTACACCGCGTAGAAGCTTGCCATGTTGGCTAACAGCACCTGCGCTGTACAGATGTTCGAGTTCGCTTTTTCGCGGCGAATGTGTTGTTCACGAGTTTGTAGCGCCATGCGAAGTGCTGGGCGACCACGGGTGTCTTTACTCACACCAATAATACGGCCAGGTAGTGAACGCTTGTAGCTGTCGCGTGTAGCAAAGAATGCCGCGTGTGGACCACCGTAGCCCATTGGTACACCAAAGCGCTGTGCACTACCAAGTGCAACGTCTGCACCTAGCTCGCCAGGCGACTTAAGCATAACCAAGCTCATTAGGTCAGCGGCTACTGCTACAATGCCTTTTTTCGCTTGTACCGCAGCAATGATGTCGCTGATGTCTTTTACTTCACCGGTAGAGGTTGGATATTGAAGTAGCGCACCGAATACGTCATGTTCTGCTGCTTCTTCTGCCGCACCTTTGATGATTTCAAAACCGAACATTTCAGCGCGAGTTTCAACCACGTCAACTGTTTGCGGGTGAACGTCGTTAGCAATAAAGAACGCATTCGCTTTTTTGTTCTTAGACACACGCTTAGCAAGACCCATGGCTTCTGCTGCCGCTGTACCTTCATCAAGTAATGACGCAGATGCTAGCTCTAGGCCAGTTAGGTCAATGGTTACTTGTTGGAAGTTAAGAATAGCTTCCAAACGACCTTGAGCAATTTCTGGCTGGTAAGGCGTGTACGCTGTGTACCAACCTGGGTTTTCTAGTACGTTGCGAAGAATAACGTTTGGTACGTGTGTATCGTAGTAACCCATACCAATGAAAGAACGGTTAATTTTGTTCTTTTGTGCAACGGCTTTAAGTTCACTTAATGCTTCAACTTCTGTCGCCCCTTCACCACATTTTAGTGGCTCTGGTAGCGCAATACCTGCCGGTACAGTTTGCTCAATTAAATCGTCTAGTGAGCTTGCACCAATAGCAGACAGCATTTCTTCAATTTCGCCTTTACCCGGGCCAATGTGACGGCGGATAAAAGTATCTTTTTGCTCTAGTTGAGCCAATGTAGGGGAAGTATTCGACATAACGTTGTTAAGCACTCGTAATGGTTGCCGCAAGGGCGCGTTAAATCTTTAAGTTAAAAAGGGGCTGAATTATCTTCATGCCCCTTTTCAAATTATGGTTCTTTTAAAACTGCGAAACGAATTACTCTTCGTCGATGCTGTTTTCGTAGCCTTCAGCGTCTAGTAGACCTTCTACTTCTGCCGCATCGTCAGCTTTAATTTTGAATAGCCAACCGTCGCCGTACGGGTCAGTGTTAACTAGTTCTGGTGAATCTTCTAGGTCTTCGTTAATTGCTACAATTTCACCTGAAATTGGCGCGTAAACGTCAGACGCTGCTTTTACCGATTCAGCAACACATACGTCGTCGCCAGTGCTTACTGCGTCGCCAACATCTGGCAAATCAACGAAAACCATGTCGCCAAGTAAGCCTTGTGCGTGCTCAGAAATACCTACAGTGAAAACACCGTCACCTTCAGGGCGAACCCATTCGTGCGTAGCGGCATAGCGTAAATCAGTTGGGATGTTGCTCATAATCGTTCCTGTTATTCTCTGTTAACTTATAAAACACTTTTTCCATTGCGAACAAAGGAGGGCTTAACCACTTTTACTGTAACCCACTTTTTGCGCATTTCCACTTCTACTGTTTCACCAACATCACTTGGTACTCGTGCCATCGCAATTGAGTGACCTAAAGTTGGAGAGAACGTACCTGAAGTGATAACGCCTTCGCCGCTTTCTGTTTTCACTTTAAGACCGTGACGCAGCACGCCTTTTTCAGTCATCACCAAGCCTACTAGCTTGTCGGTACCCGCTTCGCGCTGCGCTTCTAGTGCTTTACGCCCTACGAAGTCACGATCAGCCGGTTCCCATGTAATTGTCCAGCCCATGTTAGCCGCTAGTGGTGATACGGTTTCATCCATATCTTGGCCGTACAGGTTCATGCCTGCTTCTAGGCGAAGTGTGTCGCGAGCACCCAGGCCGCATCGCTTAACGCCCGCGTCTAGTAGTGCTTGCCAGAAGCTTTCCGCTTGCTCAGCTGGCACCATAATTTCGTAGCCTGCTTCACCGGTATAACCTGTGGTAGCAATAAATAAGTCTTCTGCTTGTACACCAAAGAATGGCTTCATGCCCGCTACCGCTTCTTTTTGCGCTGCGCTGAACAAGGTGGCGGCTTTTTCTTTTGCGTTAGGACCTTGAACGGCAATCATGGCAAATTCAGGGCGCTCGGTGATGGTCACCTCAAAGCCTTCTGCTTTGCTCATTAACCAGTTCATGTCTTTTTCGCGCGTTGCTGAGTTAACCACTAAACGATAGTTAGTCTCGTCGAAGTGATAAACGATAAGGTCGTCTACAACACCGCCATCTTCGTTAAGCATGCCGCTGTATAGCGCTTTGCCTTTGTCTTTTAGTTTTGCCACATCGTTGGCTAAAAGGTACTGAAGATACGCTTTTGCTTGTGCGCCTTTTACGTCAACAATGGTCATGTGAGACACATCGAACATACCGGCGTCTTGACGCACAGCGTGATGCTCTTCAATTTGTGAACCATAGTTAATTGGCATATCCCAGCCGAAGAAATCGACCATTTTCGCACCGGCTTCTAGGTGCTTTGCGTGTAGGGCGGTGGTACTAGACATTCCACTTACTCTTTTTAATTTGAAAGGTAGAAAACGAAATTGAGTATAGTGAGCTAACGTTTATGCAACAAATTGGAATTTCTTATCAATACATTTATATTTATAATGTATTGGTTAAACTACATTAAGATTGCAAATCAACATGAAGCAGCTTTCCCTTGATACCTTACGAACCTTCGTTAGCGTTATTGAACTTGGTGGCTACGCTAAAGCGGGCGACTTCTTAGGCCGTTCTCAACCGGCAATAAGCCTACAAATTAAAAAGTTAGAGTCGCAGTTAGACCGCAAGCTATTTACTAAAGTTGGGCAACGGCATGTACCTAGCGCCGACGGCAATTGGCTGTACCCAAAGGCGAAAGAACTGCTAGAGCTTAACGATAACATCTTTCGCAGCTTAACCCCTGCCCCGCTTAGCGGTCGCTTGCGCCTTGGCATTCCCAATGAATTTGCTTCTACATTATTGCCGGGTCTAATTGGCGAATTTTCTAAGCGCTATCCCGATGTATCACTTGAAGTGACCTCTGCCTTAAGCCGTGACTTGCTGCACCCGACTCAGCGCGATCATTTCGATTTGATTTTGGCGTTGGTTAACCCGGGCGAGCAGACAGAAGGCGAAGTAGTGTTAGAAGATGATGTAGTTTGGGTTGGCGACACGGCTCACCCGTTGGTTGGCAACAACATTCCTTTGGTGCTTGCTCCCGATGGATGCATGTATCGAAGCCGCGTTATTGAGCAGTTAAAGCAGCAAACCTTTGCATGGAAAATTAGCTATACCAATGCAGATTTAGGTGGATTGGTTGCCGCCATTCAACAGGGGCTAGGCGTGACAGCTCTAGCAAAATCTAGCTTACCGGCAAACCTTGTAGCGCTAAACCACCCGCACCTGCCCAAATTAGGCAAGGTAAATATTTGCTTATTTAACCAAGACACCCAGCACCCGGTAATAAGTAAAACACTCGCCGAATTTTTTAAAGTTCGGCTAACCCAATAAAAATTGGGGGGTCAGAGTACTTTTTCTGCCCCACCGTTCTTATTCAATTAGCTTTAGCCATCACTCGTGATGGTTTCGATAAGCTCGCCGAGTACAGTTTCGGCTTTGCTGGTTTCAACCTGACATGTACCTGCGTTCATGTGACCACCGCCGCCATACTTCAAGCACAACTCTCCCACATTGGTTTTTGAGCTACGATTAGTAATGGATTTACCAATAGCAAATACCACGTTTTGCTTTTTAAGCCCCCACATATTGTGAATAGAGATATTGCAGTCGGGGTACATGGCATAAATAACAAACCGGTTTGTCGCGTAAATGGTTTCTTGGTCGGTTAAATCAAGCACTACTAGGTTGTCGTATACGGTAGAACACTTGGCAATTTGCGCCTTCGCCATTTCATTGTGCTCGTGGTACAAACTCACGCGCTCGGCCACGTCTTCCATTTGCAGTATTTCTTCAATGCTATGGTCTTTGCACGCATCTATTAGCTTCATCATTAGCTGATAGTTAGAGATTTTGAAATCTCTGAAACGACCAAGCCCAGTTCGCGCATCCATGATGAAATTCATGAGCACCCAATCTGTGGGCTCAAGGATTTCTTCTTCGCTAAACTGTGCAGAGTCTCCTTTATCTACCGCATCCATCATATCTACTGAGATGTTAGGAAATTTATCTGCACCACCGTAATAGTCGTAAACAACGCGCGCCGCCGACGGCGCTTTCGGGTCAATGATGTGATTATCAATATCGCCTGAGTTACGCACTGTTTCGCTTAAGTGATGGTCGAAGGCAATATGGCAACCCGCAACGTAAGGCAGGTTAGTAGTGATATCATTCTCGGTAATATCAATTTTACCGTCTTGCATGTCTTTTGGATGAACAAACAAAATATCGTCAATTAAGTCTAAATCTTTCAATAAAACCGCACATACCAGTCCATCGAAATCACTTCGCGTAACCAATCTAAATTTTCTTTCAGGCATAGTTTATCCATCATTCACTTAGGTAATATTTTTAAGTGTAACAGCTAATAAAAATTTTGAGAGGCAGGTTTATTAACTTCTTATTTAGCTTAATAAATTCAGCAATTTACCCAGCGGTTTCGCCAAACTTTCTGGCGGTTCGGTAAAGTAAGCGGGGCCTGTTTCTGTCATGTACAAACAGTCTTCTAAGCGCACACCAAATTCACCCGGAATATAGATACCTGGCTCATTAGAAAAGCACATGCCTTTTCTAAGTGGCGTATTTTCACCACGCACGAAGTTAACACTCTCGTGTCCTTCCATGCCGATACCGTGACCTGTTCTGTGACTTAGCCCAGGCAATGCATAGTCTTTGCTGTACCCTTTGCTGGCGTAGAATTGGCGCACTGCATCATCCACTTTGCCTGCTGGCTCACCAATTTTAGCTGCGGCAAATGCTACGTTCTGCCCTTCCCTTACTGTATGCCATACGTCCTGAACTTTCTGAGGCGCCTTGCCAAATACCAAAGTACGACTTATGTCGCTTTGGTAACCGTGCACGCTGCAACCGCTGTCTAGCAAGATCACCGAACCTTCTTTGATAGTTTGTGCTGCATTTGTGCCATGAGGATAAGCACTTGCATCGTTAAACAGCGCCAAACACCATGTACCGCTGCCGCCTAAGTGCTGCTGTGCGGTGTTCATCAAACTTTTTACATCCTGCTGACTCATGCCAAGCTTTAGGTTGCTAAAAACAAACTCGTAAGCACGTAAAGTAACTTCATTGGCCTTATGCATAAGTGCCAGTTCACTCGCAGTTTTATACATGCGACAACCAAGTGTAATTGGCTCGGCGGGAACGATATGAATGTTTGGTAGCGCTCGGCTGACTCCGGTAACTACAAAGTAGCGTACGCTGCTTTCAAAGCCGATATTGCCGCTTGTTATACCGCGCGACTTTAAAATATTGGCTACGACATCAAACGGGCTTTCATGCTCTTGCCACACTCTTACATCATCGCCTATAGCTAACGACTCAAGCACACTTGGCTTTTCGAAAAATGGCGTTACCACCGCCATGTCACCTTTTTGAGGGATAACCAGCGCGGTCAAGCGCTCACTACGCCACCAATTAATCCCTGAAAAATAATCCATTGCAGCGCCAGGCTCGACCAGAATTGCCGCAATGTCTTGGGCTTTCATAAGCGACTGCGCTTTTTCAATACGCGCTTTGCGTTCTTCTACGGTAATCGGCTTCGCATTTGCGGTGATATCACTTAGCCCGCTTAAACCGTTAATGTCTGTTGCATTGGTTTGATTAATTGCAGCCATAGAAGCCACAGGAGCAAGCGCAAAGCTAGCGCCCGCTAATTTCAAGAAATGTCGCTTATCCATGTTCCTTTCCTGTCGTTTTAATTAAGGTTGTTTAGCACTTTTTTGTTTTATGAAAATAACATTCAATTGATTTTGTACTAAAAACTTCAGTGTTTAATATTGTCAGTACTTTATGCCCACATAACAAAGATTGCGGCAAGCCCAATAAGAAGTAAGCCAGCAATTTCGCGTTTTGTGACTGCATTTTTTAGCCAGTAATGTGAGAGTATCAAGGTAAGTAACACCTCTAACTGCCCAAGCGTTTTTACTAGCGCCACATGTTGCAATGCCATAGCGGTGAACCAACAAATTGAGCCCAAACAGCTTACCGTGCTAATCGCTAGCACCTGCTTTTTAGCGTTGGTTAGCTGTCTGAACACGAAGGGTTTAGTTAGCGCAATATAACCACTTAAACTTATCGTTTGTACACATAGCACCCATAACAACACCCAAGCAGCAGCCACTGTATGCTGAACATTTAGCATATGGCTAGCCTCGCGCACCAACAGTGATGTAAGCGCAAAACAGGTACCGCAAGCAAGACCTATTACCATGGTTTTCACACTAATCCCATGGAGCCGATTGCCACTGCTTAACACAAATACTGCTATTGCGCCTATTACTATGCCCGCCCACCCAAGGGGCGTTAAATAACTTCCGAAAAAGAGCATGCCTACAACGCCGGCCACCAAGGCCTCACTCTTCGCTAGACCTGCGCCAATGGCAAAATTCTTCTGCTTGAACAAAATCACCATTAAAGAAGTGGCCGCTATTTGAAGTAGCGAAGCACACAATATCACTGTAATAAAAAAGCCTGAGAACTCAGGCACTTGACTGGCGCTACTGCTGTAGAGAATGAGTAAATAGACGAGAGCTATTGGCGGAGCCAAAATAAAGCGAGAGAGCGTCACCCCAGAGGTGTTAACTGCACCGCTCAGCTTACTCTGAAGTGCATTGCGCACGGTTTGCATAACAACCGCGCCCAACGTAAATAAAATCCAACTCATTAGCGTCGCTTTACCTTGTTATATCGCTACCTACAGTTAAGCGTGAATTACTTTGCCTTTTTCACTTCCATTGCCTGTGTGCGCTTGTCTTTAAAATCAGAGTCACGTTTCCAGTATGGCCACACATCGCCTTGGGCGTAATAGTTCAGCATAGAGCCGATAAGTGAGAGGTCTTGTTGCACACCACCTAATGTCCAGCTTGGAAGGTAGTCATCATCTGCTTTATGATAGCGTTTGGCGATGAAGCTAGGGTCGGTATCGCCTAAGCTCATGAACAAAATTGAGGGCACGCCCTGCTTAGCAAGCGCGAAGTGATCTGAGCGGAAGAACAGTCCATTTTGAGGTCTCGGATCCATTTTGACGTTTCGCCCTTGTAGCGCGGCAGCTGTTGCTAAATCGTCTTCAATAGATAAATAACCTTCGCCGTACTGCAAAATGTAATCAACATCATCGTTTACATTCATGCCGTCGATATTTAAAAAAGCCACCATGTTCGATGTTGGTACCGGTGGATTATTTGCAAAATAATCGGCACCGAGTAGCCCTGTTTCCTCTGCGGTAAACGCACTAAACATTAGTGTACGCGCAAAGCCCTCATCGCGTTTTGACAGCGCATCTGCCAATGTAAGCACACCTGCTACGCCTGACGCGTTGTCTACCGCACCATTGTAAATAGTGGTTTGACCGTTCTTCTCAACTTTGCCTAGGTGGTCCCAGTGAGCGTGAAGCATCACCCATTCTTCTGGCTTATCTGTACCTTCTAAAATGCCTGCAACATTTTGCGACTCGGCACGCTCAATAGTATTGGTGAAACCCAATGATGCTTTTGTGTTTAGCGCGATGGGCATAAATCCTGGCTTTGAAGCTTTGTCTTTAAGCTCGCCATAATCCATACCCACTTTTTCAAATAGCTGTCTTGCGGCATTTAAATGAAGCCAACCCATTACACCGACTTGTGAAGCATTGTTGTTGTCGTCGACTAAACTGAATTTGGTATTGGAATTTGAGTTTTCGACTACGCCCCACCCGTAACCCGCAGGCATGGTTTCATGAATAATGAAAACCGCTTCTGCCCCCTGCCTGGCTGCTTCTTCGTACTTATATGTCCAGCGACCGTAATAAGTCATTGCGTTGCCCTGAAAAAGCTCTGGATCTTTAGAAGCGAAACCCGGGTCATTTACCAGCAATACAACGGTTTTTCCTTTTACATCCAGGCCTGCGTAATCATTCCAATTGTACTCTAGGGCATTAATGCCATAACCCACAAAAACTACATCACTATTAGCAAGTGAGTAGTCATTAACAATGCGCTGAGTACGGGCTGTAAAGTCGCTGCCTGCGCTAAAATCAAGCCCGCCTATTTTTAACGATGAGATGTTCTTAGGCGTTATTTTGGCTAAAGGCACAGCTTGGGTGTAGCTATCGCCAAAGGCTGGCTTCAACCCTAGCTTTTTGTATTGGGTTACCAAGTAATCGACTGTTTTCTCTTCACCTTTCGACAAAGGCCCTCGCCCTTCAAACTCATCGCTTGCCAGTGTTTTAACGTGCTGACGATATACGTCCAAATCGATAGAGGCATTACTCAGCGTCATCTTTTTGCTTTTTGTTGTCGCCGACGATTCAACCGAGGCTAAATTAGAAGCAGGTACTTCGGCATTCGCCGAACCAGTCATTAAAGTAGAAGTAAGTACAGAAGCAGCGCAGACAAAGGAAAAGGCGCGATAAGGTTTGCAAAGATAAGTAAACATAAGCCATTGGTACAAATAAAAAAGGATACCGAAGAGTATCCTGTACCGCTGACTATCTCAACGCCGAAACGACTAAACCACAAGAATGGGGTCAGAGTCTGAGGTATCCCCACAAATAATATAACGATATCAGCGAGATAAAAAAGATAGGAACATTCATG